>JBEKFF010000125.1:0-10194 GCA_050013455.1 Acidobacteriaceae bacterium | reverse complement strand
GAGCAGGCCAGGCGCGGCGTGGTGGCGGCGAGCGCGGGGAATCATGCGCAGGGTGTTGCGTATCATGCGACGCGGCGTGGGATTCGCGCGGTGATTGTGATGCCGCTGACGACGCCGTTGGTGAAGGTGACGGCGACGCGCGGATTCGGCGCCGAGGTGGTGCTGCACGGTGGCAACTACGACGAGGCCTGCACCGAGGCAACGCGGCTTTGCGAAGAGCAGGGCATGACGTTTATTCACCCCTTCGACGATCCGCTGGTGATGGCTGGGCAGGGAACTATCGGGCTCGAACTTTTGGAACAGGTAGAGGATTTGCAGGCGGTCGTAGTCCCCATCGGCGGAGGTGGGTTGATTGGCGGGATTGCGTGCGCGGTGAAGGAGATCAAGCCTGGCGTGCGGGTGATTGGCGTGCAGACTTCGCGATTGCCTTCGATGCGCGATGCTGTTGAGGCGCATCATCCGGTGACGCTGGAGCCGGCGACGACGATTGCCGACGGTATCGCTGTCCGGCGCGCGGGCGAGGTTACGTTTCCGGTGGTGGAGAAGTATGTCGACGAGATTGTTACCGTCGACGAGGATGAGATTGCGAGTGCGATTCTGACGCTGCTGGAGCGCGAGAAGACGCTGGCTGAAGGTGCGGGCGCGACTGCGCTGGCGTCGCTGCTGCAGAAGCGGACGAGCCTTGCAGAGAGCACGCGGACGGCTGTGCTGGTGTGCGGCGGCAACATCGACGTGACCTTGCTGAGCAGGATCATCGAGCGCGGTTTGGTGCAGGATGGGCGACTTATTCGGCTGCGGATTCACTTGCTGGACAAGCCGGGCGCGCTGACCGAGTTGACCTCGCTGATCGCGGCGCATCGCGTGAATATTGTGGATACGTTGTATAACCGCGCGTACTATGGCGTGAATCTTGGCGACACGACCATCGATATCACGATGGAGACGCGCGGGCGCGAACAGGTGGAGCAGTTGCTGGCTGCGATGACGGAGGCCGGGTACAAACATAGCCGCGTGTTGTAAAAGCGAGGGTTCAGGGTTCAGGAAGAGAGCAACAACCTTGACGCGAAGGGCGCTACGTTAGCCACGTTTCGCGAAGGCGCTGGGTGGGGAACCTTGGGGGAGACTCACCTTTGGTAACGTTACTCGCTATGCTCGAGGCAGAGGTGTTGCTTGCGGAGACTTTGGGCCGGGTGTTTGCTGTTGGTGCTGGGTGCCGGTTGTGGAAGCGCGAAGGCGCAGTATGGGTTGTATGCGATGGGGAGCGGCGGTTACCTGGGGTCGGTGAACGCTTCTCAGGGTTCGCTGGTGGTTTCGCAGAACAGCGTGTCGGCTTATGGTGGCACGTTCGGGTTTTATGACACGTTGTTGCACGCTGGGCCACTGCAGTTAGGCGGCGATGCGCGGTACGTGATTGAATCCAGCGGCGGCAGCACGCCGTATGGGAACCAGATTCGGAGTGGGTTGATTGGGCCGCGGCTGGCGCTGCGCAGTCACCTCGCACCGTTCAGTCCGTATATTCAGTTCGAGATTGGCGGTGTGGGGACGAACTATGGGCACTATGCTTCGCGCAGCACCAGCTTTGCGTATCAGATACAGGTTGGGTTAGATTACGCCGTGGCGCCGCACATCGATGCGCGCGTGGAATACGGTGGCGGCCAGATTGGCTCGGCGTTCAATGGGTATCGCCAGGGGATGCAGCAGGTGGGAATCGGGCTGGCGGTGCGATTCTAAAGGTGGTACAGCGCGAATGGGTGGGTACTGCCGGGATGGGGTGTATAGCCTGACGGGAGTGAGGCGAGAGAAGAACGGGAGACAGCAGGTTCGTTCGCTGCGCTCAGAGTGGATCAGCCTCCATTGGTGCGCGCGCGTTTCGGTTTACTTGACCTCCGATTAGCCAATTTTGCCTAAATCTACCCAGCCACGAGAGCCGGAATGGAACTAATCACCCGCCGCTATCCCGTTTCAAGATTCACTAGCTCGGTCCTTGACTTCGATTACGCAAAACACTGTAACAGACGCGGCGGCTGCCAGCAGCGAGATCCGAACTGAGCAGGCCGCAATCGGCAACTTCGTACGCGGGCAGCCTCCCCTTCACCAAGAGTGCAAAGACTCTAACCGGCGGTCGCGCTCGCCATGCGCGTTTCCATTTCCTCCGGCGGGACATCTTCCACGTGCGTGCCGATCGTCCACTTGTAGCCGAACGGATCGAGAAAGGTTCCGGAACGATCGCCGTAGAACTGATTTTTCACCGGACGCAGGACTTCGGCTCCCGCTGCGACTGCCTTTTTTGTGAAAGTGTCGACGTCATCGACGTAGAGCATCAGACTGACAGGCGATCCGTTGTGATGTTTGGGGCCGTACGCATCCATTTGCGGGGCTTCATCGGCCAGCATAATCCGAGAGTTCCCGATCAGGATCTCGGCGTGGCCTATCCGGTCCCCCATCGGCATACGAAAGAGTTCCTGTGCACCGAATGCTTTCCCGTAGAAATCAATCGCTGACTTGGCATCCTCGAAGATGAGATACGGGGTGATTGAGCTATATCCGTCGGGAATTGGCTTGACCATAAGAACGTCCTCCTTCCATGGACGAATGTCCAGTGCCAGGAGTATAGACCTTCCGTGCTCAACGACAATCGCGCGCCTGGTGGTTGGTGCCGTCGACAGGTGGGGTGAGCTGGACGGATGAGGCGTCTGCCAACGGATTGCTGCGTCCTGATCCCGCAGCTGGCATCCGGTGAATGAGCGGTAGAGGACGCTTGGTCTGGCGGTAAACGCGACTACCCGGACCCCGGTGTCAGTTGGCAACCTCGATGACGACTTTGCCTGGGGTACTGCGTTCGACGAGGGCGCAGGCGGCGTCGAGATCTATAGGGGTAAAGCGTTGCGGGCTGAGAAATGGTGTGAGTTTGCTGGAGTCCGCCAGGGCGGCTGCTTGCGTGAGGATGGCGCCGTGATGGGCTTGATTCTGGCCCGTGAGCAGGGGAAGCAGCGTGAAGACTCCGGAGTAGGTGGCTCCGCGGAAGGAGAGCGGCGCGAGCGAGTGGGAGCCCCATCCGAGGGCGCTCACGACGTGACCGGTGTAGCGCTTTACGGCGTTGAAGGAGGCATCGAGGGTCGCGCCTCCGACGGTGTCGTAGACGATGTCGAAGCCTTGACCACCGGTTGAGTCTGCGACGTATTGTTCGACCGGGATGGAGCGATAGTCGATCGGGGTGGCGCCAAGATCTTCCACGATCGATTGCTTCTCCGGGGAAACGGTGGCGAAGACTTTTGCGCCGTGGGCGCGGGCGATCTGGATGGCGATATGGCCGATACCGCCGGCGCCTGCATGGATCAGCGCGGTCTGACCGGCGTGGACATTGGCGCGATCGACGAGGCCTTCCCACGCGGTGATGACGCTGAGGGGGAGCGCAGCGGCCTGGCGCATGCTGAGGCTCTTCGGTTTGAGCGCGAGCAGGCGGGCGTCCGGGGCGATATATTCGGCGAGCGTGCCCTGGTGGCCTCCGACTCCGCCAACCAGGCCGTAGACTTCGTCGCCAGCTTTGAAGGCGGTCACGGCGGAACCGACGGCCTCCACCGTTCCAGCCGTGTCCAGACCGAGCACCGCAGGCAGAGGCTGGCGGGCGTGGTCGGCGCGGCCGGTGCGGATTTTGGTGTCCAGCGGGTTGAGGCCGCTGGCGGCGATTCGTACGAGAACCTGATTCCGATCGAGCGTGGGAATCGCACGCTCCGACTGCTTGAACGCGCCGCCGGGTTGTTCCACGAGCCATACTTTGTATGTCATTCGACTCCTCGGAGGGTTCTTGCGAAGAAATCCCGGATGGCGGCGGCGATGACATCGCCGTGAGTCTCGAGGGCGAAGTGGCCAGTGTCGAGGAATTCGACGGTGGCACTGGGGAGATCCCGCTGGAAGGCTTTGGCGCCGGCGGGGATGAAGTACGGATCGTTCTTACCCCAGATTGCGAATAGAGGTGGCTGAAACTTCCTGAAGTATTCGTGAAATGCCGGATAGAGTTTTACGTTGTTCGCGTAGTCGAGGAAGAGGTCGAGTTGGATGTCCTGGTTGCCGGGACGAGCCAGGAGCGCGGCGTCGAGGGTGTAACCTTCCGGCGCGATGAGGTCCGGGTTGGCTATGCCGGAGGCGTACTCGTGGCGCATGCCATCGAGGTTGAGGACGGTGCGAATGGCCTCGCGGTTTTCGCGGGTGGGCTGGGACCAGTAGCGGCGAATGGGCGCCCATGCGTCGCCGAGGCCTTCTTCGTAGGCGTTGCCGTTTTGCGAGACGATGGCGGTGACGCGCTCAGGGTGAGCCATGGAGAGGCGGAATCCGGTGGGAGCGCCGTAGTCGAAGACGTAGAGCGCATAGCGGGTCAGGCCAAGCACCTCGGTGAACTTGTCGATGGTGTGCGCGAGCGCGTCAAAAGTGTACTCGTACCGGCGCTCGACGGGAACCTCCGTGAAGCCAAATCCGGGCAGGTCGGGGGCGATGACGCGATAGCGATCGGCCAGGCGGGGGATGAGATCGCGGTACTGGAAAGAGGAGGTGGGGAACCCATGGAGCAGGAGGACGACGGGAGCGTTGAGGGGGCCGGCTTCGCGATAGAAGACGCGAACTCCGTCGGCTTCGACGCGGTGGACCAAGGTTCGCGGCCAGATGGATGTGGCGGCGGTTTCGGGATTCATGCTTAGGCTCCCTTCGGGTCAGGGTTTGACTTTGGAGAATAGGACGTTGAGACCTTCGGCCATGGTTGGGTGTGCCAGTATGGCGTCTCGGAGAACGGTGTAGGGGAATCCGGCCTGCATGGCCATCTGCACCACCGCCATGACCTCTCCGGCTTCGGGGCCGATCATCGTGAAGCCGAGGATGCGTCCGGTGTCCGGAGCGATGAGGGCCTTCATGAAACCCTGGGTCTCGCTGATGGTCCGGGTTCGCAGGACCGCGGCCATGGGCGCTCGGGCGATCTGGACGGCGATGCCTGTGCGTTGCGCTTCAGATTCGGTCAGGCCGATATGCGCGACCTGCGGATCCGTGAAGAGGCACGAAGGCATGAGGCGGTCAGTGGTTGTGCGCGTTCCGCCCGCGAGGTTGTCGCGAATGATGCGAAAGTCATCCATGGACGCGTGCGTGAATTGCGGGCTTCCGGCACATTCGCCGATGGCCCACACCTCGGGGGCGGTGGTCTCGAGGCGCTCGTTGACCTGGAGCCAGCCTTCCGGGGTAACGGCAACGCCAGCCAATTCCGGGGCGATGCCGGAGGTGTTGGGCACGCGACCGGTGGCGACGAGGATGTCGGAGCCGGCGACGGTTCTTTGCCCGTTGGGCGTGCCGAAGTGGAGGCTGACTTCCGTTCCGGAGCGGCCTGTGACCTGAAGCAGCTCAGCGTGCGTTATGACGTCGATCCCCTCCAGGACAAGCAGTTTCTGCAACTCTTCGGAGACATCGGGATCTTCGTCGATGAGCAGGCGCGCGGAGCGTTGGAGGATGGTGACTTTGCTTCCGAAACGGCGGTACGCCTGTGCAAACTCGAGACCAACGTAGCCACCACCGATGACGATGAGATGTTCGGGGAGGCGGTCCAACTCGAGGAGTTCGATATGGGTGAGGGGTTGGGCTTCGCGCAGGCCGGGGATGGGAGGGATGGCGGCGTGCGTGCCCACGTTGAGGAAGACGCGCTCGCCGACGATGGTGCGCGAGCCTCCGTCGTTGAGGCGAACCTCAAGAGTCTTGGGGCCGGTGAAGCGGGCTTCGCCCATGACGAGCTGAGCGCCGGTTTCGCGATAGTTCTTCAGGTGAATCGCGACCAGCGCTTCGACCATCTCGCGCTTGCGCCGCCGGACGGCCTCCATGTTGATCGAGACCGGACCGGCGATGGTGCCGAACTCACCGGCATGGCGTGCGAGGTGGGCGACCTTCGCGCTCCAAATTTCATTTTTCGACGGAAGGCAATTGATGTTTGGGCAGGAGCCGCCGATCCACCGGCGCTCGATGACCATGGTTGGCTGGCCCAATTGCGCCAGGTGCCAGGCGAGGTATTTTCCACCTTCGCCGCTACCGATGATTACGTTTTGACAACGTTCGGGAACCATAGGAGCCTTCCCATAAGGAATGCTGGCTGCTCATTTACCGCTGATAAAATTCCGCGTCGCGGTGGTCCAGCGATTGGATTGTACCAGCGGGAGTGCTCGCTTGAGTTGTGCTCCGTGAGGAGTCTTGCCGTTTATCCGGCCGATGTGTCTGCGCCTTGTCGTCGGCTGACGCTAACAGGTCGATGCACTCATTGACGTGTTCAGAGCGTTTGCTCTCAATGTTGTTGATTGAGCTCTAATCGGAGGCTGCCATACTCTCCTCGACCGCTGGCGGTTGCGCCGCCAGCAGTGCCTGACGAGCAAGATCTCTGAAGATTTCCCTTAACTCGGCGGGTTTATAGATCACGATGCGCCGTCCCATGCTGAGCAGCATGGCGGCGAAAAGCTGCAGACGATCACGCCCGCAGCGCAGGCGCGTTCCATCCTGATCCTTCTCGGTGGCCACTCTCCAAGGTGCAAACGTGCGTTCGGCTTCCTCGATGGGCATGTCGATCCAGATGTCGATCTGGTAGTCCGACTGGATAAAAGGCATGCTCTGCTTCAGGTAGTTTCGCGGATCGAATTTGGCGGGGCGCTTGAATGTTGCAGGACGGACCTCGAGATCCATCACGCGATCGAGGCGGAAGGTGCGGAGAGCCTTACGTGAGAGGCAGTAGCCGATCAGATACCATCGCCCATCGGAGTGCATAACCGCATAAGGCTTTATTTCGCGGCGCGAGCGGATGTCGGTGTGGGATCGATAGGAAAAGCGTACGCGGTGGCAAGCGCGTATTGCCGTCGCCGCCTGGACGAGGGATTCGGCGGAAGTAGAAACGACCCAGGGGCCGGGTTCGACGGCGACTACATCTTCAACGGTCAGGATACTTTCGCGCAGCTTGTCGGGCAGTACACGCCCCAGCTTGGCCAAGGCACCCTCGGTGGCGGGTGCAAATGCGGACAGGCCAAGCTGTCGCAGAGCGCGAAGTCCCAGCGAGAGCGCGAATGCTTCCTCGTCTGTAAACAGCAGCGGCGGAAGGCGAAAGCCGGGGCGCAGGCGGTACGACCCTCCTACACCGCGAGAGGATTCAATGGGAATGCTGAGATCTCTGAGGCGAACGATGTAACGCTGAATCGTGCGAAGGTCGACTTCCAGGCGTTCGGCGAGTTCTGTTCCAGTCACATGGTCGCGAGCCTGCAGGATTTCGAGGACGGTGAGGACGCGCATGATGGGGTCGTACATAGAAATCTGATTATTCATCAAAATCACGACAGAAGTTGTCGGGAATTCTGCTTAGTCTTGAGCACAGCCCAAATGGGGCGCGAGGAGAACGAACATGGCTACTGAGACCACACAAGTGAACGTGCTGACGGCGGAGGACTTGCTGAAAGACTGGCAGGGGCACAGGAGGGTGACGCGGAGGACGATTGAAGCTTTCCCGGAAGATAAGCTGTTTCAGTTTTCTTTGGGGGGAATGCGGCCGTTCTCTGAGATGGCGTGGGAGTTCATCCGCATGGCTGTGCCGATCGTGGAGGGCGTCGCCACTGGCAAGTGGGAGGAGTACAAGGGGTCAAAGCCGGAGACCAAACGCGAGCTTCTGCGGCTATGGGACGTGCAGACCGCAGCCTTGGACGAGAAGTTCTGGAAGATTCCAGCTCACCGGTTTAGCGAGGTGGACAAAGCTTTTGGCCAATGGGAGATGCCGGGGCAGGCGACGATTCAGTATGCGATCGACAATGAGATCCACCATCGCGGCCAGGGATACGTGTATTTGCGGACGCTGGGAATCGAGCCACCTCATTTCTGGGAACGCGACTGATCGTGTCCTAGAGAACTCCTGGGATCTACTGAGTGGCGCCGCAATTCTGAGAAGGACCGTCCGACACCTCTCAACCGCTGTTACGAACTTCAACCAAACGCGCGTTTGCAGAGCTACTGTCTGGAAACGCGCTTTGGGGATTTATCACTCGTCAAGAGCCGGTGCATTGGGTACCACACACGTGCAGAAGTAAGGCCCAACCTCATGGAGGTTCAAATGCTCTTATCCGAACTCCCCTTCGGCATATCCGCCCGAGCCGTCCAGGTAGGAGCTAACGTTTGTAGTTACCAACCTTGGAGACAAGTGAAATAGCAGTTCAGGCCGGCTCACGTATGGACTCAACAAGACGAAGTTAGATTGCATGACTCGGTGATCTTGTACACAAATGTCAAAGCAAGTTGATGATGGCCGTCAATTCTGTTCAACATCTTTGTCCTCCTGTTCAGCTGCCGCAACACAGCATTGCAAGAACCTGCTCAGACCGCACCCAATAGCGTGGCTCAGAGACAGGTTGAGGTGGAATGAATTCAACTCTCATTACCTTTGCTCGATGCGTCAGATCAGACTGCCAATTTCGCCGTTTATGACCGCAGTGATCTGAAGCCCGCGCGAAGCTCTTCTGAAAACAGTTGCGGCTGTTCCCAAGCCGCATAGTGTCCGCCTTTGTCGACCTTGTTGTAATAAATGAGCTTGTTGTACGCCCGCTCCGTCCAGCTTCGCGGGGCTTGATAGTTCTCGCCGGGAAAGACGCTCACGGCAGCAGGGATCGAAACATTGGCCGCGTTATAAAGATTGAGGTGACTTTCCCAATAGTAACGAGCCGCAGAAACCGCCGTGTTCGTCAACCAGTAGAGCGTGAAGTCGTCGAGTACATCGTCTCGTGTCAGGTCACCTGCGGAGTATCCATTAATGGTGCGCCCGAGCACGGCCGAGGTGATCGGCGCCGCCGGCTGGCCATAACCGTCACCGTGGTCAAAGAGCCAGGCTGCCAGGCAGACGGGCGAATCCGCCAATCCGTATAGCGTTTGCGGACGAGTCGCCATCATTTGGGCGTAGGCACGTTTCTTCGCAAATAGATTGGTCAGCTGATCGTAAGCGCGTCTTTCGTCGACGGATAGGCCGGATGGCGGAGGATCGCCACACTGGAGCGCCTTCGCAATGTCGGATGGAATAGTCCCAGGGAAGTTGGTGTGAATTCCCAGCAATTCTGGAGGTGCGTGTTTGGCCATCACAGTGCAGACACCCGCGCCCAAATCGCCGCCTTGCGCCACAAATTGTGCGTATCCAAGGCGCTTCATCAGCACTACCCAGGCAGTTGCAGTGCGCTCGGGACCCCAGCCGGAAGTGGTGGGCCTTGCTGAAAACCCGAAGCCCGGTAGCGACGGAATCACCAGATGGAAGGCGTCCGATGCGCTGCCGCCATGTGCCGTGGGATTGGTAAGTGGATCGATAATCTTCAGCTGCTCGATGACTGAGCCAGGCCATCCATGCGTGACGATCAGTGGCAACGCGTTTTCATGTTTCGAACGAACGTGAATGAAATGAATGTCCAGCCCGTCGATCTCGGTGGTGAACTGCGGCAGGGCGTTTAGTTTCACCTCGCACTTGCGCCAATCGTAGTCTGTCGCCCAATAGCGCGCTAGTTCCTGCATTGTCGCCAGCGGCACGCCTTGCGATTCGTCCTTGACCGTTTCCCAATCAGGCCACCTTGTCGAGTTGATGCGCCTGCGCAATTCGGCAAGCTCCACTTCTGGAACATTCACCTGAAACGGACGAATAGTCGTTTTGTCGGCTGCCTGTGTTGCGCTGGTTTGGGTCATGGTGTGCGCCTTTTGAGCAGTATTGGATTTCGAATCTGCAAATGCCTCGCCGATCGTCGCCGGTCTGAACGCGACTGCCAGGCCCAACATCGAGCTCGCCTTGAGAAGGCAGCGGCGCGATCTGTCGTCTGGTTCTTTCATCGTGTGCTCCTTTCGAGTGGTCGTGGTCTTTGGGGCCGCGTGGTCATCGTGCCGTCACTACACGACATGGAAAGCATCGGATGCATTTCCGCCGTGCGGTGGGATTGCTTGGCGGATTGATGATCTTCTCTCTTTGGCGATCGAGCAGGGCTAACAGTGCGTCACGATGAGAGGCAACGCATTTGTCGTGCTTGGAGCGGGCATCATTCTGGGGCGGTTCCACGACCTTCACCAATTCGCTGGATTCCCCTGGCTCTTTGGATTCAGCGCCTTCATCTCATTGAGTTCCTAGGGGGTGATCTGAGGCAAGTGCCGGATGAACAAAACCAGGCGCCAGGTTTGGGCGGC
>JBEKFF010000124.1:0-10269 GCA_050013455.1 Acidobacteriaceae bacterium | reverse complement strand
CCTGGTAGTACCGCACCATGCAAACCAGCGCGACCACCAGCAGCGCGAACAAGTATCGCTCGGTCAAATGAAAGTCTCCCGCGCGCGGAATCAGCAACAACGCATACACCACCACGAACGGCCCCAGCAGCACGCCCAGCTGTTTCCACGAAACCCCCGCAGCATTCTCCGTCCTCCGCGCAGCCCGTCCATCGACCAGTAGCGAAATCAACCCCAGCACCCCGCCAACCGACACCACGGTCAACACCACCTGCATCGCCCTGCTCACGAAAATCGGCGGATTCCCCTTGAGAATCATGAACTCGTACACCCCATGCACGCCCACCCAATCGCCACCCGTCGGATCCAGCGGAAAGCTTCCGCGCACGTGACTTGGATACGTCGCCAAAAACAAATACGCCGCACCCAGCACCGCGCCAATCGCCAGCACCCATCGCCGATTCCTCAGCAGCCCTGGGAGAAATAACGCCACAATCGGAAGCAGCAAGAACGGCGCATCCAGAAAAATATGTCCCAACTGCCCCGCCGCCTGACGCGCGTTGAAGCTGTCCGAAAACACATGTTCCGGCACGTTATAAGGCTGCCGCTTGAACCATTGCAGGCACCCAAACACCCAAAGCATCCCCGCCACATTCGCGGCTGCTGCCGCAACAAACACATCTCTCCGCGACCGCAGCAGCCACACCGCCGACGGCACCATCACCAAAATCCCCAGCCATGCAATCTGTCGTGACGTCCCGCAGATTCCATCCGCCGCCACCGCAAAACAGATCCACGCAATCGCTGCCCGAGCCGTCCCCGCATGCAGGGCGCGCAAGCATCCATACAGGCACACCACGATCGCAAACAACCCCTGGATGTCCGACATGAACGTAACCGACAGCACAAGGTACAGCGGCGAAAGCACCAGCGCCAGCGTCCCCAGCGTTGCATTGCGCTCACCAATATTTGCCCGCACCAGCGCCCGCTGCAATACAAACGCCAGCACCATCGACACCAGCAGCGTGCTCATCCGCACCGTCGTCAGCGAGTACCCAAACAGCCTGATAAACAACGCCCCCAGGTAAAGCTGCCACCCCAACATCGGAGTCGTCGGCCCGTTGTAGAAGATGTGCCCTGTCTCCGCCACCCTGTGCGCAATCAGGATGTACGACATGTCGTCGCATACCCCCATCGTCGTATACGGTAAGCTCACCAGCTCGCACACCAGCACCGCCAAAGCGCACAAGACAGCCGGCAAACGAAACTTACGAGCGAATGTCACGTCCGTTTCTCTCATCGCCCCGACGTCCCCACCACCGGAAATTCCGGCAGCCCGCTGAACTTCACCTCATACACATCCGGCTCCTCAAACCCCGGCCCCAGCAGCCGCAGCGACGCGTTCCCCAACTCCGCCTGGTGCAGCATGTAAGGCGGCAGCCACAGCGTCCCCGTCATCACGCCGACCGCCATCAGCGCCTCACGATGCCCCGGCACAAACTCGCCCACATCCATCGTCTGATATCCCAGCAGCTTTCCAAACAGCAGAAAGTTTCTCTGCGAAGTCTCCGAAAGCGGATAGGCACGAACCTCTGCGAAGTCCGTCAGAAAATATAGCCGCCGCTTCAACTCGTCCGGCGCATAACACTCCAGCCGCGTATACAACAGATGATCGCCCACCACCACTGGCAGATCGCTTCCCTCCAGCAGCTTCACCCACGCCTCGCTGTCGTATCTCGCCGCCAGCGCGGCATGCACACTCTTTGGATGCACCAGTGCGCGCATCCCCCCGGGCATCGTCTTCAAATCCACCTTCAGTGTCACCGCCGCAAACAAGATCAGTAACACAACACCCGCCGCGCCACTTCTCCGCGACTGCTCCGCAAACACCGCCACCATCAGAATCCCCAGCCCAACTGCATACCCCAGCACATAATCCGCGCGATACGCATGCAGCAGATATGACGCCGGCAGCACATACGCCGGCAGCGCCGTCAGCAGCCCAACCAGCATCCACTCCGGCCCCGAAAATCCCCTCTTCCTCTCCGCCAATTCCTCTGCACGCTTCCCCTCCACAAGCACCAGCGACACAATCAATCCCGCGATCAGCAGGATCACCAGGAACCGCCAATTGGTCGTGAAGTAGTCGATATACGTCTGCTTCATCAGTGCGGAACTCGGCTTCGACCAGAAGTTCGAGCCATACAGCTTCGACGCCCTCAGATCACCCGGCAACACCGGCAGCAGCGCCGCCGGAAACGATACCAGCGCAGCCCACGTTGCCCAGCTCACCCGCCCCCGCCGTGCATCCGCCCACCATTGCGCCGCCGCAAACGGCACCATCAGAAAAATCGCAAACGTATGCGAAGAGATCGCCACAGCCAGCCCGCACCACACCCCGACCGCGCCCCACCCGCTGCTCTCCTCCAGCCCCTTCTGCCAGCAGATCATCGCAAACCCCAGCCCCGCCAGCTCCACAGCGTAGCTCTTCGCAAACACCGCAAACGCCAGCAGCGGAAACGTCGTCAGCAACAACACCACGGCGAACCCATACACCGCTGCATACCGTCGCCGCACAAACACAAACACGCACCACAACATCCCCAGGAAACTCAGGATCGCCGGCAGCCGCGATCGGATCTCGTCATCCGCCGGCAGCACTCTCAAAGCATGCAGCACCAGCGCATACAGCAACCCAATCGTATCCAGCCCGCTGGCATAAAAATTCCAGATATCGTGCCAGTGCGGAAGCGCGGCCACCCGCACAATGATCAGTTCGTCGTACCAGAGATAGTCGCTCGCAGCCAGCCCCACCAGCGCGACAAACAGCAAACACAGCACCACCACCATCCCTGCCCCGGCATGCTGTTCCACCTTCTCTTCGATTCGTTCGAGCGCAGAGCTTGCCTTCTGTTTCGCCGCGGATCCTAAAATCATCTATCTCTCGACTTTGAAGTGCGTCAGTAATCTTATAATCTAGTCTTGCGCGAAACATCGCAGCAAGCATCTATCGTTATGCACGTTGTCGCAATCTGCAGCACAACGCTCCTCACGCCCTTCGTTGACTCGCCAAAGGATCTCAATGCCGTCTTATGATCTTTGCATCGTGATTCCCACGCTCAACGAGCGCGAGAACATTGGCCTGTTACTCCAGAAGCTCCGTAATACCCTCCATGATATCCGCTACGAGGTCATCGTCGTCGACGACGACTCACCCGATGGCACCGCCGCTGTTGCCAAGCGCCTCTCCGGCCACCAGCCCAACCTGCACGTCCTCCATCGCATCGGCCGCCGCGGCCTCTCCTCCGCCTGCATCGAAGGCATGCTCGCCACCTCCGCCCCCTACATCGCTGTCATGGACGCTGACCTCCAGCACGACGAAGCCGTCCTCCCCGAGATGTACCGCAAGATATCTACCGAAGACCTCGACCTGGTCGTCGGCTCCCGCAACATCGGCGGCGGCAGCATGGGTGACTTCTCTGACTGGCGCATCAAGCTCAGCCGCCTCGGCCGCCGTCTCTCCGGCGTCGAGCGCCACGCCCACCTCACCGACCCCATGAGCGGCTTCTTCATCGTTCGCCGCTCGTTCTTCGAGCGCATCGCCCATCGCCTCACCGCCATCGGCTTCAAGATCCTCCTCGACATCATCCTCTCCGCCGACGGCCAGGTCCGCGTCGGCGAAGTTCCCTACCACTTCCGCCTCCGCCAGCACGGCCAAAGCAAGCTCGACCTCATCGTCGGCCTCGAATATCTCGAGCTCATCCTCGACAAGTTCATCGGCAGCTACGTCTCTGTGCGCTTCGTCCTCTTCTGTCTCGTCGGCACCATCGGCGCCGTCATCCACCTCCTCCTGCTCGGCCTTCTCCTCAAGTCCGAACACTTCAGCTTCATCGACTCCCAGGCCTGCGCCACCGGCATCGTCATGATCCTGAACTACGTCCTCAACAACTCCTTCACCTACCGCGACCGTCGCCGCCGCGGTGTCGCCTTCTGGTTCGGCATGCTCACCTTCTGCATCGCGTGTTCGCTCGGCGGCATCGCCAACGTCCTCATCAGCGCCGAAGCCTTTCGCCAGGGAATGCCCTGGCCCCTCGCCGGCATCACCGGCCTGCTCTTCAGCGCTGTCTGGAACTACGGCGTCACTGCCATGACCACCTGGCGCCAGGCCCGCCGCTCTGCCGCTCTCCGCGCCGAACGCCGCGCCCAGGCCTCCGCCCTCGCTGACGACACCGAAGCCCACCCCGCAGCCGTTACCAACATCCGCAGCTAGACAAATCGCCCACCAACCCACCTAAACCGGATCGCACTCCTTGGCCGGCACATGCACCCGCGCCTCTCCATGCCTGCGGCTGTATCCCGTCCAATGACGGATCCCCGCCGCCCCCATCAGCACCAGCGCTAGCCCGCACACCCCGTTCCATCCCCACCGCCACCACGCCCACCCCGCGAGCGCCGACCCCATCGCACCGCCCGCAAAAAATATCGTCATGTAAATCGTGTTCAGCCGGCTCCGCGCCCCGGCTCCCAGCCCGAAGATCCGCGTCTGGTTCCCCACCTGCATCATCTGCTGGCCCACATCCAGCGCCACCACGCCCACCACCAGCGCCGCCATGTGCCATGCAGTCGGCGCCCGCAAGCGCTCCGTCACCAGCAGCCAAATATACGAGCCTGTCATCACCGCGCCCGCCACCGTCACCACAAACCGAGCCCCCCGCTTGTCCGCCAGCCATCCCGCAAACGGAGCCACGATCGCTCCTGCCGCGCCCACCATCCCAAACGTTCCCGCCACTCCCGGCCCCAATCCATAATGCGAGTTCAGCAGATAAGCCAGCGTCGTCCAGAAGCAGCTGA
Organism: Acidobacteriaceae bacterium; assembly: GCA_050013455.1. Classification (GTDB taxonomy): domain Bacteria; phylum Acidobacteriota; class Terriglobia; order Terriglobales; family Acidobacteriaceae; genus Granulicella. The sequence continues at coordinate 5,439 of JBEKFF010000124.1, read as the reverse complement.
ACGACGCAAACGTCAGAGCCCCGATGCCCCCCGCCTCGCGCAGCAACGGCTCGCATCGAAACAGCGTCCACAACGATCGCATCGCCTGCCCATACGTCAGCGACGCCCGCGGCGCCATCTTCGGCATCACCTTCCACATCACCGGCACGAAAGACAAATTCATCACCGCCGCCACCACAAACACGCTCCGCCATCCCGCAACGTTCGCCAGCCATCCCGCAAACGTCCGTGCCAGCAAGATCCCCAGCAGCAGCCCCGTCATCACCGTCCCAATCGCCTTGCCTCGCTGCTCATGGCTCACCAGATCCGGAGCAATCGGCAGCACCACGTGCGTCACCGCGGCCATCAACCCCACCAGCGCGCTCGCGACAATCATCCACGCCAGACCCTGCGCCAGCGCCGCCAGCACCAGCGCCACGCTCACCGCCGCGTACATGCGCATCATCAGCGAGCGCCGCTCCGCCACATCCCCCAGCGGCACAAAGAATAAAATTCCCGCCGCATAGCCCAACTGCGTCGCCACCGCCACCCACTCCATCGCCCGCGCATCGCGCCCAAACGTCTTGCCCATCACCAGCAACAGCGGCTGGTTATAGTAAATCGACGCGACCCCAACCGCGCACGCCAGCCCCAAAAAAGGCAGCGCCCATCGTCCCGCCATCGCGCCCTGCTGCCTATCGTCCAATCCCCACCTCGACTTCCCGCCGCAACCGATTTACCGCAACCTGCGCCGCAGACTATCATCTTACCTAGGGCCTTTATGTCTCAGCAGGACACCATTGCCGTAGCCATGTCCGGTGGCGTCGACTCCTCCGCCGTCGCCGCGCTCCTGCACGCCCAGGGACATCCCCTCGTCGGCCTCACCCTCCAGCTCTGGAACCAGCGCCGCCTAGCCGCAAACTACGCCGACCTCGGCCTCCCCGAGACCGTCCCCCAGGGCCGCTGCTGCTCCATCGACGACGTCTACGACGCCCGCCACGTAGCCGAACACCTCGGCATCCCCTACTACCTCGTCAACGCCCAGGACCGCTTCGAAGCCGAGGTAGTCCGCCCCTTCGTCAGCGAGTACCTAGCCGGCCGCACCCCCATCCCCTGCACCCTCTGCAATAACCATCTCAAGTTCGATCAGCTTCTCCTCACCGCCCGCCAGATCGGCGCCGAGCGCATCGCCACCGGCCACTACGCCCGCAACCGCTACGACGAAGCCCGCGGCCGCTGGATCCTCTCCCGCCCCGCCGACCGCAGCAAGGACCAGACCTACTTCCTCTTCGGCCTCACCCAGGACCAGCTCTCCCGCACCCTCTTCCCCCTCGGCGAAATGCAGAAGCCCGCCGTCCGCACCATGGCCGCCGACCACGGCCTCGAGCTGGCCCAGAAGCCCGACTCCCAGGAGATCTGCTTCATCCCCGGCGGCAGCTACCAGAGCTTCCTCACCGCCTACCTCGCCGAGCAGGGCGAACCCCTCCCCGACTCCTCCGGCGAACTCGTCTCCACATCTGGCGAAGTGATCGGCCGCCACAGCGGCATCCACGCCTTCACCGTAGGCCAGCGCAAGGGCCTGGGCATCAGCTCGCCAGACCCGCTCTACGTCTTAAAGATTCATCCCGACTCCCACCAGGTAGAAGTCGGCACCGACAATCAGTTGCTCTCCACCAAGCTAACCGCCAACCGCCTCAACTGGGTCTCCATCCCCGAACCCACCGAGCCCATCCGCGTGACCATCAAAATCCGTCACCGCCACGAGCCCGCCCCCGCAACCCTCCGCGTCACCGCTCCCGACACCATCGAAGCCATCTTCGACGAGCCCCAACGCGCCATCACCCCAGGCCAATCCGCCGTCTTCTATCAAGAAGACGAAGTAGCCGGCGGCGGCTGGATCCTCTGACCCCGCAACGACTCGCATCCCTCAAAAATTCGGGTGCCCCATTCATACGCGGATGAGTGGGATGCAAGATGTTTAGGACAGCCCCGAGCTGACCTTTACCTCCGCCCAAACGGCGATCTCGCCACCAGCGTCTCCACCGCCGCTTTCACGCCCGCAATCACCCCGGCAATCTGTTTCACCGGCCCCTTGATGCTGTGCTGAACCGTCTGCGAAATCTCCTCGGTCGCATGCAACGCATCGCTAACAATGTTGTCCGCGCGCTGCACCTGCACCCGCGTGCGCCCATTGATGTCGCGCATCGTCGCATTCAATTCGGTCATCGTCACGCCCAGCTCGTCCACCTTCACCCGCACCGTCGACGAGATGTGCTCGGCACTCTCCCCCACGCTCTTCACCCTGGGCTCAAGCTCCTTCAAAATGCTGGCGGTCCGATCCATAATCGGCCCCGTCTTGGTCTCCACGATGTCCGCAATTACGTTGACCTTGCGCAGCAGTTTCGCCCCGAACGCGGCGCCGACAAGCACGCCGATCGCCTGCGCCACCAACGCCAGCGCGATGACCGCGAGAAAGAGCATCGCCCAATGAATATCTCGTTGCGTCAACTCCGAGGTCGACTGGAAGACAACCACCGCTGCGCCAATCAGTACCGGCATGACTCTGCTCCTGTTCGCTCTGCAAACTATTGATCCTTACTATCTTGTGCGTTTCCTGCACAACCGTGCAAGTCCCGCAGCCACGCATCCGCTGCCCACCAGCCGCCTGTCGCGACGAAGGGCCGGCATTCACCGGCCCTCATCGCAACAAGTCCTTAGCTTCATCAACCTCGAAACAGTGAGCCTACACAACCGGCGTCGACTCGTTCGTCTTGGACACGTACGCTTCCTTGCCCGCGTCCACGGCAGCCTTCGCCGCCTCCGCCTGCGACTGGATCAGGTCCTTGCCCTTGTCCACATACTGTGACCACTGGGTGCGTCCCTTGTCGTAAAACTCCTTGCCCTTATCGACATAATCCGACGCAACCTGCTTGCTCTTGTCCACATACTCGCTCGCAACCTGCTTGCCCTGTTCGGCGTACGCATTTACCTGGGTCCTGCCCTGTTCATAGAGCTCGTTCGCGCGATCCTTCGCTTCAAGCGCCCCGGCCTTCAGATCGTCGCGGGTCTCTTTACCCGACTTCGGCGCATACAACACTCCAACCAACGCCCCGATACCCAGCCCTGCCAGAAACCATCCGAATCCGCCTGCGCTGTCATTATCTGCCATTACACTCTCCTATTGAGACTTAACGCTCTGCGACAGCATACTCTCTTCCGGCTTGTAAAAACTTCGAAAATCCCGTCGTAGAAACCCATCGCTTGCTGTAGTCTCTCTCTTACTGGATGCCTCCACAACGCCCGCGGGTTGCGTCCCCCGCCGCTCCTGCAAACGTCCCTGGCCTCCACGCACACACGTCCTTCGCACGCAGCCTAAGCAAACAGACCTCTTAGCAGTCACTCCCCCGGCAGCCGGCCCGCACTCCCATTCCGAGCACCCCTACCCATTCACTCTGCATCCAACGAACGTAATGCAGTCCAATACTTTCTCTCCCCTCGTGCTGCATCATCGGCCTTCTCGTAGGGCATGCATCGCTCTCAGTTGCAGCCTCACCTGTTTTCTAGGCGTCTAACCCCTAACCATGGAGACCGGTCGAACGCTCGCCACTCTCCCCCACCTCTCGCGCGGCTTTCTCCCCAGCGCACCACCCTCCCAGAAGGGATCACGACCTTGAGCGCGCAAACACCCCAGGCCAACCAATCACAGCCCAACCGCTCCCATCCCGACTCCAAGCCCGCTGGCTTCCTCTCCTTCACCCTCCACGCCCACCTGCCCTGGGTCGTCAATCACGGCACCTGGCCGCATGGCATCGAGTGGCTCCACGAGGCCGCCGCCGAAACCTACCTTCCGCTCCTCCGCGTCCTCGGCAATCTTGAGCGCGACGGCATCGCCCTCAACTGCAGCCTCAATCTCTCCCCCATCCTCCTCGAGCAGCTCGCCCACCCCGTCTTCAAGACCGACTTCCCCCGCTACCTCGATCGCAAGATTCTCGCCGCCCGCGAAGACGAAGCCTACTTCCTCTCCGTCAGCGAAGATCACTACGCCGAGCTCGCCCGCTTCTGGCAAAAGTACTTCTCCGACGCCCTCACCGACTTCCAGGCCCTCGACTGCGACATCATCAAAGGCTTCCGCCACTTCAACGACGCCGGCCTGATCGAGATCATCACCTGCTGCGCTACTCACGGCTATATGCCGCTCCTCGGCACCGACGAGAGCGTTCGCGCCCAGGTTCGCACCGCCGTCACCGCTCACCAGCGCCACATCGGCAAACACCCTCGCGGCATCTGGGCACCCGAGTGCGGCTATCGCCCCGCCGGCCTCTGGAACTATCCCGTCACCCAGCAGGACGGCTCGCCCATTGCTCCCGCCTTCAATCGCATCGGCGTCGAACAGGCCATCAGCGAATCCGAAATCGACTTCTTCTTCGTCGACACGCACCTCATCGAAGAGTCCGCCCGCATCCCCTCCCCCTACGAGCTCCTCCACAGCGGTGGAGCCGGCGCCGTCGTCCGCCCCACCGACGAGCCCATGACCCACAACGACTATCGCCGCCTCTACCAGCCCTACTACGTCGACGGCTCTCCCTCAGACGAACACCCGCACCCCGTCACCGTCTTCCCGCGCGACCCCAGCACCGGCACCCAGGTCTGGTCCGGCAACTTCGGCTATCCCGGCGACAGCAACTATCTCGACTTCCACAAGAAGCGCTGGCCCGGCGGTCATCGCTACTGGTCGGTCACCGGCTCCAACATCGACATGGCTGACAAGCAGCCCTACGACCCAGCCCGCGCCGCCGAGCGCACCCAGGCCCACGCCTCCCACTTCGTCCACCTGGTCTGGGAAGCCATCAACGCGGCTATGAGCGATGCGGTGCCCCCCATCCTCTCCTCGCCCTTCGACGCCGAGCTCTTCGGGCACTGGTGGTTCGAAGGTCCTCAGTGGCTCGAGGCCGTCGCCCGCACCCTCCACGACTACCCCATCGGCATCCATCTCACCTCCGGCTCTCAATATCTCGACGAGTACCCACGCGCCGGCTTCATCAAAATGCACGAAGGCTCCTGGGGCGCCGAAGGCACCAACTACGTCTGGATGAATCCCGACACCTCATGGACCTACGCCCAGATCTATCCCGCCGAACTCTACGTGCGCGACGTCTGCACCGCTGGGAAATGGAAGCCCGACCACGACGACACCCAGCCCACCGCCGAGCGCATCGTCAAACAGCTCTGCCGCGAGCTCCTCCTCCTCGAATCCTCCGACTGGCAGTTCCTCATCACCACCGGCGCGGCCCGCGACTACGCCGAGCTCCGCTTCGAGACCCACATGGATCAGTTCAACGAACTGAAATCCATCTACAACCACCTGGAATCCCACCGCTCCATCACCCCGGAACAAGCGGAACGCCTCGCCGCCATCGAAGTGCGCGACAGCATCTTCCCCGACATCGACCCCGACTTCTG
>JBEKFF010000123.1:0-10336 GCA_050013455.1 Acidobacteriaceae bacterium | reverse complement strand
CGGTTCAACGGATTTCAGGAGGCGATCGCGAATGGATTGCCGAATGACTGGCGCTGCCGCGCAGGGTCCCGCTATCTCTATGTGGACGAGAATGGGATCGTGTCCTACTGCTCGCAACAGCGCGGCTATCCAGGAATCCCCGTAGCCGAGTACACGACGGCGATTGTGAAGCGCGAGTTCCTGACGGAGAAGTCGTGCGCACCGAACTGCACGATCAGCTGCGTACACCAGGTTAGCTATATCGACCACTGGCGCTCTCCGCAGAAGACGACCATTACGCCGGGCGGTGCCGGGCACGGCGCCGAGGGCGGGTTGGTGCAAATTCAATAATCCTTCCAAACGCTTTTGACCCATCATTTTTCGCGGAGACGTAAGCGATGCATGCTGCTGATCAGCCCGGCTCGATGTCTCGATCTGCCCAAATTGGCTGGTGGATCTTCGTGCTTCTGGCCTGCGCGCAATTCACGATTCGGTATGTGTGGCGCAATGCGCCGTATTTGGACTTGCCGGCCTATGCCAATGGAACAGGCATGATGCCCTTCCAGGGCCGCGTATTGATGGCCTGGGTTTTGAAAGCGACTGCCGCGAATCCGCACTGGAGCGGCGTTCTCACCCACATGGGTGCGCACCTGCCCGAGGATCTGCGGAGTCCATATTCTGTCGCATTATTGATCGTGAACTTCTTTGCCATGGTCGGTTGTATTCTGGCGGGTCGGTCGACACTGCAACACCTGACAGGGAACACGATGTTCTCGGCTTGGGCATCGCTGCTACTGCTGTACATGACGTATTTCAATTTGGTGGTTGGCTATGGACTCTTCATATTGCCGTATGACGTTCTCTCGCTGACAATCTTCGTGGTTTCGGTGTGGCTCGTGATCACCAAGCGGTATGCGGCTCTGACGCTGGTTGTTGCGATCGGAACGCTGAACCGAGAGACGATCATTTTCATTCCGCTGTTCCTTGCGCTCTATACCTGGTTTAAGAACAGATATGCGAAGGAAACGTCTGAAGCCAGCGGACGTCCATGGGCGAAGGTTCTGCCCTACGTGGCTGTCCAATTCTTCCTCTGGATCGCATTGCGGATGTGGATTGAGCATCACTTTCGCAATAATCCTCTCGAGGGGGCGATGCCAACGCGATGGTTTGGAATTCGCCTGGCCGGCAATCTGCGATCACTGATGAAGCCTCCTCAGTGGGCGCTTCTGCTCTCGTTATTTGGTTTTACGCTCCCGCTGTTTATCGCAAAGTTCGACAAGATAGGCGATCGAGCGTTCGCCCATTCCACTGCAATTGTGATGACCCTATGGGCTGTCGCGATGTTGCTGGTGGGCGTTGTGGTTGAGATTCGAATCTTCAGCGAGCTCGCGGCATTTATGATGCCCTGCATCGCGCTGATTTTATGGAGCGAGTGGGTACGGCCGGCTACGCAGTGCCGCGCTCGCATGCGGCAGGAGTAAGTCCCCGGCTGACCGGTCCTTGTAAGGGAACGGCCGGTCGGTAGCAGATCTTCCCGATCTCGCGGATTCTGCTGCAAGTGTCTTGTAAACTCATGTGAGTGCGTCTTTCGCTCCCATCGCGAGTTCCGTTGTCGAAGGCTTTTGTCTTTGCCTCCATCTTTTTCTGCGTTCAGCAGATTCAGCACACCGGGCTGCTCTTCAGCATTCTGTATTTCGCCTTCGTGATTTTGAGCGTCCTCGCCTTCAACTTTGCGGAAGGGTTCAACAGGATCACAGGTGCGTATATCTTCTGGTATTCCACGCTTATTGTGATCGTCGGCGTCAGTTGGAAGGCCGTGGTGGGCGAACCGGCAGACTCCAACCTTCTCGATCCATTGCTCGACATGGCTCTCTATACCACCAGCATGGTGATGTTGCTGCTGGTCACTCTGGTTAATCGAAAGATCGACTTCCGTGCGATGGGAATCGGAGGCGGTTTCAGCAAGGGGGAACTCAACTACACCGCTGCCGGCCTGGGTTGCATCATGGTGTGGCTTGGCATTATTTTTGCTGTCCCGATCTTCGGCACCGCGCCTGGCGGCATCATGAGCGCGCTCAACCAGGTGAACGTGTTCGGTTCCCTCGGCATCATTCTGGCAACCATCGGGGCGGTTAAGGACAGTGGAGGGCGGCGTTCTGTCAGCGGGATCAGTATCGCCGTCTTCATATACTTTGAATATCTGGGTTTAGTTTCATATTCGAAACAGGCCATGCTCACGCCGATGGTTTGCTGGGCGGTCGGCGTCTTTTACGCCCGCCTGAGAGTGCGCTTTGTCCACGTGGTGGCTGTCGTTGTGATGGGCTTCCTAAGCTTTTGGTTCATTTCGCCGCTTTCCGCGTCGCGCGATCTGGCTGAAGGAATGGATGGTACCCAGCATCTAGTGCTTGCCTGGTACCTCCTTACTCACCGGCAGTACTTGGAGGACCATCTCAAGCAGATTGAGGTAACGAGGGAGATGGGCGTATCGGAGTACTACAACGAGCCTCAGGGATCCCTGATCGAACGTCTTTCGATGATTCCTCCAGATGATGAACTCTTCGCGTTTTCGGCAAAGGATCATTACGAGGGCATGACGCCCATTTATCAATATTTCGGCAACCTCTTGCCCCACTTCCTCAATCCAGACAAGCAGGTAACTTTTGGCGGCAACTTCTATGCGCACGAGATGGGTTCCGGCCTTGCGGAGGACGATTACTCGACCGGAATATCGTTCAGTCCCGTAGCTGAGGCATTTCACTGCGAAGGATGGGGCGGCATCTTGTGGTTGCTTCCGGTGGTCTGGATCCTGTTCTTCAGTAGCGTGGATTTCGTCGTGGGCGACGTGACGAAATATCCCTGGGGACTGATGGTCGTCGTGTGGCTTGCGCACGCAGCGCCGGAACAGCTTGTTGGTGGCATGATCTACTTTATGGGTAATGGCAACTTTGGAATGATGCTGGCGATCATCGTCGTCACCCGCATTGCGCCCATTCTGGGAACCCTCCTCCTGGGCAGGGCACCTGCACCGTCAGGCCGCAGGCTAGTTGGCGTGCGCCCCATCGCTGCCCAGGCGCAGGGGTGAATCGGCTGCTCCTGCTGTGGGCTGCGCCCGGGCGCAATCGACTGGCGGTGCGCTACTATGAAAGCTGCTGCTATCACCATGAGCACGTTCAGCATCACCCATGAATAAACTGATCTTCGGCAATCTCATCCATCGTCCGCTGCGCTCTGTCATCAGCGCATTCGCCGTCGCCATCGAGGTCATCATGATTCTCTCGGTGGTGGCCATCTTTTACGGTATTTTGAATGGCAGCAAAGCGCAGACGACAGGGATTGGCATGGATATGATCGTGCATCCAGGAGCTGCGACCGCCATGATGATGACCAGTTCGGCGTCCGCAGATGTTCGCATTGCCAAGGTGCTCGCAGCGCTGCCCCATGTGCAGGTGGTTGCGCCGGTCAATATCAAATTCACAGCGGGCAGCTCCGTGGAAAATATTTACGGGATTGATTTTCAGAGCTACAACGCCCTGCGCCCTTTCGTGTTCGTGAGTGGCGGGCCTTTCAAAGAGGCGAACGACCTGATTATTGACGATTTGCAGGCCAAGTCCGGCAAGGGGACCAAGGTGGGTGACTCGGTTAAGGTTCTCAATCACACCTTCACGGTTTGTGGCATTGTGGAGCACGGCAAGGGAGCGCGCAAGTACATCCCGCTGGATACGATGGACGCTCTAGACAATAATCCGGGGAAGGCGTCGCTGTTTTATCTGCAGACAGAGAACCAACCGAAGTTTCAGGAGGACGTTCGCAAGGAGATTCTCGCGACCGATGGGCTGCAGGACTGGAGTGTGCAGACCAGCCAGGAATTCCTCTCAATGCTTACGCCGGACCATCTCCCGGGATTCAACATTGCGCTGAACGTGGTGATCAGCATTGCAACGATCATTGGCTTCCTCGTGATCTTTCAGTCGATGTACACGGCTGTACTTGAACGCACGCGAGAGATTGGGATATTGAAGTCGATGGGTGCGGGACGGCTGGTAATTGTTTCAGTAGTGCTGCGTGAGACGATGCTGCTTGCGATTGTGGGTACGACGCTGGGTGTGATTGCGACGTATGTCCTCAAGGATCTGCTACGGGTACGGTTCCCGACGCTGAGTTTCCAGGTCACGGGCGCGTGGGTCGCCAATGCGGTGGCCATTGCGCTCGGCGGCGCGCTCCTGGGAGCACTGTATCCCGCATTGAAAGCTGCGCGGAAAGACCCGATTGACGCGTTGTCCTATGAATGAGCGATAGCACGTTGGGGTCACGCGCGCGCCGAAGTGATGACATGAAAGCGACCGTGGACGTCTGAGCAAGGAGCGGTATGTCTGAAGTTCTCGATAGATTGCTTCGGAGAGACGTAGGCGCGAAGGCGCAAAACCACTCGATGTTCCCGCAGTATCTGCTCTTCGCAAGCCTCGCGACAGCGCTTCCTCTCGTCATCCTGATTTCCGTTCAAGTATGGATGGCGACCACATACACCGGTAGCATGGACCTCAATAACTTCAGCGCCCAGTACTACGATGGCATCTACAGGTACAGGATTCTGGGACGCGATCTGCTCGTCGACGTATATTACTTCCTCCGTGCGCATGTCGCAGAACGCCCTTACCCGTTACCGCGCGATCCATCTGGGTCATTCCTGTTCTATGGCGCCTACGTCTTGTCCAATGGTTTATATTTTTCACTCTCCAACGTGCTACTTCTCTCGCTCCTGTGGGTAAAAAAGAGGGGGCTGCCGGACCGGGAATTGTCGCTTTACTTTTGCTACACCCTGCTCCTGGTGCTGTCGATGGCGGTAGTAACTCCCTATGACCAGCTTGCCTATCTTCTCCTCCTGATCGGGATATGGGGAACCAGGGTGAAGAACTCGAGCATCGGAATGATTCTCGTTGCGGTTTCTGCCGTTGCTGGAACGCTTAATCGGGAGACGGAGTTTCTGCTGACATCGTTCCTTGCGACGATAGCGCTCTTTTCGCCGAGGCCGTTGGCCAAACGGTACGGCATCTACCTCGCGGTTGATCTGGTCTTGTCGCTAGCCGTTTACGCGGGAATTCATCTGATGACGCCCGGGAAACTGCAGGTGATTCAAGCAATTACATACGGAGGGAAATGGGCGCTGCAAAGCCTGTTCGTGGTTGGCCTCTTGGTTGCTACCGGGGTTGCAATGGGAATGAGACTTTATAACAATGCTCGACCCGCGCTGGTACTTCTCGTCCTTAGTGTGCCTTACGGTTTAGCGGTCTTCATCGGTGGAGAATTCCGCGAGTTGCGCCTGATCATCCCCGTGTTGCTCAGCTTGCTTTGTCTCTACATATTCCTTAACAGGGCACCCGAGGATTCACGGCATTGCAGCCCCAACTGACCTTCGTTCGGTTTTGCCGCCGACCCGAGCCCGCGCTATGCTCCGAATCACAGGCTCCAATTTGATCGTTCCTAAGCTGGCAGGTCTGTAAAGTAGTTAAGACAAGAAAGAGTGGAATGCCCAAGCGCTATCGAAGCCTGACAATCCTTCTTGCGGTATGGCTCCTGGTGTGGCTGCGAATATCCTGGCCAGCTGTGCAGGATGACGCTTTTATTCACCTTCGGTATGCGGTAAATCTCCTGCGCGAGCACATGATCTCCTACGATGGAGTTCATCCGGATTATGGAACGTCCAGCTTGCTGTACGTTTGGTTGCTGGCCGGTTTGCGCACGTTGTTTGAATCACCGGAGTTGCCGCGGGCGGTCTCCTCGGTATTTCACGTAACGCTTTTCGCGGGGCTGGCATGGGCGTTTCCGCGTGCGCTTCGCTCCGCACCTCGGCTGGCGTGGACACTTGCTTTGCTGTCGCTGACCATCCTGGTGATGCCGATGGCGGTGCGCTGGCTCGACGACGGAATGGAAACCTCGCTCACGCTATGCCTTGTCTCCCTGCTGGTCTTCGCTATCTCGCGCCTTGGGCACAGCCGGGACTTTTCAAGGCGATCCTTTGCGTGGCTATTTACCTTGGGACTCGTAGCCACGCTTGCGCGAATTGAGTTTTTGCTCCTGATGACGGTTGCGAGTGTCACGTTGTTCTTTGCGCGGTATGAGTCGGCACCGCCGGATGGTCTGCGGGCGCGACTCCGCATGGTGGCATCCAGCACCGCCCCGTTGTTTGGAAGCGTCGTCGCGGCCGGTGTGATTTATCTGGGCATGCACGCCTTGATCCCAGACACGGCCATCGCCAAGGCGGACGCTCGAGCTCCATGGATGTCGACCCTGCATGCAACGATCTCCGTATTTGTAAGCGCAATGTCGGTGGGCGCGATCCTTCTGCTGTTTTGGCTACTGACTGCGGCTGCGGTGGTTGTGTACAAGCGACGCGTCTCCCTGTCGATGCTGGCAGCGAACAGCCCCTTCCCGGTTGTGATGGCGCTTGCGATCCAGCGTGGACAACAGGTGCAGGGTGTTCGGTACTTCGTGTGGACGCTGATTTTTCCAATTCTTTGGAACATCCTGGAGCTGCGCTGGAGTGAAACTGAGCCGCGGCCGTTGCCCGCGCACTTGCTAAGGTTCGCGGCCTATGCCGTGGTATGCCTGCTGGTGATCACCGCACCGATCGAGTCCATCTTGCTGTACCGGGAGTTTCGTGCGCGCGAGCACAGCCTCGCGCAGTTTCGTACGCAGCACCTCGAGCGCTTGAGCTCCCTGAAGCTGGTTGCCTTCGACGTGGGCTATATCGGCTACTTTACGCAATCGCCCCTGTGCGATATGGCGGGCCTGGTCAATGGTCGAGCGAGCGCGGCGCTTCCGTTTGAAGATCGAGTGAAGGCGTGCGCCGCCGAGCATCCTCAATATGCGTTCGTAAGCGGCTTCAGCCTGTGGGAGCTGGGAAACTCCCTCGATCTCAAGGGCTGGTCCGTCTGTTCCGAGTACGATTTCGCCAACCTGCGAGCCCCTGACCTGCATTATCTGATTGCCTCGCCGGCGGCAACTCCCGAGGTTTGTCGAGCAGCGGGAGGATCGTCGCGCCCGCTGGAAACGATACTGCATCCGGCGTCTCCGTAGGCCTCCAGCCTTGTGCTATGGCATTGAGGCATGTCTATAATTCGGAATCGCATCATACAGTCTATGAAGGATTCCGAGCGCGGCGCATTCGTGCTTGCTCCCGACCGCCTCGGACAGCTTGTATATCCTTTGGTTTGCTTCAACTTTTTTGCTCGATCGCTCCGGAATGTATAACGCTTCCAACTCGTCAGCTGCTGCGGTGATCGCGCCCAAACAGGCGGAGGCCGCGGTGTCGGTACGTCGCCAGATGTCGACGATCACCCTGTCGCGAGTGATCCGTCTGCTGCTGCTCGGAGCTTCGGCTGTCTTCTTCGCGCTCCACTTTGTGCACCTGACCGCGGATTTCCCGAACCACTCGCCGTGGATGGATTGGTCGAAATATACCGACGAAGGCTGGTATGGCGACGCCGCGATTCGCCACTTCGTGAGCGGCCACTGGTATTGGAAGGGTGACTTCAATCCAGCCGTTGCTCTGCCGGTTTGGCCCGCGATCGAGCTGCTGGTCTTCAAGTTCACGGGAGTTTCCGTCACAGCGGCGCGCGCGCTCACGCTATGTGTCTTCGGCTTCACGCTGGTCACGCTTTACCTGCTCATCCAGCGTCATACGCGTCCGCGCAACAGCGAGTCCGGCCAATCGCTGGCCGCTCCGATTGCCGTTTTCTTTTTGTGTACAAGCCCGTTCCTCTTTGTGTTCATGCGGATGGCCATTCTCGAGCCACTGCTGGTGGCACTTACCGCGCTGGGATTGCTGGCTGCCTCGGAGATGCAGCCGATTCACCGGCACGTACGACGTCTTCGCGGCCTGGGATGCGCGGTTTTGCTTGCGTTCTTACTGCCTGGACTGGTCCTCACCAAGACGACGGGCATCTGTTTAATGCCAGCAATCTTCTATATGATGTGGGCGCGTGCAGGATACCGGCTGCGGCCGGCGCTGCGGCTCGCCCTGCCGCCCGTGATCGGCGGCGCCGCTCTATGGTGCGCCTACTTCTTCTTCTTCGTTCGGCCGCACTATCTTGAGGACTATCAATATCTTTTCTCGGCGAATGCTTATACGGGAATAGGCCTTGAGCCGGTAGCGAAGGTGATTCTCAATACCATTACCGACGGTGCGTGGATGGGAACGCTGATCTACGTGACTTTCTTCGTCGTGATTGCCCTGGCGCTCTTTTGGCGTCCGCGCATCCTGACGAACCCGCTCTTTCCGGCGCTGCTGCTCTGGATTGGCGGGTACTTCGCGTTCCTTGCGTATCACAACAACCTGCAGCCACGGTATTACCTGGTGGTCGCGGTGCCGATCACAGTGGTCGTGGCGATGGGCATCGACAGCTTTCGCCAGGCGCAGCACCGTGTGGGCACCCTCGTCGCTTCGATCGGCTGTGCCGTGTTGGTGCTGGCGATTGCGGTTCCGGATGCCATGCAGCAGGTTGGATACCTGCGTCACCCCACCTATGAATTCGAGGCGGCTGCTCAGGGAATCAAGAGCATCGTGCTCGCGGATAAGACGCACTCGCACCTGATCCTGTCCATCTCGGGCTCGGACCTGACGTTGATGACCGGGCTCCCTTCGATCGATGATGACTTTGGCACCGACGATATGGATGTGCGCGTGAAGCAGTACAAGCCAGGATGGTACGCGGCCTGGAACGATGTAGAGGACGACAAAGCGGACGCGATTACACCGATGTACCAGATGAAACGCGTCGCCGCCTTCCCCGCCTACGACGATCCTGATCGCAATCTTCTGATCCTTTATCGACTGGATCCGGGAACCGAGACACCGGCGCCACGACACCGCACACGGCGGCATATCCCGAAGGCACTGGTGACGAAGATGGGGCAGCAGCCCAGCGATAACCAGTTGCAGCACTGACGCGGTGTTGCTCATCAGCAACACGCTCCGGGTTTCTCCGTTAGATTAACTGAAGAGCTATGCCATGGCACATAGCGGGCTGGAAAACAAGATTGTTAGCTTCGCTCACACACCCGAATTCGCGTGCGGCCATATGAGATTTATGCGATAAGATCACGGGAGCTTATTCCAACGTGAATATCGCAGGAAACTTTGTTCGTCTTGTTGGACTCCCAGTTCAAACTCTCTAGCGGGTATTCGTTTAAGTGATTGGTTGCGGGTGGTCCCGGACACTGAGTCCCTGGTTGGCTGGCTGCGCCCTGGCAATTTGCTGGGCCGCGAGCCCGCGGCACTGTTTCGCGACGACATCCGCTAGTCCCGCGAGCGTTGCGATGCGGCAACCCGCCGATCATGAGACGCCAGCACTCGGCATCCTGAGCGGCACCGTCGCGGATCCATCAGGCGCCAGGATCAATCGGGCTGCTGTACACGTGGAGAGCAGCAGCTTCCAGCGCGACACCACGACGGATACGACGGGAAGCTTCAACATGCCGCTTCCGTCAGGATCCTACGCCGTCACGGTCACGGCCAGCGGTTTCAGAACTTACACCACCAACATCACCCTGACAGAATGGGCTCCCCGGGCAAGCCTCAATATCAGGCTCCAGGTAGCGGCGGCGCCGGAGGAGATCACCGTCCCATCGCAGGATACCGGCAGCACCGCGGCTGCGGAGAACAAGAGTGCCCTGGTGTTGAACGCGGACCAACTTAAAGAATTCTCCGACGATGACAGCATGTTTCAGCAGGAGATCCAGGCGATGGCCGGCGGGGAAGGCTCCAAGCCGCCGGAGATCCTGGTCAACGGTTTCTCCAATGGCCGCTTTCCACCGAAGAGCACGATCGCTCAGATTCGGATCAATCAAAACCCTTATTCGGCGCAGTATGACCGCCTGGGCTTTGGCCGCGTGGAGATCTCCACGAAACCGGGAAGCAGCAAGTTGCATGGCGAGTTCGACAGCTCCGGCACGGACAATGTCTTCAACGCGCGGAACCCGTACGCCACCGTCGAGCCGCCCTACTACACGCTCAACCTCAACGGAAATGTGAGCGGGTCGTTCAACCCGAAGACGTCTTTCTTCGTGAGCGGGCTGCTCAATGATTTGCAAAATAACGCGATTGTGGTTGCGATTGATCCAACCCTGTTGACGCCGGTGAATGAAGCGGTGCCGGCACCGCAGGTTACGCAGAACTACAGTGGGCGTTTGGATCGCCAGGTCACTCCGAGCAATACGTTCATGGGAAGGTATGAGTACAACGAAGTTACGTTCAACAACAGTGGTGTCGGTCTGCTGGTGCTGCCCAGCGAAGGCCTGAATACCACGACCACCACCAACACGTTGCAGTTGTCGGATACGCAGGTAATCGGCGCAAAGA
>JBEKFF010000122.1:0-10347 GCA_050013455.1 Acidobacteriaceae bacterium | reverse complement strand
GAGATGGGTGCCGGCGCCGGTGAGGCGATTCTTCGAACCCCAGGCGGAGGTTCTGCGAGCGGCGTCTTCGATGCTGTCGTTGCCCGTCGCGTACTCGGGGCCCGGCGTGTTCATGACGACGTACGCGGCCACCCCGAGGCCGACGGCTGCGAGAATCCAGGGAAGTGATTTCATGGTTTGCTCCTATATTTCTTCCACAGCGTTGGATGCAGGTGCGCGACTTTGCGTTGGGTTCCATAGAATGAGCAGATGGATCAGTACGACGTGGTGGTGCTCGGCGCGGGTGCGGCCGGAATGATGTGCGCATTCGAGGCCGGCAAACGCGGACGACGCGTGTTGCTGCTGGAACACGGCGAGCGCGTGGGCCGGAAGATTCTGATCTCCGGCGGCGGGCGCTGCAACTTCACCAACATTGGGACGAAGGCGGAGAACTTCCTCAGCGAGAATCCTCACTTTGCCAAGTCCGCCCTGGCGCGATTTACGCCGAAGGACTTCATTGCGCTGGTGGAGAAGCACCGGATCCGATATCACGAGAAAACCCTGGGGCAGCTGTTCTGCGATGACTCGGCCAAGCAGATTGTGGCGATGCTGGAGAAGGAATGCGCGGAGGCGCGCGTGGAGACGCGCTGCGGCGTGAGCGTCTCGTCGGTGCGGCGTGGTGGAGACGCGGCGGGGTTTGTGGTCGAGACCAGTGCGGGGAAGTTCGCGTGCGAGTCAGTGGTGGTGGCGACCGGCGGGCTGTCGATTCCGGCGATGGGCGCGACCGCGTTTGGCTACGAACTGGCGCGGGAGTTCGGCCATGCGATCGTGGAGCCGCGCGCCGGGCTTGTGCCGTTGGTGTTTTCCGTGGACGATAAAGCGCGGTGGTGCGACCTGGCCGGCGTCGCCTTTGACGTGGTGGCGCGGGCGGTTGTGCAGGAAAAGGCGCGGCGAAAGATTCCCGCGTTTCGTGAGCGTTTGCTGGTGACGCATCGCGGGGTGAGCGGACCGGCAGTGCTGCAGGCGTCGTCCTACTGGAGGCCGGGGGGAGAGGTCAGCTTCGATACGGCGCCGGGATTGGAAGTGTTTCGTCCGCTGCTGGCGCAGGCTTCGGGACGCGATTGGAACAGTGCGTATGCGGCGCTGCGAACGGTGTTGCCCACGCGGATGGCCGAGCGCTGGGTGCGGGTGCGCGCGAATGCGAGTGCGGGCGATTGGACCAACGCCGGGATCGCTCGGCTGGAGAGCGACCTGCACGCCTGGACGCTGCGGCCTGACGGCAGTGAGGGGTTTGCGAAGGCGGAGGTGACAGTGGGCGGCGTCGATACTGCGGAGCTCGACGCGCGCACGATGGAGAGCAAGCGGGTTCCGGGAATGTACTTTATCGGCGAGGTGGTGGACGTGACCGGCTGGCTCGGCGGATACAACTTTCAGTGGGCGTGGGCCAGCGCGGTCGCAGCCGGTGCAGCGGCCTAGGAACTGGTCCATTCCGTTATGTAAGGTCGCTACTGCACGACCACGGTGAGGCTGACGGAGTGCGTGAGCCCGGCCGCCGACGCGCTGATCGTAAGAGTCGAGGTTCCCGGAGGCGTGGCCGTTCCTCCTCCTCCTCCTGTGGTTCCTGTCGTGGGAATCGTGCGGCTGGCGCCACAGCTGTTGAGCACTCCCAGGGCGCAGAGCATGACGAGGAAACGCGCGAACCGCGGATAGCGCCGTCGTTGGAAGAAGGCGACCGGCAGGAGCATGGCCAGCAGAACGGCCCTGGCTAAGCTGGATGCGCTCAAAGGCCGGGAGCGATGTGCGAGGGCCACAGCACTGGGCACCGCGGTTTCCAGGGTGACAATCACGGGCGTGGTAGTTCCGAGCGAGCCAATGGCGGGGGTGACCGTGCACATGGAGTTGACGGGCGCGCCGGTGCAGTTGAGCGCAACGTTGCCAGAGAGACCGCTGAGCGAGCTGAGTTGCAAGGCGTAGGTGACACTCGCGCCGCTGCCTGCGACTGTAGCGCTGATGACTCCCGCAGCGGTCAAGGCAAAGTCAATGCCGGTGCCCGAGAGCGAGGTAGTTTGAACGCCGCCGCGCGCGTTGTCCGTAAAGGTGAGCGTGCCCGCGATCGGTCCGGGAGCTGTAGGCGCAAATACGATCGTCAAACTGCAGCTGCCATTGACGGCCACGGTGGTCGTGCAGGCGTTGAGTGCGATCGCGAAACCTGGACTGACCGCGACACTCGAGACGGCGAGCGGCACTCCCCCGTTATTGGTGAGCGTCAGCGTTTGTGCGAGCGCCGTGAGACCGACGCCGGTCGCCGGATAGACGAGAGATACCGGGGTCAGCGAGACGCCGGGGCCGGCAACGCCTGTGCCGCTGAGCAAGACGTTCTGGTAGCGAAACTGGTCGGTGACGGTCAGGGTCGCGGTGCGGGAGCCGACAGCCGTGGGCGAGAAGATTACGTTGAGCGCGCAGGTCGCATGTGCGGCCAGGGAGTTTCCGCAGGCGTTGACCACGGAGAAATCGCCGGGCGAGACGCTGGCGGCGATCAAAGTCAGCGGAACTCCACCGCTGTTAGTCAGCGTAATCGTCTGAGCGCCGCTGGTCGTGCCAATCTGCTGCACCGTGAAGTTCAGCGCGGTCGCGGAGAGCGTGTCGGTGGCGGGCGCGTCGCCGATCCCGGAGAGGCTCGCGGTCTGGGTCGCGGCGGAGGCTGTGCCGGCGTTGTCGGTGACCGAAAGGGTGGCGGAGCGCGCGCCGCTGGCCGTCGGCGTAAAGGTGATCGAGAGCGTGCAGCCGGTGCTGGCCGCGAGGGTGGCTCCGCAGGTGTTGGCGAACACGGAAAAGTCGCCGGTGTTGCCGCTGAGTACGGGCGCGGATAACGTCGCGAGTGTGCCGCCGGTGTTGGAGACGGTAATGTTCTGGGACGCTGCTGTCTGGTTGACGATGGTGGCGGGAAAGCTGAGCGTGAGCGGCGTGAGCACGATCGCGGCGGCAGCAGTGCCCGTGCCGTTGAGCGCGACAGTCGCCTGTCCGCCCGCGATGTTGGCGTAGATCGTAAGAAGGCCAGGGTCAGCGCCGGTCGTCTGGGGTGCAAAGACGATTTGTACGCTGCAACTACTTCCGACCGCGATGGTCTTGCCTGCACAATCGTCCGTCTCGGTGAAGTCGCCGGTCACTACCAGCGAGCCGAACACTATCGGTGCGCTTCCGTTGCTGCTGAGGGTGATGGTCTGCGCCGCGGACTGCGTCCCCACCTGCTGCGCCGCGAAGGTAAGGTTCGCGGCCGAGAGCGTGATGGCGGCCTGGCTTCCCGTAGTTGCCGTTAGCAGCGGCGTCTGCCACAGGCCGCGTCCATAGGTGCCGGCGCGCAACATGCCGGAGCGGCCGTCGCCGGTTGGAAGCGTAGCGGCAGCCGCCAGGCTCAGGATGGGGGCGTTCGGCAGGGCCGTTCCAAGCGCGCTCCAGCAGTTGGAGGTCGAACAGGTGGTGATGGCCTGGGTCACGTAGACGCCTGCGTCCGTCGCGACGTATACGGTGTTCGCGTCGTTCGGATCCACGAGGACGGCGTTGGCCGGCGCATCGGGCAGGTTTCTGCTGATATTCAGCCAAGTGCCGCCAAAGTTCGTCGAGCGGTACAGGTGCGGCACGCCGCCGAAACCCATCACCGTCGCATACACCGTAGCGCCGGTAGCGTCGTGGGGATCGACCGTGATGGACGAGATATCGAAGTGCTGCGGATTGAAGCCGGCGGTGTCGTTGCCGACCGCGGAGAGCGAGATGTCGGTCCAGGCCTTGGTGCTGGTCGCCGCGTTCGCGCTCGTCGTCACGAACATGTGTCCGGGAATGGCGCCGCCGCCGTCCTGCGATCCGGAGATGCCCGCGTAAATTACCGTCGAGCCAGAGTTTTGCAGGTTCGCGGAGGTCACGCTGGGACCTCCGGCGGCGATCGAACGGATTAGCGGGCTATAGAGACCGCAGGGAATCGTGGAGCCTCCCAGCGCAGGGCTGAGGGCGTTCGCATTGGACCATGCTGCTCCATTGCTGGCGGGGCCTCGCCACACCCTGCACGTCCCAACCAGCAGACTCGTCGTCAAGGCCGGATCCAGCAGGATGGGCGTGTCCATCTGGCTGTTATCGGCATCCACCTGCGTTGCGCCGATGGTCGCAGGCGGGAGGAAGTTGGCGGCGGCGCAGTTGCTGCCCAGTGGACACGCGTCGAGGTTCACGCCGACGCCGATGGGGACATACCAGTTCCCGGGTGTGACGGCGTCGATCGCGGGATAGCCGCCTTCGCCGGCGGAGAGCTGCGGCCATGGACTGAGCGTCGCCGCCGCAGAGGTCGCCGCCGATCCATTCGCGCCCAGCCCGGCGATGAGGATGTTGGGGTTGCCCGGGTTCTGCGCGAAACCTACCGTTTCACTCAGCGATCCACCCACGCCAATGCTTGCATTGAGATTGTCGAAGTGCGTGGAATCGGTCGCCGAACAGACGCTGCCTGTTTCTGCGACGCCATCGATCGACCGCCACAGACCGCTATCGTTGCCAAGGAAGAGGATGGGCGCACCGCTGGCCTGTGGGACCGTCGCAATCGCATGCTGAGCGGCCGCGACCTGCGCCGGCGCATTGCAGCCGTCGAGCGCGTTGGTGGTATTTCTGAGGCTGCACATGGAGGAGCCCGCCGTGATCGCGCAACGATAGAGATCGATGGTGCCGACATAAAGATTGGTGCTGTTCGATGCAGCGGGCGCGGCGTTCAGCGCCAGGTTATAGTTGCCCTGCGCGATGACCGTGCTGCCGCTGCCGATCTCCAGCGCGCCATTGTCGATGCGGTTGGCGAAGGTTGGCGTCGGCTTGGCGCAGCTGCCCGAAGTCGCGCTGCAAAGATCCTGCCACAAGCCCTGGTCGAGATTGTTTGCATCCACCGTCAGCGCGTAGAGATCGCCGGTTACGGGCTGAACTGCGAGCACACCCCTATAGATAGGGCAGTTCGGGCTGCCGATACCGTTCGCCCCGACCGGACAGTTCGCCGTGGTGAGGTTGGTTCCCGGCTGCGTCGTGAGGCGCGTCCAGGTAACACCGTTGGGCGAAGAATAATAGCCGTGCGATCGGACCGCCGCGTAGAACATCGCGCGCACCGGGTCCCACACTACCGAGGTCACGGCGTTTCCAATCTCCCCTGTGCCCGGACCTTGCGGAGTCTGCACAATCGCTGCGCCGTCCTGGATTGTCGCCATCTGCCACGTCTGGCCGGAGTCGTTGGAGTAGTAGAGGCCGGGAAAGGAGTCGAGGGTGACCGCACCCACGACGGCCGCTTGCGGGGAAGTAGAGAAGGCAGCAACCACCAGCGCCGGCGTTGCCGTGCTGAACGCGATGCCCGCCGTCGCCAGGCCGATAAAGGAGTGGAAGCCGTTCGTGCCGTCATTGGACGCCTGGATCAGCGTCCACGTATGCCCGTCCTCGGCCAAACGCAACAGGCCTTCGCCGTAATAAGAGTCCGTCGCGTTGTTCGCGTCACCCGTGCCGGCGATCAGCACCGGGTTCAGGGCCGGCTGGACCGCCAGCGCACCGATGGTCAGCGACGGCACAACGCTGCTGCCGGCATTGTTGCTGAAGACCGGCAGCGTGTCCGTAAGCGGCACAAAGCTCGCCGCGCCCAGAGCCGCGTTGGTCGACTTCCACACACCGCCGCCGGTGGTACCGAGATAAACCGTGTTGCCGGTCAAATCGTTGGGATCGGTCGCAATCGCGGCCACGCGACCAGTGAGATTGCCGTAGGTCGCGGAGACGATGGAGCTCGGCCCCAGCGGTTGCCACGGCGCGGTCAGGTTGACATTGGCATGCGGCACTGCAAGTCGCTGGGCATCCAGGTTGGGCGCGAGGAGATTGGCAAAAGCCAGCACAATGAGTGCGCCGCCGTTAAGCAGTGTGCCGGAGATACGGAATCGGGTGCTCGCGGTACGTCTCTGCGGCAAGCGGTAACCCAGACATTCAGTTGTGAGGCACCGATCCATATAGATCTAATCGGATCGAACGCCTCGGGGGATGAGACAGGGCCGCGCAGAAGCGCGTGCCTCTGCAGTGGCCTTCCCAAATTGGGACATGTCTTATTGAGCAGAGTGTAGCAGCGGATGGATTTTCGCGCGGTGACGGGTGAAGCGGTTGTCAATTCCCAGTTAAGTCGCATTGGCCTGACAACGGATAACTGACAACGGATAACGACTTACGCCTCCGGCCGATGCAGCAGGCGCATGAACGTTGGGCGCACCACCAGCCCGAAGAGATCCAGGCCGGCATGCACGGCAATGGTAATCAGCAGACTCCCCGTCCAGAGGTAAAGCCCGGCCAGCACCGCCCCAACCAGCGTCGTCAGCACAACGCCAACCACGCCCTGGTAGATGTGCACCAGGCCAAACAGGATCGTCGCACTGAGGAACGCCAGCAGCGGATTGTGCACTACGCCGATCAGCAGCAGCGGCAGAACCAGCCGGAAGAAGCACTCTTCGCTCAGGCCGGCGTTGATCGAAAGCAATGCGACCCAACCTGTTTCGGCGCCATTGCGCGGCATCAGCGGTTCAACGTCGCCCAGCGTGGCATGCGAGGTCTTCAGCCTCTTCGCGATCACTACGCCCAGCAGGATGCCGACCACCATCGCACCGGCGGCACAGCCCGCGAGGAACTCCTTATCCAGTAATCCTGTCGTCGGCATGTCCGCGCCCAGGCGGGCGGCCAGCGGAATAAACGCGTCCGGCAGGTAGAAGAGCGCCTGCAGCTGGCGAAGAATCAGCAGGCAGACAATGGAAGTCCCAAATAGGGCGAGAAAACTCTTCAGTACCCATACCCTGTAGAAACGCTGGCGGCCGGCCGTGTCGGTGAGCCGTTTGAACGCAGCGTACTCGGACGCATCATTGCGTATGAACCACCAAAGCACGGCGAGGCTGACGAGAAGCAGCAGAAGC
This sequence comes from Acidobacteriaceae bacterium, assembly GCA_050013455.1. Taxonomy (GTDB): domain Bacteria; phylum Acidobacteriota; class Terriglobia; order Terriglobales; family Acidobacteriaceae; genus Granulicella. The sequence goes on along the minus strand of JBEKFF010000122.1, from coordinate 3,421 downwards.
TTTAGCATAGGGTTCTCAGAGAAAGTCTACGCTACCCTGGCAACCCGGCCGTTGAACTATGCGACGCCTGCGCGCCCCGGCACTCAGTAGGTTCGAATCGTGAAGTTGATGACCTTGGCCATATGGCTGTCAAACTTGCTGATCGTATGGCTGGGCGAGTGGCTTCCGCGAAACACAACCCAGACCACGTAATCCGTGTTGCCGTCGAGCCGCTTGAAGCTGTAGGCCCCATTGGCCTCGGTGATGTACGTCATCAGCGCATGCGAGCTCTCGTTGCGCAACTCCACCACGGCGCCGCGAACCGGCTCATGGTTGGTGTCGGTGACAACCCCGTTCAGCGTGCGGAGGGTCGCCTGGGTGGGCATCTGGGCGGCGACAGGAAGCGCGCCCAGCATCAGGCAAACACCGAGACAGACCGCGGCGATCGCGATCCATGGATGGTGCGGTTCGGTCGTTCTCATAAGAGCTGCCATGAATACTGGGCCCGTGTAGGGCATGTTGCACCCGGTAGAAGCTGGCCTATCCGCAGAGCATAACGGACTCCGGGGTTGGATGCACTGCGGACGGTGCGTGAGGTCGATGTTCGCGCCAAGGGCTGCTTAAGTAACCGCAGCTAGTAACTGTGGCCGAGGATGGGATGCGCCTCATACTGCTCCTCCAACCGCTTGATCTCCTCCGGCGTGAGCTTGAGTTCCACGGCCTGAAGCGCATCTTCGAGCTGGTAAAGTTTGCTGGCTCCAATAATGGGCGAGGAAACGCCGGGCTTGGACATCACCCACGCCAACGCAATCTGCGCCGGCTTCACGTTGCGCTGCGCTGCGAGTTCCAATACACGGTCGACGATATCGAAGTCAGTTTCGCGATAGTAAAGACCGTGGCCGAAGTCGTCGGTGCGCGCACGCAACGTCTCACTCTTACCGTCGCCGCGCTTACGGCTGCCGGTCAAAAATCCGCGTGCCAGCGGGCTCCACGGAATGCAGCCGATCTTCTGATCGAGGCACAGCGGGATCATCTCGCGCTCTTCCTCGCGATACACCAGGTTGTAGTGATTCTGCATCGTCACAAAGCGCGCCAGCCCGTTCGCCGCCTGAAAATTCAGCATCTTCTGGAACTGCCACGCATACATGCTCGACCCGCCCAGATAGAGCGCCTTGCCGGCCTTCACCACGTCGCTCAACGCCTCGCAGGTCTCTTCAATCGGCGTGTTCTTGTCGAAGCGGTGAGTCTGGTAGAGGTCCACATAGTCCACGCCCAGCCGCTTCAGGCTGGCATCGATGGACGCCATGATGTGCTTGCGCGAGAGCCCGCGGTCATTGGCGGAATCGCTCATCGGGTTGAACACCTTGGTGGCAATCACCAGCTCTTCCCGGCGCGGCTGGAACTCACGCAGGAGCTTGCCGGTGATGCGCTCGCTCTCACCCAGCGAGTAGACGTCGGCGGTATCAAAGAAGTTAATACCAGCTTCAACCGCTCGTTGAACAAATGGCCGCGCATCCTCTTCTTCCAGCACCCACTCGCGCCAGCTCTTGGCGCCATAGGTCATCATGCCCAGGCAGATCGGGGAGACACGCACACCGGTAGAACCAAGGCTCACAGTCGACAACGGAACATTCGTACTTTCACTCATGTCTGATTGGACGCAGGCACCGGGTATATGGACTCCGTTGCGCTGAAAGCTCCCCGATCGGTTGTGCGGCGCAGCCAGCCAAACCGCAACGCGTCTCGGCTAATCGCTCGTACTCGTCACAATTCCCGCTGGCACCGTCACGGTAGAGGTCGCGCTCGCGGAAAGGCCGAGAGTGCCCAAAACGGAGTTCGCATTGACCGTGAAAACATACGCTCCCGGCGTCAGTGTTGGAGGACCGCCGCATCCGGAAACGCTCATCCCCGTCACCCCCATCACGCCGATTGCCAGCAACACGCGCGCGAATCGACGCGTTCTCTTTCGCTGCAACCCGATCCCCAGCAGCAGAACGCCTGCCAGTGCCCAGCTCGCCCCTCCGGAAGGTCGCACGCGATTCCGCCCACTTACCACCGGCACCAACTTCGGTGGAATCGCCACAATCGCGAACGTTCCTGTCGCTGTTCCACCCGCGGTCAGCGGGTAAGCCTGGACCGGGCCATAGTCCTCGCAGAAGGGCGCTTTGACTCCAGCAGACACCGTCGGGGGAACACACTGAATGGCAACCGACCCCACGAACCCATTCACCGAGGTGAGCGTGAACGGGATGGACACCATGCCGCTCGACGGCATAGTGACATTGCCGGCGGAGATGGTGAAGCTGGGGGCGGGAGCGGGCACGGACGCCGCGCAGAGACTGGACGCGAGCGCCGCAGCGCCAACCAGACACATCAACACTTTGTTTCTCATCATCAGGGAAACCTCGTCAGCGTCCGTCGAATGAAATGCACGGAAATCCTACGCGGAACAAATCACCGCGTTCAACCCGGGCAATCGCTCGCTGGCACGTCTGACGTGGTTTCAGGACCCGGGGGGTTCAACAATTGCTCATTGGAGGCAACCAAATTGCCGCTGGCCCAAATGAGAGTAGAGGGCCCACGGACAGCCAGCCCCCAACCCTCCGCATCCTATCTGTGCTGAGTCGCCGCGCGTGCCCGCGGGCCCAGCAGTGTAGGAGGTACGCGTGGCGGCTCACAGTGGACGGGCCTGTTCTGGCTTCGCCTTGTCTCAACTACTTGCGGCTAGTTGAGTCGGGGCGCAGCCAGAGTCCGGTCCACGTCTCCGACACAATAATGCTGTTCCCCGGATTGCGCGGGTCATACCGCACCTGCACCGGCTGGTCGAGGCGAAACCCCACCACCTCATTCGGCAGCGTCGACACATCCTGCGCGCAGTTATAAACCAGCCCCGCCAGGCTGTAGCTGTACACCAGCACCTCCGGCGTCGGCGAAACGCTGTCCTCGTTGCCCAGCGTGCGCGCGTCCAGGATCACGCCGTCGGTGATGCGGCCGCTGAGCGCAAGCTCTTCGCGGCGGCGGCGCTCAATCTCCTCCGCTGAGAGCCGATGCGCCCGGATGTACCACCACGTACCGCCAGCAGCGAGCACAATCGCGCCGGCAATGCCCCCAACAATCCGCGGATCCTGCTCGCGGATCAGGTGCGCTGCTTGCTGGAAGATCGGCTGCTGGAGAATTGGTTTCAAGGTCGCTTCAAACGTCAGGGATGCGGTTCGGAGTTCAAATCTACGCGTAAAAGAAGGATAGCGTAGCCTGCGCGTGTCCGCTGTGCGAAGCTGCACAAAGGGTTCCCCGCATGGTTCGCGTGGCTGCGGCGATATACTGCGGTGTGCCCATACGAAAGAAAAGTTCGAAAACGAAATCGGCCCGTAGCGCCGGAAAGCTGGCAGCCGCGAGCCTGGCTGTCGGCGGAAACTCGGCTGGCCATCCGCTGGACCTTGGC
>JBEKFF010000121.1:0-10375 GCA_050013455.1 Acidobacteriaceae bacterium | reverse complement strand
ACCGCAGGACCTGTCAAGCCCCCTCAACCACCCAAAACCCACAAAACCCGTATGCCCACTGGCGATTTATATTTCCAAAACCTGGCATAGTTACCCCCACCCACCAACTACAATAGAGATAGCCCCCAAAACAAATCAGCGCCCCCAAGCCGGCCCTCCTTCCAAGTGCCAGCTAAGTCCTTTAGAACGGGGTATGTCGCAACCTAACCCAAGCAGTTGCAACAGTTAGACCCCCTTTTCGCTCCTGAGGGGAGGGGGTATGTTGCCACCTAACCACCGCAGTTTCATACGCTTAGCCGTCATTTTCACTCCCACAGGGGTGAGGGGGAGGGGGGTACCCACCCCCGCCACCACACCCGTCACGACACCGTCAATTAATCCATGCGACTCCGCGCCCACCTCTTGCTCGCCGCCCTCGCCTTCGCCGCCACCATCGCCCCGGCGCAGGCCCCCAACCAGCCCATCACCGCCGTAACCCACATCGACTTCATGCCCAACCACACCGACGCCGTCCCTGCCCTCACCGCCTACGTCGCCCACGCCTCCCACGACCCCAACCTCCTCCACATCGAGCTCTTCCAAAAAATCAGCGCGCCCAACCACTACACCCTCATCGAAACCCTCCGCAACCGCGCCGCCTACAACGCCCACGTCACCGCCGCCTACACCCTGAAATTCCGCACCATCATCTCCCCAGCCCTCGGCTCACCCTACGACGAACGCCTCCAAACCCAGGTCCCCATCCCCTGAAGTATCATTCAAGGCATTCCACTCCCGAGCGCACGATGCCCCTCAACCTCTCCACCAAATTCACCGACAACATCTACGTCCTCCACTGCGACGGCGCCATCACCCTCGGCCCCGAAGCCACCGCCCTCGAAGCCCAGCTCGAGCGCTGCTCCCACGCGACCGCCAAGATCATCCTCAACCTCGCCAAAGTCCATCGCCTCGACAGCATGGGCCTCGGCCTCATCGTCCGCCACATGGCCGCTCTCCGCAAGCGCGGCGGCGACCTCCGCCTCTCCGACCCCTCGCCCTTCGTAGCCAGCCTCCTCGACCACACCATGCTCACCACCGTCCTCCGCTCCTACCCCACCGACACCGATGCCCTAAGCTCCTTCCAGAAATCCACCACCCCCGCGAAGCCCCAACAGCAGCACGGCCGCCGCGTCCTCCTCATCGACAGTTCGCCCGACCTCTGCGCCTTCGTCCGCACCATCCTCTCCCAGCACGGCTTCGACATCCGCTCCATCGGCCTGCTCCGCGATGCCAAAACCCTCCTCCGCTCCGAGTCCGTCGACTTCCTCCTCATCGGCCCCAGCAACCCCCACATCACCGACGACATCATCCACCAAACCCTCGGCCCCTCCGCCCCCAAAACCACTCCCCGCCGCCTCTCCCCCGACTTCAAAACCACCGACGCCCACCAGGCCACCGCCACCCTCCTCAACCTCTTCGGCTTCACCCCCTAGCCCTCACCGCCGCGACGCGCCCTACTCTTCCTCTCCCACCTCGCCACCAGCACCACGATCATCACGCAAAGCAAAAACGCCCTCAGCGGATAGAGCATCGCAACATAATCGTGGCTGCCAGTCACGTCGAGCACCACGCCGATCAGCGCAGCCACAGCATTGATCCCCCACGTCTCGACCGGCTCCGGAGACCTGCCGGGCTTCCATTGCCACATGCTCTCAATGGTCGGCAGATACGCCACCGTCATCACCACCTGGAATCCCACAAAGCCAATCCACGCGGTCTTGGTAATCATCCACGCGACCACCGTTATGCCTGCGATCAGCAGGCACACCCGCTCATTCCTCGTGAACAAAATCTTCTCGCCCCGCTGCTCAAAAAACAGCGCCGCAATAATGAGCGTGACCACAACGAAGTCCGTCAAATTCAGCGCGGCCTTCACCAAACTATGGTCGCGCGACGCGAAATACGCAACCAAACTCATCACTACCCCAAGCTCAAAGATCAGCCACGTCGCCATCCGCGGATGCGCCTCCTTGCGGATCAGCTTCACGCAATAGCGAGCGCCCACGCACACATCCAATAGCACCACGACGCCTGCCGCGCAAAAAGTTGCCGTCACCTGTTCGAGCGCTTCCTTTCGGCGGGGTCCCGCTTAGCCATCATAGGTCACCCCACCCGCCGCGGATCAACCAGCCTCCACCGCCGGCCCGCCGAAGCTCTAAGCAGGATCCGGAAGCGCCTTGCGGCCCGTCATCTGGTCGACATGGATGCAAAAGAATATTGCGTGATTCCGATCAAATCGCTGACGAGTCTGCGCTGCCTCCACGCCAACCTTCCACCATAGCGGCGTCTCCTTTTCAAGCAAAGCCTGTGCCTCCTGCCTCCTCACGGCATAAGACCCGGTATCCGGAAACTCTTCAAATCGTCCCTGGATCAGGACACTCCACCAATCGGTCTGACTACGCACTTCATCCGTCTCCACACACACCCGCGGATTCGCGCGCATCCAATCGATCTTCTGTCCCATGGTGGCAAATCCGTACAGCGCCCCCGCTGCATACGCAAGGTAGACCGGCAAAAGATATGGCTGATTTTCAAACGAGCACGCAAGACGCCACAAGCCCACGTGTCCGAGCAACTCTTCACACTGCTCTTTTCCCAACTCTTCAATGAGCATACAAACCTCCTCGTCGCTTCCAAGGTGGTGTCAGGCACGTCCGGCAGGATCACAGAGGGCTCGCAATACCTGCGACCACAATCCTAACTCTAAGCAGGATTGTCGATGTTGCCGTGACGTTGGTCACACAGGCTGAAACGTTACCTTCCCTACCCGCGCCCTCGACGGAACCATCCGCGCTTTGCCACTATCTTCGCCCTCAGAAAGAAACAGCTTTTCTGTTGTGGAACACCTTGATAGCAGTGTAGATTGGGCGAAATCGCACCCTGATCAGGTTTACCTTCAGAAACGCGCAGCCATTCCCCAAGGCAAAGGATATCCAGTGATGAACCGCAACCGCATCACCCTGCTCTTCCTCTCGATCCTCACCCTGCTCGCTCTTACCGCCGTAAAGTCAACCGCCCAGGACTTGCGCCCAGGCCCCAACATCGCCGGCAACTGGACCATCTACGCCTACAACGTCGATAAGCTCGGCAGTTCGCTCAAGACGATTGAAGTCACGCAGAACGGCAACATCATCTCAGGCATCTTCCACGGTCCGCATCAGCACGGCAAGTTCCAGGGATGGATCAACGGCAACCACATCGAATTCAGCACCGACACACGCGACGTCCTCACCTTCCGCGGCCAGATCACACCCGAGGGCATGTCCGGCCTCTACGGCGTCCACGGTCGCAAGGCCCCCTGGCGAGCTGAGCGCACCAGCCCATGAAACAAGCCCGCACGCCACATCACGCACGCGTCCACCCGCCTCGCAATGAGACAATCTGGAATCAGCCATGAAGCGATCCATCCGAGTCGTGATTGCGAAATATCGCTCCGAGCTGCTACTCGCCAGCCTCGTCGCGGTGATGCTTGCCTCGCCGATCATTGACCAGAGCCGGCACCTCGCGGGCGTGATCGCCTTCCTCCAGTTGCTGCTGTTGATCGCGGGCGCGCACTACCTCGCCGACCGTCAAATCGTCCGCAAGGTGGTTGTCCCTCTCGGCGTCGTGTGGGTCATCACGCGCTTTCTCGACGCCTTCGGAGACCCCACTCGCGCCTACGCCCACCTCTCGCCCCTCGCCGGTTTGGCTCTCTCCCTCGCGGTCGTCTGGGGCCTGCTGCGACGCTTCGGGTCCATCGCCAAAGTAACCCGCAGCGTCATCTCCGAAGCCATCATCAGTTATCTCTTCATCGCCATCGCCTTCTCGCAACTCTATTGGGTCCTCGACCACTTCGTTCCCAATGCGTTCAATCAGCCGATCGCCTATGGCCAGAGTTCAACCTTCCTTTACTTCAGCATGATTACGCTCAGTGGCGTCGCCTATGGCGGCATCCTCCCCGTCAACAGTTACATTCGACTGGTAGCCGCGTTCGAGAACGTCACCGGCATGTTCTATCTCGCAGTGGTGATTGCACGTCTTGTCGCTTCCTATCGCCCCAAAACCTCTCACCCAGTTCATCCATCCGAGCAAGGCCCCGAGCCCCTGGAATAATTGCGGCTGGAACGCCCGCTCTCAGCCTGCTCACTGCGTCAGCTTGAAGGAGTGAAGCAGTCTCGCCGCCGTTCCGAAGTTGCCGAACTGGTACGCCGAAGCTCCCGCTGCCGAAAACGTGAAGGTAGGAAACGGAGCCGCGAGCAAGGCATCCAGATAAGCAATCGTGCCAACGCCGATGGTGACGTGTGGGCTGTAATGCTCTCCCCTGTGCGTGGCGAAGTAGTTTGCCACGGCATCGATGGTCGCCTGATTAATTTCGGGGTCCGCCGCTGTGGTAGCGAACGCGGCAGCCGTGCCGGAACTGCCCGGCGCAAAATATTTACCAATCGCATCGAACAACTCGCCCTGCAGCCGGATCAAATCTGCAGTCGGCTCCACCAGAATTCCTCCCAGCCCAATCTCTTTCAGCGGGATGTAGTAGTACTTGAACGCCGTCAACTTCCAGCTCATCACCTTCTCGCTGGCCAGAACCTTGCTTGCTCCGGCGAATACCTCGTCCAGGTTCTCCGTGTGAAAATATCCCCCGATCACCGACATGTGCGGCGCGTGTTCGTCGCCCAGCGAATAGCCTTTGGGAAAGTTCTTCAGCAGCCCGGCATTCGCTGCCTGCGCCTTCTGGATCATCGTTGCGTCCGGCTCCAGCACAATGTCGACAGCTGTGATGGGGTTCTGCAGCGTGCTGGGTGTGACCGATCCGTCATCCGCCATGCAATCCTCCCCGGACATCGCGCAACAAAAACCTATTCATCGGCCTCGAACGCGAAGACCTGGTTCCAGTCGTTCTTCATGTCCACCACCGTCCAACCCTTCGCCGCGGCCTCCGTCAACGCCACGTCCAGTTTCCCAAAGGGCGATGAGTCATAGGCGTACTCGCGGACCGGATCCGTGTGATGTACCAGCAACGCAAATCGAGAGCCCGGTCCGGCAGTCGTCCACTGCAGCATCTGCAGATCGCCGTCAGAGTTGCCGAACGCAGCGATAGGCCGCCGTCCAATATGCCGGTTGATCCCCACCGGCTTGCCAACAGTGTCGTCCATGAAATTCAGCTCCGGCAGCCGGGTCAGCACCGGGACGCCATCCACCATCTCGAACTTGGTTTCGATGCAACTGCCAATCACCTGCTCCGGCGGAATCCCGTAAATCCTTTCCGCAAAGACGCGCATAAATTCAACGCCGCCGCCCGAAACAATAAACGTTTTGAAAAGATTGGCGCGCAGGTACGCCAACAGTTCCAGCATCGGCTGGAAAATTACGTCGGTATAGCTACAACCGAACTTGGGATGCCGGGCGCTTTCCATCCAGTCCGCGACAATCTTCGCAAACTCTTCCGTGGTCATGCCGGCGTGGGTAATCATCGCAACCTCCAGCAATCCCTTCACGCCTCCCGCAGCCACGGCCTTCATATCTCCCGCCAGCACCGCCGTATAGAGTGGGTTGTCCTTCCACTCCGGATGTTCCGGCGCCATCGCCTTCAGGCGATCGAACACAAACGAGAGCTGGAAATAAAAGGGTTGCTCGCTCCATAACGTCCCATCGTTATCGAACACCGCGATCCGCTCTTCAGGTCTTACGAAGGCAGACCCGCCCGCCGTGGTCACCCCGCGTACAAAGTCGAGGATGCTCTTTTTCGTCGAACCTTCATTCCACGAAGGAAGTGGATCGCTGCATGTCATGTGCGCTTACCCATATTTTGCTCTGTCCGTCTCAATATTCAAAAGACCTACACTATCGGATTGCAACGCCTCGAAACACTGGTAAAACTAACAGCAACACGCTCGGCTACTCCAGCGTCGGATCCGATCCGCCCGAGCCGACACAACACGCACTCTGCCCTGCTGCGAACCTCCCGGCGCACAGTGCTACCATCTTTGAAATGGCAGACGCCTTCTGCCTCAAACGGAGACCCACCATGAGCCCGTTTACCCGTCGCGACTTTCTCAAGACCTCGATCGCTGCTGGAACCCTCGCCAGTGTCGGCACCTCCTCCCTGCATGCAGCCCCGCGTTCCGCCACCGATACAGTCACCCTGGGCAAGTGTGGCGTGAAGGTAAGCCGCCTCGCTTTTGGCACCGGCACCGACAACGGCTACGTGCAAGCCGCACTCGGCCAGCAGGAGTTCAACCGCCTCATTCACTACGCCTACGACCGCGGCATTCGGTTCTTCGAGACCGCCGAAGCCTACGTCACGCCCGCCATGCTCGGCGAAGCCTTGAAGCCGTTTCCGCGTGAGAGCTATCAGCTCATGACCAAGGTCACCACCGATCCAGGAGCCGACCCGCGCAAGCGCTTCGACGACATGCGCCGCACCTCGCAGACAGAATACTTCGACATCATGCTGCTCCACTGGCAGCACAACGCGGATTGGGTGAGCGACACAAAACACTGGCAGGACGCAATTCTCGAGGCCCAGGCGAAGAAGACCATCGTCGCACGCGGCGCCTCAGTGCATGGCCTGCCTGCCTTGCGCCAGATGCCCAACAACGACTGGCTAGAGGTTGCGATGATCCGCATGAACCACAACGGAACCCGCATGGATGGCCCATCCGGCGCAGACAACAACAACCCGTCCAACGTGTCCGAGGTCGTCGATCACGTGAAGCAGGTGCACAGCCAGGGCATGGGCGTGGTCAGCATGAAGCTCGTAGGCGCGGGAAGTTTTACGCGTCGCGAGGACCGCCAGGCAGCGATGCGGTTTGCCTTCCGCAACGCCGGCGTGGACGCAGTGACGGTTGGCTTCAAGAACACGCAGGAGATCGACGAAGCCATCAGCAATCTCAATCTCGCCCTGGCTTAGCGCCCGCCAGAAATCCTTCCTCATGCGCCGAACTTATTTTGTGGTGCAACCCTGATGATTCTTTCCTTTGGCGCAATTTGTGCCGCCCGGGCCTGACGCAACCCCCATTCCATTCTTTGTTTTTGCTTCTCCACCGTTCGTGGTTTTTGTAGTGGTCACACCGTTGGAATTCGTGTGCGCAGCAGCACCATTCCCTGTCCTCGAGTTATAGGCGGCGGCGCTATTGGCGTTGTGCGCCGTCCCGCTCCCGTTCTTGGTCGTAGCTGTGCCGCCATAGCGGGTTTGCGTGGTCGTCGTTCCATTCGGATTCTTCTGCGCGACGGCCGCGTTACCCGTGTGCGGGTTGTACGCTGCCGCAGTCTGGCCATTACTGCAAATCGTCTCACCCCGCAGGTTCTTGGTACAGTTTTGCCCATAGGCGCCCGACGCCGATACCGCGAGGGCCAGCAACACCAATAAAGTTTTCATCCATGCTCCTAAAAATTCGGTTGTCGTCCGTTGACATCGGAAGGGCGGAGGAAACGAACGAACCCGCTCAAAGGTGTTTCGTAGGGAGACGCTTTGGGGATACACCCGCGTCCGTCTCTGTGGGGAGTGGCAGAGGTCAGGTGTTAGCTGCTGCTTGAACGTCGACGTCCTTACCCTGTCGAAGTCCAGGCGTGCAGCGAATCTAGTCCTTTGCCCCTGTCACTGACAACTGGCAAAAATGACAGAGCTTGCATCCCGCGGTCAGGCTGAGCGAATGGAGTAACACCCGAACCGCATGGAGCGGCGTCAGGCTCGCCCTCGCCTAGTTGCCCGTGCTCGAGGTCGCGGGTGTGGCGACCACTCGCGGAAGCGTGAGGACGCGGTAGATCGGAACACACAGCAGGAGCGAAACCACCACCGCGAGTCCGACCCGCACAGCGTGCACTTTGAAACGCTGCCCGATGGATGTCAGGAGGAGCAACGTGGCGAGCGTTACGGTGACGCGCACGTATTGGTCTGAGTGCTCGCGCGCAACGTTCCCCTGCTCAAAGGTTGATTCCGCCTGCTCGTTCAATTTGGCAGCCTCATCTACTTTGGACACATGAAATGCAGTCATGAGCTGAGGGCCTGCGGGTGCGTTGGGATTCGTGAGCGGGTCGGTCTGCTTCCATGCTTCAAAGGCTGGACGGAACTCCGGAAGCAGACGCCGTTCGAAGAGGTCCGCAAGCTTCACTTGCCCTTGCGCCTCGGCCTTCAGCCACTCGGCCACGGTTGCGGAGTTGTAAAGGCGCTCCTGGTTGGCGGTGGTTGTGGCTCCCTCGGCCTGCACTCGCAGTTTTCCGGCGATGCTATACAGTTCGGCCTGATGCCCATTCCAGAGTGCAGCCTGATAGCCGCTCCAGGCCGTGAGGATGGCAACGATAGCCAGCACAACCGCCTCAACTGTCTCCAGGATCCTGTGTTCCGTAGACGACTCGTGGTGCGCGCTAAGATGATGTGCGATTTCGATGTTTGCGTTTCCACCTTCAGCCATGCAAAAGCCTCCCTCGACACAATGATCGGAGTTTCAAATGGTTATACATGGCCGGGAGACAGCGAGGCTACAGCAGCATCTGTCGAGGATAGGAAGCGCATCACGTTTCCGGAAAGTTAGTCCAACAGGTTGACGTTGCCGAAGACGCCGTTTCGCGTGCATCAGGGATGCTCAAGACAGACCGCCTTTGCTACTGCGACCCCGACAACGAATCTCGGACCGTGCTAGAGTTGGCGACAAGTTACGCACAGCATAGTCGAACCGTTGTCCAGGAGAAGTATGCGGGACACATCGTTTCCTCGAGGACTCGGACGTTGGTTCAATTCGTGGTTGGCTGTGGGAGCAGCTCTTCTGGCGACCCAGGCGATCGTCGCGCTGACTCTCCGGCACGGTTCTGCGCTGGTCGCATACTACGACATCAGCTATCTCGTTTTGCTGCTCCTGGCCAGCGGAGTGGCCTTCCGCAATGCGGTGCGGAGCAGGCAGGCTGCGCGGTTATTCTGGGCATTCCTTGCAGCGGCCTTTGGCGTGTGGGCGCTGGTTTCTATCGGATGGCTCAACCGTGGAGTGTTTCATGACAGGATTCCGTCGTTCGTCTTCGCCAACACTCCATTATTTCTGCACATCGTCTTGATGATCGCAGCGGTGGCCTCCCGTCCTCACTTGAAGTTACCCAGCCGGAGACCGTATCGAGCGACGTTGAACTTTTTTCTCCTGCTCTTTGTCTGGGTTTTCGCCTATGCCTTCTACCTGTTCCCGTATCAATACCAGAACCAGGCAACGGCGATGCTGCTGCGTTTTGAGGCCATCTATTTTGTTGAGAACGCGTTTCTCCTTGCCATTCTCGGCAGGCTGATCTTCCGGTCGCAATCTCCCTGGAAGCGTATCTACCTGCACCTGTGGGGCGGCTCAGCCCTGTATACCTGCGCTTCTCTGGCCGCAAACTTTTTTTGGGCGTTGAAAGATTCTTCCGGCGATCTGACGGGCGCGAAGTATCCGGTCATCAGTGCTCTCGCCGCGTTGGCATTCACGGCCTCCATCTTTTGGTTTTTCTGGATAGGACTTGAGGGCAACAGGCTGCGCTCGCAACTGAATGACGCGGTGGTGTTGGATACGACCAACACCACCTACAGTTCTGTACTGGCAATGCTCGCGGTGCTTGCAGTTCCGGTTGTTGGCATGTGGGAACTGTTTCGCACGGGTGAATCGATTGGAACCCATGAGATTCGTCTGCTCGTGGTGATGGTGGCAGGACTGCTTCTCGCTGCCGCGCCTTTGCCGAGCATTATCTTGCCAACCGCGAATTTACTTCTGATGTCGCCGTAGCCCACGACAGGCTTCGTCTGGCGATGAGATCGGGTAAATCCATGGGGTGGGACTGGGATCTTGCCAACGGACAGAGCATTTGGTTTGGTCACCTGGAGCCGACCTTTGGAATTCGCGAGGATCCTTACCTCGCCCGCGATGGCGAATTTATGGAGCGCGTGCACTCGGACGACCGCGAGCGCGTATCGAAGATCATCGCAGATGCCATCCAGGCCCGAGGGGAGTATCAAGCGGAATATCGCGTGGTGCGGACCGATGGCGCCATACGCTGGCTTTCTGACAGCGGGAAATTCTACTTCCCCGCCAATGGCAATCTGCCGCGCGCGCTCGGAATCGGGGTCGACATCACGGAACGCAAAGAAACGGAATTCGCGCTGCGAGAAAGCGAGGAGCGCTTCCGCCTGATGTCACATGCCGCCCCCGTGCTCATCTGGATGGCCGGCACCGACAAGCTCTGCACCTACTTCAATAAGCGGTGGCTCGACTTCACGGGAAGGCCACTGTCGGCCGAACTCGGTTACGGCTGGACGGACGGGGTTCACCCTGACGACCTAGGACAGTGCTTGGAGACCTATACCCAGGCATTTGATCGGCGGGAGCCGTTCAGAATGGAGTATCGG
>JBEKFF010000120.1:0-10431 GCA_050013455.1 Acidobacteriaceae bacterium | reverse complement strand
GAAGCCGCGGCTGCCGAGGAGGAGGTCGAAGTCTTCGTCGACGTAGGGCTCGCCGCGGCGAACGGACTGGAAGGTGCGATAGACGGCGCGCAGGATGATGAGGTTGACGATGGCGATGGCGAAGAGGAAGAGCGTGGAGACGAGCGTGCCGACAATGCTGCCGATGTCGCGGATGCGGTCGATGCGGTGTTGGAGGGCGAGGGCGGTTGCCGCTATCGCTATAGACCCTACGACGACGATGGTCGAGTGACCCAGGGAGAACAGGAAGCCTACGGCGACGGGGCGCTTGCCTTCCTGCATCAGCTTGCGGGTGACGTTGTCGATGGCGGCGATGTGGTCGGCGTCGACTGCGTGACGGAGGCCGAAGCTGTAGGCGAGGAAGGCGGTGCCGAGAAGCACGGGAAAGCGGTGGAAGGCGATGACGGCCCATGCCCAGGCGCCGAGATTGAAGACGGCCAGGATGGCGTAGATCGCGATGATCTTGGCGCGGGTGTTGCCGGGTTGGTCGTTGAAGAGGGAACGAAGAGACGGGCGCATCGAATTGCCTTGAGGGTGTGATGCTCCGGGGGCGGTTGGAGCAGCACGTCTACAAAACCGTACCATGAGGACGCTGCGGGACGCGGCGGGCGTGGTGGCGACGGGCGCTGGCGCGCATTTCCTGAGGACAGACCGTGGGTTTCTTCGATTCTTGAGGGCAGGGGCGAAATCGCGCTGTGTCTGGCGTCACGTAGATCGTGATACGGCGGATATGATAATAAGTGGGGTCGCGGACGAATTGAATTCAGTTGTACTCCCAGGCGGCGCTCGAGGTTCGAGCGCGGCTATAACGGCAGCGAAGGTAAACGGCAGCGAAGGAATCAGCAGATCGAGGTCGAGCCTTGATCTCATTATGGAGAACGATTTATGTCGAATGGAACTTGTGACATTGGATTGATTGGGCTTGCAGTCATGGGACAGAACCTTGTTCTGAATATGAACGATCACGGATACAAGGTGGCGGTATTCAACCGCACGGTATCGAAGGTGGATGAGTTCATCAACGAGGAAGCGAAGGGCACCGAGGTGGTGGGTGCGCACTCGATCGAAGAGATGTGCGGCCTGTTGAAGAGCCCGCGCCGCGTGATGATCATGGTGAAGGCCGGCGACGTGGTGGACAAGACGATTGAGCAGATTCTGCCGTACCTCGACAAGGGCGACATTATTATCGACGGCGGCAATTCGCTGTTCACGGACTCCAATCGGCGAACGAAGGACCTGGCGGAGAAGGGCATCCTGTTTATCGGGACAGGCGTTTCCGGTGGTGAAGAGGGTGCGCGGTTTGGTCCGTCGATTATGCCGGGCGGGAACGCTGCTGCGTGGCCGCATGTGAAGGAGATCTTCCAGGCGATTTCGGCCAAGGTGGAAGATGGAACGCCGTGCTGCGACTGGGTAGGCGAAGATGGCGCAGGCCACTACGTGAAGATGGTGCACAACGGCATTGAGTATGGCGACATCCAGCTGATCTGCGAGGCGTACCAACTGCTCAAAGACGGGCTGGGTTTGAGCGCCGATGAGTTTGCCGAGGTGTTCAAGGAGTGGAACAAGGGCGAGCTGGACAGCTACCTTGTCGAAATTTCCGCGACCATCTTTGCGAAGAAGGACGAGGATGGAACGCCGATCGTGGACAAGATTCTGGACACGGCGGGACAGAAGGGTACGGGCAAGTGGACGGCCATTTCTGCGCTGGACCTGGGCATGCCGGTGACGCTGATTGGCGAGAGCGTGTTTGCACGTTGCCTGTCGGCGCTGAAGGATGACCGTGTGAAGGCTTCGAAGGTGTTGCAGGGGCCTGCGGAGAAGGTCGCGGTTGGCGACCGCGCGGAGTTCATTGAACTGGTGCGCCGGGCGCTGTACTGCTCGAAGATGGTGAGCTATGCGCAGGGTTACATGCTGCTGCGCGCGGCCGAGAAGGAGTTTGGCTGGAAGCTGAACATGGGCGGCATCGCGCTGATGTGGCGCGGCGGCTGCATCATCCGCAGCATCTTCCTGAGCGATATCAAGGCGGCGTTCGACAAGAATCCGAACCTGGAGAATTTGCTGCTGGATCAGTTCTTTTCCAGCGCGCTGAACAAGTACCAGGGAAGCTGGCGGAAGGCGCTGATCAAGGCGATCGAGTTGGGCGTGCCGACTCCGGCGTTCTCGACCGCGCTGGCGTTTTACGATGGGTTCCGCACGGCGAGATTGCCGGCGAACCTGCTGCAGGCGCAGCGCGACTTCTTTGGCGCGCATACGTATGAGCGGACGGACAAGCCGCGCGGCGAGTTCTTCCACACCAACTGGACGGGGCATGGGGGTCGCGTGTCGTCGTCCACGTACAACGCGTAGCGGGTCTTCGGCGAACCCCGTGGTGGGGGCGGGGTTCGCTGAAACGTTTCGGGCGGATGAGGGAGCTCTACGATCGGCCCGCAGGTAGACGCTAAGTTCTTTGAATTGTGGTGCGCCTGTTGCGCGCGAAGGCGATTTTGTCGGCCACGCGTCAACCATCTTCTGCATCCTAATGAGCATGATCGAATCCAAGGCAACGGTGTGGCGCGGGAACCGGGCGCTCGAACGGATGATGGCTATGGTCGGATGCTTCCTGGTGGCGGCTGGGACGGCGCACGCATCGGTCGCGTTGTTGATGGAAGAGCCTTACGGCGCATTCGGCGCGATGAATCCTACGGGCCATGCTGCGATTTATTTGAATCACGTCTGCGCTGATTCGCCTACGTCGCTTCGCGCTTGCCACGAGGGCGAGTATGGCGTTGTCATCAGCCGGTATCACAAGGTGGACGGCTATGACTGGATTGCGGTGCCGCTGGTCGGGTACCTGTATGCCGTCGATAATGTCAATGACATTCCAGCGACTGCGGATCGGGCGCAGGTTGCAGCGTTGCAGGATGCGTATCGCAGGGCGCACCTGATGGACCTGGCTCCGGATAACAAGAAAGGTGAAGGGCCCAAGGGTGAGTGGACTGAGTTGGTGGGCGAGTCGTACATCCGGACGATGCATGGGTTCCAGGTGGACAGCACGGCCGAGGAGGATGAGCGGTTCATGGCGATCTTCAACGATCGCAAGAATGTTGGTCACTTCAACTTGCTGTTTCATAACTGCGCGGATTTTTCGCGCATGGTGTTGGACATTTATATGCCGCATGCAGTTCACCGCAACTTCATCGCGGACTTTGGGCTGATGACACCGAAGCAGGTGGCGCGGTCGCTGGTGGCGTACAGCCAGAAGTATCCGGACGTGAACATGAGCGCCTTCGTGATTCCGCAGGTGCCGGGGACGATTCCGCGCAGTCACGCGGTGGATGGTGTGACGGAGTCGCTGGTGAAGAGTAAGAAGTATTTGATTCCGCTGACGATTCTTGCGCCGGAGGTGACGGGGGGCGTGGTGGTGGCGTACCTGGTGGATGGTCGACTGAAGCTGCCAAAGGGTACGCCGGTTTTTAATATTGGGGATCAGGAGACGACCGAGCCTTTGGAGCCGGCTCCTGCGGAACCTGTGCGGCAACTGCTGCCGGCAACACAGACTCCTGTGGCCGCCGTCGATCCTAACGGCAGCCTGCGGTAACCAGGAATCCTGTTGCTGGATTAGAATCGGGAGTCAGTTGCACCCTGGAGGCACGACCCGTGGCCAATTCGTCGAATGCTGGAGATCGCCGCAGTTTTCTAAAGAAGAGTGGAGCGCTGGCTGCAGGTTTGTTGGCGCAGGCTGGAATGCCTGCCCACGCACAGGCGGCGAAAGAGTTTGGTGCGCTGCCGGATAATCCAAAGACGCTGACGGCGATGCCGACGCGCAACCTGGGAAAGACCGGCTACAAGGTCGGCATCTTCAGCCTGGGCGGGCAGGCGGCGCTGGAGAAGGCAAATAATTTCGATGTGGCGGTGCCGATCATTGAGCGCGCGCTGGATCTGGGCGTGAATTACCTGGACACGTCGTCGATTTATGGCGGGCCTGAGCGCTGGAGCGAGCAGTATTACGGCCAGGCGCTGAAGGGGCGTCGTAACGAGGCGTTTCTGGCGACGAAGACGAAGGAGCGGACGCGCGAGGGTTCGCTGCGCATGATCGAGAAGTCGCTGAAGCTGATGAACACGGACCATGTGGACCTGTGGCAGTTGCACGATGTCGGGCTGCCCGAGGATGTGGATGCGATTTTTGCGAAGGGCGGCGCCATGGAGGCGCTGATCGAGATGCAGGAGCAGAAGGTGGTGCGGTTCCTCGGCGTGACGGGGCACTATCGGCCCGATGCGCTGATGGATGCGATCAACCGGCATCCCTTCGACACGATTCTGCTGGCACTGAATGCTGCCGATTCGCACATCTATAGTTTTTCCGATGCGCTGCTGCCGTTGGCGGTTGAGAAACAAATGGGAATTATCGGGATGAAGGTGCCGGCGCGTGGACGGCTGCTTACGAGCTGGACGCCGCCGCCGTTGGACGCACAGCGTCACTCGTGGGAAGGGTCGGCGATTGCTACGCGGCCGGGCGTGATCAATATGCGCGAGGCGATGTACTTCACGCTGACGCACCCGGTGAGCACGGTGATTATCGGCTGCGACTCGGTGGCGCAGCTGGAGGAGAACGTGCATCTGGCTGCCACCTTCACACCGCTCTCGGCATCTCAGATGGCGTCGATTAATGAGCTGGCGGCGCCGGTGGCGAAGCAGTCGCTCTTTTTCCGGTTTACTGATCGCAGCAAAGGCTGAGACCACGATGGATTTGAAGGACAAATCGGAGTTGCTGCAGCAGAATCTTGCGTCGCTCGGATCGCTGCTGGTGGCGTATTCGGGGGGCACGGATTCTGCGTACCTGGCGTATGCGGCGTATCAAGCGCTGGGGCGGCGGATGCTCGCGGTGATTGCGGATTCGCCGTCGCTGCCGCGCAAGGAGCTGGCGGATGCGATGGCGTTCGCGGATCGGCATGGAATTCCTGTGCGCGTGTTGCAGACCCATGAACTGGAGAAGCGGGAGTATGCGCGCAACGATGCGCAGCGCTGCTTTCACTGCAAGAGCGAACTGTTTACGCAGATGGAAGAGGCGCGCGGGCGGCTGGGGTTTGAGTGGCTGGCGTATGGAATGAACCTGGATGATCGCGGGGAGTTTCGGCCGGGGCAGCGGGCGGCGGAGATGCATGGAGCGCTGGCGCCGCTGGTCGATGCCGGGCTGAGCAAGCAGGAGATTCGGACGCTGGCGCGCGAGGCTGGACTTTCGCTTGCGGATAAGCCGGCGAGTGCGTGTTTGTCTTCGCGGATCGAGTATGGGCGCGAGGTGACGGCGGAGAATCTTGCGCAGGTGGAGAGGGCCGAGGAGGCGTTGCATGCGCTTGGATTTGCGCAGGTGCGCGTGCGGCACCATGGGAATCTTGCGCGGATTGAAATCGCGCGGGAAGATTTGCCGCGAGCCCTGACGCTGGAGGCGCTGGACCGTTTGACAGAGGCAGTGCGTGGCGCGGGATTTTTGTATGTCACGCTGGATACGCAGGGGTATCGTTCCGGCTCGATGAATGATGTGCTGCCGGTTACGGCGATTGCCCAGGCTGGGTAGGGCGCGAGGGATGATGCCTGGGCGGGATTTCGGGCATCCAACAAAAGTCGCTCCACTATTGAAAGAGAGTTCATGCGGATTGCTTATTTAGAATGCTTTGCCGGGATTGCCGGCGATATGTTTCTCGGTGCGTTGATTGATGCCGGCGTGCCGGTGGAGGTGCTGGAGCAGGCGACGTCGGCGCTGGAGCTGGGCGCGAGCCTGAAGATCGAGACGGTGGATCGAAGCGGGATTTCGTGTACGCGGGTGCGGGTGATGGAGGGGGAATCTCTGGCGGAAGACGCGGCGTCGCATGCAGTGCACGATCATGCGCATGCGGTCGTTCATTCGCACGAACATGAGCATACGCACACTCACGAGCATCCACGCACGCATACGCACGACCACGAGCATCCACACACGCATGAGCATGAACATACGCATGAGCATCAGCATGTGCATGGACGGTCGTTGTCGGTGATTCGCGAGTTGATCCAGGGAGCGCCGCTGGCTGAGGGTGTGAAGAGCCGGGCGATTCGGACGTTTGAATTGCTGGGGGCTTCGGAGGCGAAGATTCACAACGTGGATGTTGAGGCGATTCACTTTCACGAGGTGGGGGCGGTCGACGCGATTGTCGATATTGTTGCGGCCTGCGCGGGGATTGAGTATCTGAAGGTGGATGCGTGGCATTGCTCGCCGCTGAATGTCGGGGGCGGCATGGTGGAGTGCGCGCATGGGACGTTTCCGGTGCCTGCTCCGGCGACGGCGGATTTGTTGCGCGGGTTTCCGACGTATTCGGCGCACGTGCAGAAGGAGTTGGTGACGCCTACGGGCGCGGCACTGGTGCGGGCGCTGGATCCGAATTTCGGGGCGCAGCCGGCGATGAGCGTGGAACGGATCGGGTATGGCGCGGGGTCGCGCAATCCGAAGGGGTTTCCGAATGCGCTGCGGATCAGTATTGGCGAGGCGGAGTCTGCGCAGACGAAGGCGGATACCGTGACGGTGCTGGAGACGGCGCTGGATGATTTGTCGCCGCAGGTGCTGGCATGGGTGGCGGAGTCGGCGCTAGCTGCGGGCGCGATGGATGTGATGCTGACGCCGGTGATCATGAAGAAGGGCCGGCCGGGAACGCTGTTGACGGTTTTGTGCAGCGAGAAAACTCAGCAGAAGTTAGAGCGATTGATTTTGCGCGAGACCAGCACGCTGGGGATGCGGATTCGGCGCGACGAACGGAGCTGCCTGGAGCGGCATCATCTTGCGGTGCAGACGCCGTATGGGGAGATTCGGATGAAGATTGGGAAGCTCGATGGGGAAGTGATGAACGCGGCGCCTGAGTTTGAAGACTGCCGCGCCGCCGCGGTGCGCTGCGATGTTCCGCTGAAACAGGTGCAGCAGGCTGCGATTGCGGCGTATGCGCGGACAGCGAGCGAGGATGAGAAGGTCGGGGGTAAGGTCATCTCATGAAGCGAAATGATTTGCTGAAGATTCTTTCCGAGGTTGAGCGCGGTGGGCTGTCGCCTGCGGCCGCGGCGGAACGGCTGGCGTCGCTGCCGTTTGAGGATTTGGGACATGCGCGCGTGGATCATCATCGCAGTCTGCGCAGCGGGCTGCCGGAGGTGATCTATGCTGCTGGCAAGACGCAGGAGCAGACCCTGGCGATCTTTGGAAGCCTGCGCGCGGATGGGGTGGATGTGCTGGTGACGCGCGTCGAGCCGGGAACGGCGGAGGCGCTGGTGCGTGCGTATCCGGGGGCTGTCCACAACGCGACGGCGCGGACGGTGAGTCTGCGGCAGACGCCGGCGTCGGAGGGGAGCAAGGGGCACATTGCGGTGGTGTGCGCTGGGACGAGCGATCTGCCGGTGGCGGAAGAGGCTGCGGTGACGGCGGAGACGTTTGGTGCGCGGGTGACGCGGATGTATGACGTGGGCGTGGCGGGACTGCATCGGCTGCTGGCGGTGCGGAGCGAGCTGACCGCGGCCAATGTGGTGATCGTGTGCGCGGGGATGGAGGGCGCGCTGCCTTCGGTTGTGGGTGGATTGGTGGGGGTTCCGGTGATCGCTGTGCCGACGTCGGTGGGATACGGCGGGTCGTTTGGAGGCGCGACGGCGCTGCTGGGGATGCTGAATTCCTGCAGCCCGAATGTCACGGTGGTGAATATCGACAACGGGTTTGGGGCGGCTTATACGGCGGTGTTGATCGCGCGTGCTGCGGAATCGAAGGATTGATTCGGCAGGCAATGATGGGTAGGAGGACGGGTGGGAGATGCGGGCAGGTGATAGGAGTCACTGACTGGGAGGGGTTGAAGGTGGGAGGCTGGGGACGTATTGAACTGGCGGGTGGCCCCAACCAGGGGTATAGTTAGGGCGCTACTCAACAGGAGCGTTCTATGTTTCCTCCGTATCTGCTGTTTTCCCTGTTTTTCTTCACGGGAGCAGCGCAACAACCTGCGGCTGCGCCGGTCGCGTTGGTGATTCCTCCCGAAGCGGTGCAGATGACGAACCCGGTAAAGCCAACCAGCGAGGGCAAGGCACACGCGGCCAAGATGTATGGCTACGATTGCTTGATGTGTCATGGAGCCAACGGCAACGGAAAAGGCGATCTGGCCGTGCAATTGAAGATGAATCTGAAGGACTGGAGCGATCCCGCTGCTCTGCAGACCAAGACAGATGGTGAGCTGTTCTACATCATCAAGAACGGCGACGGCCAGATGCCGGCAGAGGGTGATCGGGCGAAGAACGATGATTTGTGGAACATGGTCGTGCTGGTGCGATCGTTCTCGAAGAAGTAATCAGGTGAGGGCGGGATGTGCGGCAGGCTCCATCCATAGCTTGCCGGCAACGATGAGTGCGACGAGAAGCGCGGTGCAAAGCCCGAAGACGCCGCGGATGCTGGTGTGCTGCGCGAGGATGCCGGAGAGCACCAGGCCGAGGATCTGCGCTGTAAAGATGGCCGACATCAGGGTGGAACCGACGCGGCCCATGAGTTCCGGTGGCGTCTCCTGCTGCACGAGTGTTTGTGACGGAACGATGATGCCGGCGGTGGAGAAGCCGATGAGGAAGCAGCCAAGGATGGTGGTGGCGACCGTGGGGATGGCTGCCAGCAGAAGGGTTCCAAGGGCGATGCCGCCGAGGCCAAGGTAGACCTGCAGGGTGTTGCTCATCTTTTTCGCGAAGGCGTTGAGGGCATTGACGCCAACCAGCAGGCCGGCGCCGATCATGCCGCTGGCGATGCTGTACGTCTTGGTCAGCGCGTGCAGGACGTCGCGGACGTAGACGGCGATCAGCGGACCGAAGCATCCCAGAACAAACATGCCGGCAGCCAGGGCGGCGATGACGAAGAGAAGGCCTGCGTGATTAAGGATGAAGCCGGCGCCGACCTTCATGTCGGCGAGGATGCGCGGGATACCCGTTTTTTCCTTGAGGACGGGCTGTCCGTCGACTGGAGCGGGCGGGGTCTTGCGGGGAACGATCAGGGCGAGGGAGGCGATGAGCGAGCCGGATGCGATGAAGCTGGCGGAGTCGAGCCAGTAGCAGATCTTCGCACCGAAGGCGCCGACCAGGAGGATCGCAACGGACGGACCAATGATGCGCAGGATGAACATGACCTGCTGCATGAGCGCGTTCGCGGAGCGCAGACCATGCAACGGCACTGCCGAGCGGATGGCCACACCTTGCGCAGGACCGAAGAAGCTGGAGATTACGCTGATCGCGGCAAGCACAGCGTAGAAGCCATAGACGGTGTGGACCAGCAAGAGAAGAAGACAGAGGCCTGCGCGGAGGAAGTCGCTGGAGACGAGGGTCGTTTTGACCGGCCAGCGGTCGACGAAGACGCCGCTGATGACGCTGATGAGCGCGATGGGCAGGAGATAGGCGATCTGGATGCCGGTGACCTGCTGCGGTGTCGCGTGCAGACGGAAGGTCATGTAGGTGATGACCGCGAAGAGGGCGAGGAAGTCGCCGAAGGTGGAGACGATCTGCGCGTACCAGAGGCGGCGCATAGTGACGACGCGGAGTACCGCGCCCATGCTGAGAGGCTCAGGGGCGTTTCCACCCCCGCCAGCAAGCTGTCCGGGGACCCCGGTGTTGGGCGCAGGCACGGGAACGGCTTCGACGGTGTTGGCTTCGAGCTCGTTGTCGAGTTGGTTGAGGGATTCTTCGCTCATGGGGTTGGCTCCCAGTACAGATGCGACGGGGATTGCGAAAGGCGCAGAGATTCGACCTTGCGATGACTTGGGGCGGGGGCCTTCGACCCCCCTTAATGTATGTCGGGCCCTTGGCCCTTTCTTGCCTGGGTGGGCTCTACCTAGGGCTTCGCCCCAGGCTGGTATATGTCGGGCCGTTGGCCCTCTGCGTGGCTGATGCTGGAGATTTAGTCGGCGAGCTCGACCAGGATGACCTGTTCGTCGTTGTCGATCTCGCGGAGTTTGACTTCGATGATCTCGCGGCGCGAGGTGGGGATGGTGCGGCCGATGAAGCGGGCTTCGATGGGAAGCTCGCGGTGGCCGCGGTCGATGAGGACGAGCAGCTGGACGCTCTTGGGGCGGCCCTGGTCAAACAACGCATCAAGAGCAGCGCGGATGGTGCGGCCCGTGTAGAGGACGTCGTCCATCAGGATGATGTCGCGGCCATTGACGTCGAAGCCGATGTCGCCTTTTTCGACGACGGGGCGAGGGCCGGCGGTGGAGAGGTCGTCGCGATAGAAGCTGATGTCGAGGATGCCGGTATCGACGGGAGACTTCTCGATGGTCTCGATGAGCTTGGCGATGCGCTGGGCGAGAGGGACGCCGCGGCGCTTGATGCCGATGAGGCCGAGGTTGGCGCTGCCGTTATTGCGCTCGACGATCTCGTGCGCCAGCCGGACGAGGGTGCGCTCGATCTCGGAGG
>JBEKFF010000119.1:0-10452 GCA_050013455.1 Acidobacteriaceae bacterium | reverse complement strand
TTGAGCTTTCCAGCGCGCGACTCCAGACATAGAATCCGCTGAGACTGAAGCCGTGTGCCATCGTTTTCGTCGCCGAGATTTGCAGCCCGTTATAGCTTGAGCTTTGGTTTGAGATCAGCTCCGTAATCCCAGTCAGCGTGCCAGGCGTACCGGGAGCGCCGGCGTCGTATTGACGACGACGGTCGGTGCTCGACGCTGCCGTGCTGGGCGGCCCGAACTCGGTTGAATACGGCGCATAGTTGGCGTCCACGAAGGTTTGCAGATGACGGCCCAGCGTCCCTACATACGCTATCGTCGCGCTGATTTTGTACGGCAATTGCCGCTGCACGCTCACGTTGTACTGGTAGACCGACGAATATTTAACATTCGGATCGATCGCTTCGATACTGGTGTTCGGATAGAACTTCGGAGCGGCCGGCGTATAGGTGTACGGGAAGATTCCGCCGCCCGCAGCGGTGCTGGGAAAGTTGTAAGCCGGTCCCCCATAAACATTCGTCAGCGATGGAGTAGGACCAAACCCGTTGCGAATGGAGAATGGCGCGGCGTTGCCGGGCTGGTTCCATTCGTTGCCGCTCGGAGTTCCGAAGAAGATGCCCGCGGCAGCGCGAATCGAGGTCTTGCCGTCACCAAACGGATCAAATGCAAAACCAACGCGTGGCGAAACGTGGTTGAACTGCGTGCTGATGATGCCGCGACCGATTCCCTTGTCCCCTGGAAACACCTGGCCTTCCGGCGCAGCCGGAGTCACCGTGGATTGTTGGTAGGGAACAAAGGACGCCGTCCTGTTATGCGCATCGACAGGAGGCGTATCGATGTCCCAACGGATTCCGAGATTGGCCGTGAAACGCGGCGTGACGCGGTAGTTATCCTGCGCAAAGCCAGCGAAGTGCCATGTGCTCAGATGCGTGACATACGTCGAGTCCTGTTCAAATGCGCTGGTTTGGCCGGCAACAAAATCCGCAATCGCATTCCCCGTAGTGGTGGGCGCAGAGGTCGAGAAGGTTACATCGCCATAATTATTCAAATTTGCGAGAAACATCGTCTTGTCGAGAGCGAACTCGGCTCCTACGGAAAGGTTGTGTTTGCCCTTCGTAAGGCTCACCACGTCGCGCAGTTCATAGTTGTCGGAACCCGTGACCGGCCCGGCATTCGGGTTCCCCGTGTTGAAGGCACCGCTGATGTTTAGATAGGGAAGTCCCGCCGGTCCCTGGATGGTGAAGTTCGAGCCGAAGCTGCCGAGTGTCTGATTGCCCGGGCCGGTCACAGGAAGAAGTGTGCGTCCTCCCATCGCGCGTGTGAACGTAAGCCAGACCTGGTTCGTCGTGCTGGGGCTGAAGGTGTGAGCATCGGCCACGACGGCATTCGTCTGACCCGCATGGGACTGAACCCCAGTCCAATTAACGTTGCCGGCTCCGCTGGGAGTTGACGTGGTGTTGACGTAAAAGTAGGTGACGGTCACATGGTCCGCGTTGGCGATGTTTTGGTCATACTTGGCGAGGTATTCGTCTGAATCTGTCGGGGTGTCGTATACGCCGATGTACGCACCGCCGCCGCTCGATGGTGCCGCTGCGCCCGTAGGCAACGGAATGGACACACCAATCTTGTTGGCGACGTTCAGGAAATTTGCAGCCGTCGGGTCAAGGAGGCTAGTGGGCATGCAGTTCAGTTTGGGAGTGGCGCAATTTGGGCTGCTGTTCGTTCCATCCACCTGCGTCTTGGTCCCCGGCATGTAAACCTTGAACGTGTCGCCAGTAAAGTCGCCCACGCGTTCGGCAGCCGTCGGCGTCAGAGCGCCTGACACCGTTGCTCCCTGTATCTGGCGCAGACCGGCATAGCTAAAGAAGAAGAAGGATCGATCGCGCTTGATGGGACCGCCGAAAGCCGCGCCAAAATTGTTGCGGTGATACGGGTTCTTCACCAGGGTATGGGTAAAGGCGTTGGGTGCCGGATTCCAGCTGAACGCGTTGAAATCGGTGTTGCGGTTGAACTCAAACACCTCACCATGAAACTGGTTGGTTCCTGATTTAGTAACCACCGTGACCACGCCGCCGGAGAATTGGCCATACTGTGCCCTAAAGGAGTTGGTTTCTACGCGGAACTCCTCCAGCGCGGCCGGGTTCGGAGCAGGATTCCCGTAGTTGCGCATACCGGTAATGTTGTTGCCGCCATCGAGATAAAAGGCGACGGTTCCATTGCCGGAGTCGAGAGAGCCGTTGATCTGCACGTCCGCAGAAGGCAATCCAACGGTAAAATTCGGGGTCCCGCTGGGATTCGTGGTGGGACTGTTGCTGTTGGCCATCACGCCCGGTGTGAGCGAGAGTTCGGCGTACGCGTTGCGATTTACCAGGGGCAGGCCCTGGATCTCCTGCGAGGTCACAACTCTTCCCAGTTCGGAGGTTGAGGTGTTGATCGAAGGCGGCGCGCTGGTGACCGTGACGGTCTCGCTCGCTGCACCGACCGATAACGGGACTTCGAGCGTCAACGTTTGATCCACGGTCAGGTCGAGATTCTCTTGCGTGAAGCGTTTGAAGGATTTCGCTACCACTTCGACCGTGTAGTTGCCGACCGGAAGATAATCGATGCGGTACTCCCCAAGGTCATTTGTCGGCACCGCCCGGGAGAATCCGGTTGCCACGTTGGTGGCCTTCACGGTCGCTGTGCTCACCACGGCCCCGCTTTGATCCTTCACCGTTCCAACGATGGAGCCGGTAGTCTGCTGCGCGTAGATTGCCGACACGCTCGCCGATAGCAACAAAATACCGATCAGGAAGAAAAACTGTCTTGCACATTGAAGAAGGTTCTTGCGGCCAACTGTCCTCATCTTGCCTCCAAAGGGTGATGCTCGCTCTACATTCCCTCCCGGCAGGACAGTGGCTTCCCGTCTCAATCGCCTGGCCCGGTAAGTGGATGTGAGTATGCAGGCCACACTATTGACAGGAAGATTGCTTGTCTTGTGAATTGCGAGTGAAAGCAGGTTAGCTCCAGACTTTGTAACTCGACGAACAACGAAGATCGCCTGAAGCCTCCTGAATCCAAGGACATCTCGATAAACCGCTAACATTTGTTAGCGGTTGTTAGTGCAGTCGGCTGGGAGCGATCACCGCCCGCCACCGGCTCTGTCGTTGAGCGATAAATTGCCGTCGTGCAACAGGTTACCGGCAACCCCCAGGCCGGCGACCCCTTCACGACCGTGCAAGCGATCTGCTATCGTAATCACCGCAATGGGTACATCGGTAACGTTCGAAGCGTTGCAACTCACCGAGCGTGCGGAGCTCGACTGGCTGCTTGAATCCGGTGCCCTCGGTCGTTCCGCGAACCTGATCAAAGTCTTGCGTTACGTCTGCGAAGAAACTGCCGCCGGGCGCGGTGACCACATCAAGGAATATTCGATCGCCGTCGAAGCCCTGGGACGAAGGCCAGACTTCGATCCGCAGACCGACACCATCGTCCGCGTAACGTTTCACACCCTGCGCAAGCGCCTCCAGGACATCTACGACACCGGCGAGGGCATCTCCCACGCGGTTCGTATTGTCATTCCAGCCGGAAGGTACGCGGTACAGTTCGTTCATCTACCGGAAACCGGCCCTCCAGCATCCCTGCCGAATGTTCCGCGACCAGAACCTGGCCTCGCCTCGCTCGCTGCGGCACCGTTTGCATCTCCGGCGCCTCAGCCTCGGCCATCCACCTCGGCCCGCGCTTCCTGGTTCTGGTTCGCCGCCCTCGTTGTCGCCGGCCTCGCGGCCGCCACGCTCTGGCGCCAATCGCATCCATCCCTCTCGAGCCTGATGGGGGGCCGCTCATCCCTCGGTCTCGTCACCATCAGCGGACCAACCCACATCCTCTTCGGGAAAGGAAGGCACGCCTACACCGATCGCTCCGGGATCCGCTGGGTACCTCAGCGTGCATGCGAGGGTGGAGAAGACGTTCCGTCCACCGGCGTACCGATTTCGGGAACCGAAGACTCCTACATCTACGACGGCGGCATTCGTGGAATTGTCCGATGCACCTTTCACGCGCCGCCCGGGCTTTATGAGCTGCGGCTGCATTTCGCCGAGCCGACCAATCTCCAGCCCGTTCAGCGGAGCATTTCTCTGGCCGTGAATGCCGTCCCCACCCTCCCTGTCGATGTCGTGGACCGCGCAGGCGGAGATCGCGCCGCCACCACCTTCACCATTCCAGGCATCAGTCCGGAGAACGACGGCACCATCCACCTGGATTTCACAAGTGAGGTATCGCCCGTCAATGCGATCGAGATCCTGCCGGCACCCACGGCTCAGCCCCTGCCGCTTCGAATTGTTGCCGCCTCGACTCCATTTAAAGACGACAGTGGAAACCTCTGGCTCTCTGACCGATACTTCCGCGGAGGCCGTTACGGACAGCCCACCGATCGCGAGCATCGTCCGAGCCTTGGGCTCTACGCCTCCGGCCGCATCGGCACATTTCAATACTTGCTGCCCGCTCCCACCGGCAGTAAGTACCGCGTGACACTCTATTTTCGCGAGGCATGGTTCGGACAGGAGAATGGGGCTCCCGGCGGCGTAGGCAGCCGTGTCTTCAATGTCTACTGCAACGGCCAGAGTGTTCTTCAGGACTTCGACATCCTCGCCGATGGCCATGGGCAGTCAGTCACCAAAACCATCGACGGCGTCTCTCCCACGGCGCAGGGCGAGATCATCCTTTCCTTTGTCCCCGTAAGGAACTATCCACTCGTCAACGCCATTGAGGTCACACCGGAGAAGCCATAATCCCGGCATCCTCCTTCCGATGAAATCGTCAACGCGACACGCTGATGTAGGAGCAGGGAATGGATCTCTCGTTCCCTCGAGAGTTTGAGCGCGTTCTGGGCATGGCGAAGTTTCGAAAGGGAACAGGCTCTTTTCTACCCGTCCCGCCACGCGAAACCACATTCACCGCAACAGAACAACCAGCAAGCCGCGGCCGGAACGTAAGCCGCTCACGGATCGAGCAAAAAAGGTGCAGGAGTCAGCATTAGACTCCTGCACCTTCTCGCACCCATCGTTCGCCTGTCAGTCAGCAAAAGCGTTCAGCTTCTGCCACACCAACGTCGGCAATCACTAAAATTACTGGATCCGCTTCGGCGACAGCTTTGTCAGCACTTCGACGATTGAGGCGCCCGACGCCGGCACAGGCTCGCTTCTAATGATCTGTGTGGCGTCGATCGGCTTGCCATAGATCGCCTTATTGGCGTCATCGTCCGATTGCATCGACGCACTGCCCAGCGAAGCGCCCGCGAACAGGCCACCCTTGGCACGGGAATACGTCAGCATGTCGATGTTAGGATCATTTGCCCCAACGGCTTTGGCTCCTGTTGGCCCCGCAACCGCACTCGCATCCGCTCCCAGCTTCAGCTTTCCTGAGAGAACTTTGAGCGCACCGCGTTGGGTGTCAACAACCAGAACGTAATCCGTCGCCGAGCTTCCTAACTGGACGCCAAGGCTGCCCACATTGAGACTGTACATCGCGGGAGCCGACCAGCGTCCGTCCATGTTGGGGCCCTTTCTGCATACCAACACGCCTCGGCCGTATGTCACACCAAGCCCGATTCCCACCTTCTTGACCATGGGGAAAACAAGCACACAGGCAGCCCGATCGAGAACAACGGGTGGAATGGCACTGGGTTTTGACATCTGCCGCAGGACTTCGGCTGACTCACTCAGACGGTCATCAAACTTGCTCTGAGCGAAAACGGGAACGGCCAGTAGAGCGAACATGGAAATGACGCGAACGTAGGTCTTCAAAATTGCCTCCTTGAATGTCACGTCGGATAATAGTCCAAATGTTCACGACGCTCAACCTACCGTACTAGGTATCTTCGGGGCCGGGGAACTGTCAAAATGAACAGGTAAGCGCAAACTGCGGACCGTCCCTGGGAGTGGGTCAGCCAGCTGAAACGACGGACCTGCCCTCCATCGCCCCCGCCCTCCGCCCGCCGCATCCCGCCCAACTTGACACACCGCCATCCCAAAAACCGCCCCTACTGTACCCTCAGCATCGCATCCCACCCCCAAACACCCGATCCACCCTCGAACCGCCCCACGCCGCAAATCCGCGCATCCCGAAACCGGGCTAGGCATGTCGCCGAGTACCCGAAACCGGGCTAAGTCGCGTACTTTCCAACCTGTCTGGCCCAGACCAAGCACCTCCTGGGATACCAGGTTGTTCCCGGCATCCGCCCGCAGGATGACCACCCGATCCTCAAGCCATGTCCTGGAAGCATCTATCTCAAAATGCCCACGGGCCCGCTCGCCGCCCATAGTCCATTCTCGATAAACGCGCCGTCAACAGCCTTTCTTAACATCAATTCACAGCCCGCAGCGCTCCGGTAGTTCGATAGCCAGATCTGCAGTGGCTCTGGTGCAAGCGGCTTGGAAAAATAAAAGCCCTGAACAATATCGCAGCCAATCTCCCGCAGAAATTCAAGCTGTTGCTCTGTTTCCACCCCTTCAGCCACCACCCTCATTCCTAGCTCGTGTCCAATCTCAACCGTTTTTTCCACGACAATGCGATCACTCTTGCAAACCTGCATATTCCTGACGAACGATTGATCGATCTTTATTTCAGTTGCAGGGATGTACCGCAAGTGCTGCATCATGGCATACCCCGTACCAAAATCGTCGATTGAGATCGGAAATCGCTTCATCCTCAGTCTTGCGAGGACGTCGAGAACCTTCGAGAGGTCCTTGAACAACCCACCCTCGGTCACTTCCACGATCACGCGTTCCGGATCAATTCCATGCTCTTCGGCCAGCGACTCCAGCGTATCCGGAAGGTCCAAATCAAGCAGCGAGGAAGCAGTGACATTTACAGAAAGCGTCGGAAGAGGCGACCCTGCTCGTGCAAAATGCTCGAGTTCCGAAAGCCCTTTCCTGTGCACCAACCAGCCCAGACGATCCATCAGCCCCAAAGCCTCGACGCGCGGGATGAAGGCGTCAGGAAAGACAAGAGTTTGTGGCGTGCGTTGCCATCGCACCAGGGCTTCGAATCCAATCACCTCATCCGTGCAAAGATCGACTTGTGGCTGGTAGTGAACCACCAGCTCATCGTTTTCTATTGCCCGGACTAAGTCGCAATCGGCAATAGCAGCTCCTGCAGGGTGAGAATCGGGAGTGAGCAGAGCATTCCGTCGGAACTCCTGAAGTATCGTCTCCACCTGGGCCAGGCGAAATGGCTTTTGCAGTCTGCCGATCACCCGCAGGTCGAGCGCCTTCGCGAGCCTCTCAGCGGTCTCTAGAACTCGCCGGTCGATGCCACTCATGATAATGATCGGAGTCGTGCACCTTCGTTCGCTGAGTAGGCGAAGTAATTGGATTCCATCGATGCCGGGCACAAGCAGATCAAGAAAGATCAAAGAAGTCTCCGGGCGCAGGAGTTCAAGAAACCGCTCAGCCGTTGTCGTAACGTCACAACGCAAATCCAGGCCGGCGCCCAAACGTGACAGAAACTGCCCAATGACAGGATCGTCGTCAATGACCAGCATGCTCCGCAGATGAGTCATTCTCCCCTCAATCTTGGTTCGCCATCAGGGACAGTCGGCGCGCTCCCCCTGTCTGGCATCGGTTTGCAAATTGCTTTGAAACCAGATCTTCGTCACCGCTTCAAAGGCCAATGCGGCGCTAAGACAGTCAGTTCGTGGTGAAACCAGCCTGCGACAATTCTGAATCTTCAGCAGGACTGCACGCGAAATCTCCTGCCCTTGCCGGCGAGCAGCGCGCGACAAGTCACTAGTCGTATCTACCCGACAGCATCTGATTCATCAGAATCCGCCTCAACCACGGCCAGATATTCTCTCCCGTTCAGCTTTTATCGGCAGCCCGGTCGATCTCACTACGCTTCAGTGTTTTTTTTTGATCTGACGTGGTTTCGGCGTGTCAGAGTGATGCAGAACGCGGCACCGCCAGACCATCTGGAGCCCCTGACAGCCAGGCGTCAGCCTGTTCACGCCCGTCGCACAAACCCGTGCTACTCTTTCCTCTTCTGGAGGATCCATGAGCGACGCCAACAAGCAACTCGTCCAGCGCTGGTTCGACGAGGTTTGGAATCAAGGCAACCCCGCCACCATCGATGAACTCTTTCTCCCCGACGGCAAAGCTCACGGCTTCCCCGAGCCCTCTGCCATCCTCACCGGCCCCTCCGAATTCAGACAGGCTCACTCCCTCTTCAAAGAAGCCTTCTCGAACATCAAGGTGGAAGTCAACGAGATCATCGCCGACGGAGATAATGTTGCCGCTCGCTGGACCGCCACCATCACCCACACCGGTCACGCCCTCGGATTTGCTCCCACCGGCCGCACCTCAAGTTTCTCCGGCACCAGCTTCCTGCACTTCGCAAACGGAAAGATCGCCGAGGGATGGAACCACATGGACTTCACCCGCGTGGTCCTCGAACTTCAGACCGCCTCCGTGACAACCAAACCCTGACCACCCGCCCACATCTGAGCCTGCCTTCGCCCAATCCCACGCCTCCGCCCCTGCACTCTTCGCCCGCGAACAAGCATCCAATCCCATGGAGGCTTTGCTTCATGCGCACCCTGATTCGCAGCGTCTTCCTCGCCCTCTTCGTCCTCGCCGCCGCATCCTTCTCTGCCGCAAGCGCATACGGACAGCAGCAGCAAACCACCCCTCCCAGCGACCAACCCCACCGCAGCGCCGGCGGCGACGTCGGTAGTGGTGCCGGCGACATCGGCAAAGGTGCAGGCGGCGCCGCCGGCAATGTTGCCAAGGGCACCGGTAAAGGCGCTGCCGACATCGTTACTCTCAATCCTGTAAAGGGTGCAGGGAACGTCGGCAAGGGCGTAGGCGTTGGAGCCAAGGACGCCGGCGTCGGCGCAGCCAAGGGCACCGGCAAAATCGCCAAAGGCACCGGCCGCGGCGTCGGCCACCTCTTCCATCACTCCCATAAGGACGACCCGCCGGCCGCCGACTCCGGTCCGCTCACCAATTAACCTAAGCGAATCTCCCACGGATCATCCCCGGCCAAGTACAGTATTCCTATCCCCGAGGACCCCATGATCCGACTCTCTCAACCCCACCGCGTCACCGCATCGTTAATTCTCTTGTTCTCCACAGCCGCGGCTCTCGGCCAAACGCCCACCACGCCGCCCACCGCCGCGTCGCCAAGTGCAGCGCCTACGCATCTCACCGGCTCCATCGCCGGCCATCCCGGCTGGCCCATCGCCAAGCCCGAAGACGTCAGCAGCCCCGACGCGATCCTCAACGCAGTCTACAGTGTCATCTCCGGTCCTCAAGGCCAGCCCCGCGACTGGGACCGCATGCGCTCGCTCTTCATTCCCGACGCTCGTCTCATCCCGACCATCCCCGCCCACGGCCACGCCGACGCCGTCGTTCTCACCATCGATGGCTACATCGCCCGCGCCAGCGCCCGCATGGCCACCATGGGCTTCTACGAAAAATCCGTCCACAATGAGACGGAGCAGTACGGCAACATTGTCCAGGTCTGGAGCACCTACGAGTCCCGCCACGCACCCACCGACGCCACACCCTTCGCCCGCGGCATCAACAGCTTCCAACTCCTCAAGGATGGCGATCGCTACTGGGTCGTCAACATCTTCTGGGACGCGGAAACTCCGGACCACCCCATCCCAGCCCAGTACTTACCCACGACCCCACACTAATCCCCACTCCTTGCAGCCACGTCTGCCGGGTGCCCCATTCATGCGCGCCCTTTGCGCATGGGTGGGTATCGAGCGCAGCCTGACCGGCCGCTAGACAGCCTTGCGCTGGAAGGTCGTCTTCTTCGTGTTGGCAAACGAATTCTTCGCCTTCACGGCAGCCGTCGACGCGCCCGACGTGACCTTCGCGTCGGTCTTAATCGCCTCCGCCTTCTCGCGCATCGCCTGCAACTTCTGCGCTTTCCGGCTCAGTCCGCCTACCTTCACGCCGCCTGCCTTGGGAAGAAAATCACTCATCCTGAAATCCTCTCACGTTCAAGGGCTCTCCGCACCTGCCAGATCACCCGCCTGAATTCCATCCTCAAGACAATCGTTTGACTAAGGCACAAATGCAGTGGAATACTTCCGCCCAAGGTCGACTATGACGAAATGGTTCGCAGTACTTCTCCTCGGACTCTCCTCCACGCTGCTCGCGCAATCCAAGTTCGTCCACACCGATGGCCGCAACCTCGTCGCCCCCGACGGTACGACCCTTCACCTCAAAGGCACGAATCTGGGCAACTGGCTCGAGCAGGAAGGCTACATGTTCCATCTCGACGACGGCCCACAATCTCCGCGCGAGATTGAAGACCTCGTCAACCAGCTCATCGGCCCGGAAGAGGCTGTGCAGTTCTGGAATCAATACCGCGACACCTACATCACCGAAGCCGACATCAAGTTCCTCCACGACACCGGCCTCAACTCCATCCGCATCCCGTTCCACTACAAATTCTTCACCCCCGGCAACGACGAAGGCCTTCGCC
>JBEKFF010000118.1:0-10502 GCA_050013455.1 Acidobacteriaceae bacterium | reverse complement strand
ATCATCAGACCAGTCGCACACTAGTTGCAATGACGATGATGGTGGCTATACCAGCAATGGCGATGATGATGGTGGTAGTCCTGCGCGCTCGCTGTGGGCACCAGCGTTGCGAGGAACGAAAGAGCAAGTACTCCAAGCGCAAGCTTCTTCATGAGATCAGATCTCCCTTTTCTTTGAGTTTTAGCAACTGGAAAATCAAACTTCCTCAACAATCAACCCAATTCAAGTCGCCTTGAATTGGGTCAAAATCGCAGAGCCTCTACCAGCATTGCAGAGCCTACATCAAGCCGATCGCACACTAGTTGCAATGACGATGGTGATGGCTGTACCAGCAATGATGATGGTGGTGCGAATGTCCAACCTCGACGACAACCTGGGCATTCGCTGCAGGAACCAGCGGAGCTAGGAACATAAGAGCGAGAAAGCCAAGACTAAGTTTCTTCATACCTACTCGGATGCCCAACCCATCCGTCAGGTTGTGATGCTATGCGGTCTAATTCACTTTGCGTGTGCAAGACCGGACATAAAATAAAAAATCGTAAGGCAACCCCTTGATCGATGCCAGCAAAGTGCCCTGCAACCTCTCCACACCCTCGGGCGCTACAATCAACATCGTCAACCTATCGCCGATGGCCTACCAAGTCCTAGCCCGCAAGTATCGCCCCCAGCTCTTCTCCGACGTCATCGGGCAGGACCACGTCACCCGCACCCTGCTCAACGCACTCGCGCAGAATCGCATCGCCCACGGCTACATCTTCTCCGGCCACCGCGGCATCGGCAAGACCACCATCGCGCGTATCCTCGCCGCTGCGCTCAACTGCAGCACCCCGGTCGGCTCGCCCGAACGCCCCACCGAAGAGCCCTGCCGCGTCTGCGTCAACTGCCGCGAGATCTCCTCGGCCTCCCGCCAGGAAAACTCCATCTTCGAAGAGTCATCCTCCTTCGACGTCGAAGAGATCGACGCCGCCACCAATCGCGGCATCGACGACGCGCGCCTCCTCACCTCCAAGATTCAGACTCGCCCTACCAACAAGAGCAAATACAAGATCATCATCCTGGACGAGGCGCACCAGATCACCGACGCCGCCTGGAATGCCCTCCTCAAGACCCTCGAAGAGCCGCCCGACTGGGCCATCTTCATGTTTGCTACTACCCAGCCTGAAGATATTCCGCAGACCATCCGCTCGCGCTGCCAGCACTTCAGCTTTCACGCCGTCAAGCTCGACGACATTGTCGGCCAGCTCCGCTCCATCGCCACCAAGGAAGAACTCGACGTCGACGACGCGACGCTCACCCTGCTCGCCGAAGCCGGCGACGGTTCCATGCGCGATGCTCTCTCCATCATGGATCAGGCCATCGCCTCTGCACCTTTGGTCGACGGCCGCCCGCATCTGGAAATCACCCAGGTGCGCGAGCTCATGGGTTCGGTATCCAACGTCGTCTACGAGCAGATCCTGCAGGCCGTCCACGCCAACAACTCCGCCGACGTCCTCTCCGTCGTTGGTCGCCTGCTCGACGCCGGCAATGGAGCGCCGCAGCTGGCCCGCCAGTTCGTCCGCTACCTCCGCAACACCATCGTCGCCAAGGTCACAGGCCTCGCGCCCGATGCCGACGCCACCGGCATCGCCGCCGACCTCCTCCAGATCTCTCCCGAAGAACGCAATCGTGCCGCCCGCTCCGCCGCGCTCTTCACCGAAGAAGACCTGTCGCGCTTCCTCGCCATCATGCTCCGCACTTTCGACGAGCTTGGATACCGACAAGAACAACGCTTCCACCTCGAGCTAGGCCTCCTCAAGCTGGTCCACGTCCAGCGCCTCCTCCCCATCGAAGACCTCCTGAGCCAGATGGGCGCCAAGCCAGCCTCGCGCCCCAACACCACGCCCTCCGGCGCTCGGCCCACCCCATCGGCTCCCCCGAAAACATTGGGTGCCCCATCTTCGGCGACGGCGCCATCGTCGCCGAAGGCGGGAACTGCCACCACTGCCGCCACGACTCCCCAGACCTCGTCATCTCGACCGGAGGCCGGAGGCCGCAGTGGAGAGACCCCTGTATTTCGCCCCGCCACCAACCCCTCCCCGTTCGAGACCGACCGCTCGCGCAAGGTCCCCACGGCCAGCTCGACGACCGAAATATCCCCGGTATCCTCTGCATCCACTGGATCACCAACGTCCGCAGCGCCGCCAGGCTCGCCCGCCTCCACGGGACCATCCACCATCTCGACATCGCCCCGGCTCTCCGGAGTCGAAGGGGGCTTTAGCCCCCAGTCCAGACCCTCCCAGGACGCGGGGTTCAGCCCCGGCGCCCCCGCCTCCACCTCCGGATCGATGGCCCTCGCCCCAACGCCCGTCACGGAAGCCCAGGGCGGTCCCCGACTGGTCGCCTCCCCCATCGCCGCAGTCGCGGAAACCCCGACCGCCGACCTGAACCTCGAGGCTCTGCAATCGGCTCTCGTGTCCGCCCTCGCCGCCGTCAAAGGCCAGCAGTCAGCCTCCGAGCAGGTTGAAGAATCCACCTTGAAGCTCAACGGCAACACCCTCGAGATCCACACCACGCTCTCCAAGACCATGCTTCCGGTCATCCTCAACGCCAACGCCGAGCGGACCATCAAGACCGTCCTTCGCGACCAGGCCAGCGCCCTGACCCTGAAGTTGATCCCCGGCGCTCCTGTTGCAAATGCAGGGGTTAGGAAGCCTCGCGTAGCGGCGAGTGGGTCGGTGGCGGAGATGGCTGAAAAACATCCTATGGTGCAGGAGGCTCGGCGGCTGTTTTCGGCGGAGATTAGTAATGTGATCGACCTGCGAGATAAAGAGTGACGCGAAACAAGGCTAAGTAGGTCGCTGAGTAACCCGAAACCTAGCTAAAACGACCTGAAACGCTACGGAGACTGTATGGAATTGGACATGAACAAGATGCAGCAGATGCTTGCCCAGGCGCAGGAAATGCAGCAAGCAATGGACTTACGCCTGGCCGAGACCGTTGTCGAGGCAGATGCGGGTGGGGGTGCGGTGAAGGCCCGGATGAACGGCAAGAAAGAGCTGCTAAGTGTAACCATTGCACCATCTGCGGCGGCTGCTGCCGCTGGAGACATTACCCTGCTCGAAGACCTCATCGTAGCCGCCGTAAACAGCGCTGGACGCAAGGCGGATGAGGCGAGCAAGTCCAATGCTAGCAGTATGTTAGGAGGCCTCGGCCTCCCTGGATTTTAGCAGTGGCGACGCGTTTTGCGGAGCCCATGGAGCGGCTCATCGAGGAGCTTCGGAAGCTTCCCGGGGTGGGTACTAAGTCGGCGCAACGCTTTGCGTTTCATATACTTAGGGCTTCGCAGGGGGATGCGGCCGCACTTTCGGCGGCCATCCTGCGCCTGCGCGAACAGCTTCGTTTATGCTCTAAGTGCAACAATATCACCGACATAGACCCGTGCATCTACTGCTCGAATCCGGCCCGAAATGCGCGCGTTTTGTGCATTGTAGAAGAGCCAACCAACATCAATGCCATCGAGAAGACACGCAGTTTCAATGGCTTGTATCATGTGTTGCATGGAACGATTTCACCGGTGAACGGTATCGGGCCAGAACAGTTGAGGTTAGCTAACCTTTGGCCTCGTTTGGAGGGGGCCGAAGAGGTGATTTTAGCGACTTCTCCTACGGTGGAGGGTGAGGCGACCGCGCGGCACGTTGCGGATGAGGTTCATCGGAGGTATAACTCCTTACGGATCAGTAGGATCGCGACGGGGGTTCCGGCTGGAAGCGATATCGAATACGCCGATGAAGTGACCATGACGCGCGCCCTGGAGGGCCGCCGGGACGTGTGATTTCGACACGTTTTAGCCCTGTTTCGGGTTACTCAGCGGCCTCTTTAGCCCTGTTTCGCAACGCGTATTGGCTCAATCTATCTGCTAGATGGGTGGGTCAAATGACGCAGGTCGGTCTGTGATCTGTTCAGAGCGGGGATGCATGGGTCGCGGCAACCACCCCTCGGATGAGGCACCCACGTTCCCTTTTGCAACGTTGACGAAAGTCCCAGGGGCTGAAGCCCCGATCTTTGCGGGCCCTGTATGTCCGGGCTAAAGCCCAGACCTATCTCAGAAGCAAGGGCAACGGCAAGAGCCAATACAGGGGTCTCTCCACTCCGCGGGATGATAAAACCATCCCGCTCCGGTCGAGATGACGGAGTATGGTGTGAGCTCGAGTCGAGATGACGGAGTATGGGGTGAGCTCGAGTCGAGATGACGGGGCGTGGGTATTTAGAAAGGCTTTGGGATGGGGAGGCGGAGGTCGCCGCCGGTCATCTGGGTGGGGAGCTGGAGGTTTAGGAGGCTGAGGATGGTGGGGGAGATGTCGCGGAGGGAGCCTCCTTCGCGGACGCCGATTTTCTTGCCTTGATCGGTGACCAGGAGGAAGGGGACGGGGTTGGTGGTGTGGGCGGTGTGGGGGCCTCCGGTGAGGGGGTCGATGAGGAGCTCGGCGTTGCCGTGGTCGGCGGTGATGATCCAGTTGGCGTTGTGCTGCTTTACCGCGGCGTAGATTCTGCCTAGCTGGGCGTCTACCGTTTCTACTGCTTTGACGGTGGGTTCGATTTTGCCCGAGTGGCCTACCATGTCGGCGTTGGCGAAGTTGACGATGATGACGTCGAAGGCGGTGTCGGTGATGGAGCGGATGACTACGTCGGCGATGCCTTCTGCGGACATCTCTGGCGCCAGGTCGTAGGTGGCTACTTTTTTGGATTGGACCAGCTCGCGCTCTTCGCCGGGGAAGGGCTTCTCGATGCCGCCGTTGAAGAAGTAGGTGACGTGGGCGTACTTCTCGGTCTCGGCTACGCGGAGGTTGCGGAGGTCGGCTACGGCCATGACATTGGCGAGTAGGTTGTCCATGCTCTCGGGTGGGATGACCATGGGGAGAGTGAACTTGGGGTCGTACTGGGTCATCATTACGTAGTGCAGATCGGACGGGACGGTGTGGAGGGGGATCTCGTCGTTTAGCTCGGCTGCTTTCGGGAGATTGATGCCGGCGTCGGGGGTGAGGCCGCTGTTGCGGGTGAGGACGCGGGTGATCTGGCGGACGCGGTCGGCGCGGTAGTTGAAGCAGATGACGGCGTCGCCCTCGGAGATGAGACCAATGGGATCATTGTTGGCGTTGACGCAGACGAAGGGTTCGACGAACTCGTCGGTGATGCCGTTGTTGTAGCTCTCGAGGATGCGGGCGTGGGCGTTGCGATGCTTCCCTGCTTCGGGGTCGCCGGTGACCATGGCGCGGAAGGCTTTGTGTTCCTTCTCCCAGCGGTAGTCGCGGTCCATGGCGAAGTAGCGTCCGGAGACGGAGGCTAGCTGGCCTACTCCGTACTCGGTGAATTTTTGTTGGAGCTCTTCGATGTAGCCGGCGCCGCTGGTGGGCATGGTGTCGCGGCCGTCGAGGAAGGCGTGGACGTAGACGCGCGCTACGTTGTGGAGTGCTGCGAGGCGAAGGAGGGCGTAGAGGTGGCGCTGCTGGGAGTGGACGCCGCCGTCGGATACGAGGCCGATGAGGTGGAGGGCCTTGTTGCTGTTGGCTACGTTGACTGCCTTGAGGAGCGTTGGGTCCGAGAAGAACTCGCCGGTGTCGATGGCGTGATCGATGCGGGTGATGTCCATACGGACGATGCGGCCGGCGCCGAGGTTGAGGTGGCCGACTTCGCTGTTGCCCATCTGGCCGTCGGGGAGGCCGACGAAGTGGTTGCTGGCCTGGATGAGGGTGTTGGGGTATTCGCGGAGGAGGCGGTCGTAGGTAGGCTTGCGGGCGAGGGCGATGGCGTTGCCGTGGGTTTCGGCGCGGTAGCCCCAGCCGTCGAGAATGGTGAGGATGACCGGTGGTGTGGTTCTCATAGAGATAAGTTTAGCTGGTGGCGCGTTCCGGGGATGTGAACGCGCGCACAGGGGGTGAGGTGGCCGGGCGCCGCGGAGTTGCCGAAGACCCGACTTCGCCGGCGCGAGCCAGCCTAAAATACGGCATGCGACTCCCGGTCTTGTTCCTCGTGATTGCGGCACCTCTCGCCCTCTCCGCTCAGCAGGTTTCTACAGGACCTGCGCCGAGCCAAACCGATAGCTCTTCGGTGGAATTGCATAGGCTCTTTCTAGAGGATCAGTCTGCCCGACAACGGCCGCTCTCAAAGGAGGAAGCGATCGATCTGGGGCACCAGGACGCTGCACGCCGCGTCGCTGTCAAGGAAATGATTGATGACAACGCTCTACACACCGCACAGGATTTTGAAGACGCCGCGTTCATCTTTCAGCACGGAACAAGTGCCGACGACTATCTACTCGCGCACACTCTAGCGACAATCGCTGTAGCAAGAGGAAGCTCTAACGCTCTTTGGATTGTGGCGGCAAGTCTCGACCGGTATCTCGGCGCAATCGGCCAACCGCAGATTTATGGCACGCAGACTCACAGGGCGCCCGCAACTCCATGGACACAAGAACCGTATAACCGGACTCTCGTTCCCGACAGCCTGCTCAAAGCACTTGGAGTCGATTCACGTACAGAACAACAAAAGCGTGTGGACGTGCTTAACGCTGCCAAGTAGAGATCAGCTATCACCTCTATCGCAAGCAGAATGCGCACAGACGAGCCACGCTAACGAGCACGTTGCGATCCACTCCCGAAAACGGGTTTTCGGCAACTACGCCCGACTCTCCGGGAACTATCGGCCGTCGTGAAGATCAGCGCGTTTGATAACCAGGACGTCCTCCAACCGGCGAGATCCTGATGAAGGGTCGCTTCGTGGTTCCATGCTGCGGCTGTTTTTCAGGGGATGTGCGATTGACAAGGAGGGGTGTATTCACCCGCCAGACAATGATCAGACTCCCCCCTAAAACGCTATTCGTGCGGCGAATTGAAAGGCTCTCGGCCCACCGGAGCCGAAGAATCCACCTGCGACGCTGACGGGCTGGAAGAAGTTGGTTTGAATGGCTGGGCCTCCCTCGTTGGGTCCGATGGAGATATCGCGGCCGGAGTAGTCGGCAGTGGTTGAGCCACGAACGTTGACCTGGTTCGCAAGATTGAAGACCTCTGCGATGAGGGTCAGCGACGGGCCGCGGTGGAAGGCAAAGATCTTGGCAAGCCGCATATCGAAGGAGCTGAAGGGGCTGGAATAATTGATGCCCGAGGGAACGTTGTCGACGGGGCCTCCGGCCTGGCAGGGATAAGCACCGGGACAGGGTGCGAGTGCATTCCACTGATTAATTTTGGCATTCAACTGGGCGCTGTTCTTGATTCCACGTCCAATGTCGTTGCGGGAAAGCAGCGGCAGGCGGGCGCCACTCGCTCCATTGACGGCGGTGCTGGGCAGAAGCGTGTCTGCTGGAACGCCCGATCCGTAGGTGTAGATCGGCGCGATCGAGATGCCGTAGGGGAACTGGGCATCGCCGTAGACGCTGATGCGTTGGCGCTCATCGGTAAGAGCGTAGCCCTTCTCTTTGCGCAGCCCGGAGGTGCCTTCGGCGAGATTGACCTGCTCATCGGCGTTGTTGTTGGTGAGTTGATCGTCGTCGGAATAATCGAGGGTCTTCGAGAGCGTGTAGCTCACGTTGTATTCGTACAGGATTTTTCCGATGCGCGATTGACGGTGAGCGAGACTTGCGAGCAGGCCGTCGTACCAGGATTTGGCCTGCGACTGAATGAGGGTGATGTTGTCGGAGATGCCGGAGAGCGGATCGGTGATGGTGCAGGGGACATTGTCGCCGGGACAAAAGATGTCAGGGGACGTTGAGTTGGTTGTGCGCAGCAGGCTGCCGATTAGTTGCCGCTGTCCGAAGACGTGCAAGCCGTCCGCGGTGACGAGCCAGTTCTTGCCGAACTGTTGCTGGAGGCCAAGGGATGTTTGCTGAAAGAGTGGATGGTGGGCGTCGGGGCCCATGGCGATGATGCCGACGCCGCCAGTCTCATGCGGGCCAGTGAAGGCGGTCGCAATCGTCGGGCTTCCTGGAGCGTATTGGCCTCCGGGCGCAAAGCAGAAGTCGAGACTGGGGGGCGCGGGAACTCCGGGCAGCACGCATTCGGATCCGGCGTATTGCGTTACGGTGAGGGCGCGATCGTTTTGGACGAGCTCTTCGGCTCCCGCCTCAAGAATGATGCGATCGTAGTAGATTCCATAGCCGCCACGGAAGACGGTCTTGCCGTTGCCGAAGGGATCGTAGGCAAAACCTACACGCGGACCGAAGTCTTTGGTGTCGGGATACTTCTTGAGATTGATGACGTTGGCCATCCACACGCATTGAACGGTGGGGACACTGGTGAGATTGGGGCAGGGGTCGTGACTGGGGCTGTTGCCGGTGAGATTCGAGTCATACTCCCAACGGAGGCCAAGGTTGAGGGTGAGATTGGAGCGTACTCTCCAGTCGTCCTGCGCATAGAGAGCGGTGTAGGTATCCCCGACGTTGGGGATGGGCACGGGAACTACCGGGGCGCTACTGTGGATGCCGACGGCGACGGGGATATCGAGGTCGTTGACGACGCCATCGCCATTGAGATCCTGAAAGCCGAAGTCTGAAGTAAGGATGACGGTTCCAGTACCAAAGACGTTGATGAGTCCGTGTGCGGAGTAGTGTTGAAACTCAGCGCCGAAGCGGAGCTCGTGCTTACCGAGGGCCATGGTGAAGCCGTCGCGCAGCTGATAACGATTGAGGTGAGTTGCCTGCGGGAGGTTGAAGTTGGCGCCGTCCGCGAGGTCGGGGAAGATCAATTCGTTGGTGAGGCCGAGGCTGGAAGGATCGGTGAGGGGAGCATTTTGAGGGAAGGGTGGGATGTCGTTGTAGAAGTTGTCGTAGTGGAAGGAGAGGTTGTTGGTGCGCGTGGAGCCGATGACGGATGTCCATCCAGCCACAATGGAATTGAAACGGTTGAGAGAGTTTTGTCGCTCGGCGGCGGTGCTGAGTGGGGTGGTGGATGAGGGCGTGGCCTGCGCGGTGTCGGTGGAACGATTGAAGCTATAGCGCGCATACAGATTGTTGTTCGGGTTGAAGGTGTAGTCGACGCGGTTGGACAGGAGCAGGTCGCGCAGCGGTGCGGGCGCGGAGGTGTTGTCGATCAGGTCTGTCGTGAAGTTGCGCGTTCCAGTGAGGATGGAGGCATTCTGATCGCGATATTCGACTGAAGAAAAGAGGAATGCCTTATTGCGGCGGATGGGAGCTCCGATGGAACCGCCAAATTGTTCGCGGCTGAAGGGAGGGGTAGGAAGCTGGTGATCGAAGGTGGCGGGCAGGGCCTGGAGATCCTGGTTGCGTACGAAGACAAATGCTGAGCCATGCACAGCATTTGTGCCCGATCGCGTAACGATGTTGATGATGCTGTTTCCCGAGCGGCCGACTTCCGAGGTAAAGCGTGCCGTGGCAATTTGAAATTCCTGGATCGAGTCTTCGGGGAGGTTCGACAACGTTCCGCCAACCACTTCGTCGTTATTGTCTCCGCCGTCGACGGTAATGTTGCCGCCGCGTCCGAAGCCGCCGGCAGAACTGACTTCGAGGGTGTTGGTCTTGGTGGGGTCGAAGGTGGGCGCAGGCCGGTTGCCCGGCAAGAGGAAGGCAAGCTCGAGAAAATTGCGGCCGTTGAGCGGAATGTTCTGGATGGTGTTGGATGTGATTTGACCCTGGACCATCGATTGGGAGAGTGAAACTTCATTCCCGCTTGAGCTCACCTGCACGGTGGTTGCTTCAGCCGCTGGAGACAGCTTTGTGTCGAGGGTTGTCGTCTTGCCTGCCTCGAGGTGCACGTCCTTGTACTGCACGGTCGCGAATCCAGGCGCGCTAATGGCAATGAGATAGTCGTCGGGCTGGAGGTTGGATAAGGTGTACGAGCCGTCAGGGTTGGACAGGCTGGTCCGCACGGTGCCCTGTTTCACGCTGGTTACGGAGACATGAGCCTGCGGGAT
The DNA here is from genome assembly GCA_050013455.1 of Acidobacteriaceae bacterium. Lineage (GTDB taxonomy): Bacteria > Acidobacteriota > Terriglobia > Terriglobales > Acidobacteriaceae > Granulicella. The sequence continues at coordinate 605 of JBEKFF010000118.1, read as the reverse complement.
GAGCGCGCCTTGTGAATCCCTAACGAGACCGTTGACGGTTGCGGTCGGAACTTGAGCAAGCATGTACATGCCGGGGCATGATGCCAGCAGGGAAAGAGCCAGGGCAAACTTACGCATTGACGAATTTACTCCGTGCGAGATCAGTAGGTTGGGAGAACGAGCCCGTAGGAACGAACTGGGTTCACTTCAAAAGCATTGGGATGGATCTACTGAACTGTAAGGATTGAAATGGAATTCGTCATCCATCTTTCGGTTGGTTTTTGATCAACCAAACCATGGCAGCATCCTGCTGTCATTCCGTGCTTTCGAAGACACAGTCGTATGTCACGCGCATACCAAGGTACGGGCCACCAGGAAGGCGAACCGTAGTTCACGGAAAATGGGGCGGTCTCAACGGGTCGAGGCAACGCTATCTGATTTGGCGGTGCTACCGGAGACTCTTTGGATCGCCAAACCTCTTCGCACTGCGAGCCTTGAGGCGCGCCGTCTCTTCTTCGCGATTTTTCGGAGGAGAGTTGGTCTCAAGGGTGCTTAGAAGGTTTGCCGAAAGGTCGGCAATCGCCTGGACCGCAGACAGGAACGCTTGTTCGTTGGCCTTGGAGGGC
>JBEKFF010000117.1:0-10538 GCA_050013455.1 Acidobacteriaceae bacterium | reverse complement strand
AAGGTGCAGGGCGCATCCACGCTGACCATGCAACTGGCGCGGAATCTTTTTCTGTCGTCGCAGAAGACCTACGGCCGCAAGCTGCAGGAGATCTTCCTCGCGCTGGAGATCGAGCGCCGCTTCACCAAGCCGCAGATCTTTGCGCTCTACGCCAACCAGATCTACCTCGGCAGTGGAACCTATGGGTTTGAGGCGGGCTCAGAATATTACTTCAGCAAGCATGTCCGCGACCTGACGCTGCCCGAGGCCGCCATGCTGGCAGCGTTGCCCAAGGGCCCTCAGAATTACTCCCCGGTCCGCTACCCCGAGCGTGCGCTGAAGCGCCGCAACCTGGTCATCCAGGAGATGCTGAACGACCGCAGGATCACACAGCAGCAGGCGGACGCCGCCAAGGCAGCGCCGCTGGGGCTGCACCTGGAGTCGCCGCCCAACAACCAGGCGCCGTATTTTGTCGAGGAGGTGCGGCGGCAGCTGGAGAGCGAGTACGGAGCGGACGAGGTGCACAGTGCCGGCCTGCGCGTGTACACCACGCTTGACCTCAACCTGCAGCGCGCCGCAACTCAGGCTGTTCTCGACGGCACGGCTACGTATGAGCGCCGGCATGGATGGAAGGGGCACCTTGAGAATGTGATTCGCGAGGGTGTGCAGCTCGACGAGTACAAGCATCCCGACTGGTCGCAGACGCTGACCGACAATGCGTACATCCACGGCCTGGTGATCAGTACCTCGCCAGCGCACATCACCGTCAAGCTGGGCAAGCTGAATGTCACCCTCGTCCCTGCTGACTGGGTATGGACCCAGGTCGTCAAGGGGACAGATCTCGCGCAGGTGGGCGACATCGTGTACGTGAAGGTGGAGAGCGGCGGCAACACGTCCGCGCCCCACGTCATCCTGGAACAGGACAGCGGCGCGCAGGCGGCGCTGATGGCGGTCAACAACGCCGATGGAGAAGTGCTCGCGATGGTTGGCGGCCGCGACTTCCAGCTCTCGCAGTTCAACCGCGCCACCCAGGCCGAGCGGCAGGTCGGATCGTCCTTCAAACCCTACGTCTATACCGCGGCGATGGAGGCGGGGATGAAGCCGTCCGACACCGTGCTCGACTCGCCGACAACGTTCTTTACCGCCGGCGGCCCCTACACGCCGCACGATTACGAAGCGGGCTATCTTGGCTCCATGACCCTGGTCAACGCATTTGCAGAATCGCGCAATATTCCCGCGCTGCGGCTGGCCGACAAGGTTGGCATCAAGAAGGTGATTGACGTCGCGCACCGCTTTGGTGTCACCAGTGACATTCCCGCGTTCCTGCCAATCGCCATCGGCGCCGCGGACCTCACCCTGGCTGAGCAGGTGGGCGCCTATAGTGTCTTTCCCAACGACGGCATCCACATCGCGCCGCACTATATCCGCCGCGTGTTGGAGGCCGATGGCCAACCCCTGCAGCAGCCGCGCCCGCAGGTCAACGAGGCGATTGCGGTGGACATCGCGCGCGAGATGATGGTGCTGCTGCAGGCTGTTGTGCAACATGGAACAGCCGCGGCTGCCTCCCAGATGAAGCACGCCCTCGGCGGCAAGACCGGCACGACCAACAACTACACGGACGCATGGTTTGTGGGCTTCTCGCCCTCCGTTACCTGCGGTACGTGGATTGGTTTCGACAATCGGCAATCGCTGGGTGAAAAGGAGACGGGCGCCCGTGCCGCGCTGCCCATGTGGATGGACTTCATGAAGGTCGCGCTGGCCGATAAGCCCAATGAGGCGTTCTCCCAGCCGAACGCACCGAAGAAACAGATCGAGGTTCCTGCAGATTCCGATACAGAAGCAGCTCCGGCGCCACCGGCTCCTTCGCAGGATTCGGATACGGACGACGAGGCACCGAAGAAGGGTCCGGAACCGGCCGTTCTCGAGCCTGGTGAGCTGCGCCTGCCGCAGGACATGCCTGCCTCACCCGCGCCGCCTGCACGCCAACAGGCGCCTGCACCGGTCGTGCGTGTGCCGCCGCCTGCGCCCGCCGGTCCGGCAACGCCCCGGCCAAAGCCAGCTCCGGTCAGGAAGAATCCCGCACCCGCCGCAACGCCTCCACCACGCTAGCCCACCCTACCTAATCAGGAAGTGAGCGCGCCGCGAGCCTTGAGCGCATCCGAGAGCGCGAAGAAACGCAGTGCTCGCCGCACGTCCCGCTGAATCTGCTCGCGCAAGGCGTCCGTGGATTCGAAGCGGTGTTCCGCGCGCAGCCGACGCAGGAACGTCAGCTCCAGCGGCGTCGTCTCGGTCAGGTCCACGGGTTCGAAGTCCAGCAAATGCGACTCGACGGCAAAGGAGTCCGCTCCAAACGTCGGCCGATTTCCCACATTGGTGACGCCGCGAAACACGCGGTCTCCTCCAATGCGCAGCGTCGTGACGTACACCCCGTGAGCCGGCAGCAGCTCCGGGTACGGCGCGAGATTGATGGTCGGGACCGCGTAGCGCGTTCCGTATCCGCGGCCCGACGCTGGCGTGCTGCGAATGGAAAACGACCGTCCCAGCAGCGCGCGCGCTTCGTGCAACTTGCCCGCCGCGATCAGCCCCCGGATGCGGCTCGAGGAGATGGCCGCGTCGCGCGCGATGCAGGGCACATACGCCTTGACGCAAAAGCCCAGCTCGCGTCCCAGTTCCGACAGCCCGGCAATGTCGGCCTCGGCCTGATAGCCGAAACGAAACGTCTCGCCCTCATGCACCTCGACAGCGTGCAGCGCATCGCGCAGCACCCGCTCAGCAAAATGCCGCGCCGTCCAGTGGCGCAGCTCATCGGTGAAGGGAAGTACCAGCACCTGGTCGAGCCCGGTCTCTGCCAGCAGCCGAAGCTTTTCATCGAGCGGCGTAATCAGCGGGAGTCGTGAAGCCATATGCAGCACGTGGGCCGGATGCGGATCGAAGGTGACGGCGATTGCGCTCGCATTCAACGCGCGGGCACGCTCCAACACCGAGGCAATCACCATCCGATGCCCGCAGTGCACACCATCGAAGTTGCCGATGGTGACAACCGAGGAGCCATGAAAGTCGAGTTCAGTGAGTGAACGTGTGATGTACATCAGGAGATATCTGCTACCGGTGGTTCAGCTGAGATGTTGAACGTGAGTCTAAGCCCATCATGCGCCAGGCGTATGTGATCTGGTAACGAAGCATTGGTGCCCTCGTGATCGAGACCATGACTGATATGCGTGAAGAACGCGCGCTTCGCGCCAATCTTCTCCACCAACTCAATCGACTTGGCGAGATGCGAGTGACTGGGATGCGGCTCGTGACGCAGCGCGTCGAGCACCAGGATGTCGAGGTCCTTCAGCAGCGCGTAACTCTCCTCCGGAATGTCGCTCATGTCGGTCAGATACGCAGCGTCGCCAAAGCGATAGCCGGCAATGGTATCGCGTCCATGCGTCACGGGAACCCGCACAAACGTGGCGCCGAACAGCGGAATCTCGACGCCCGCCTCGGCAGCAAGTCGATGCAGCACGACCCGCGCACTCGTCGGATAGCGATCGGTCGTGCGAAAGGTGTACTCAAAGATGCGTTCGATGACACTGGCAGTCTCATCATCGGCATAGAGCGGAAGCCCTTCAGGATGCGCGAAGCTGAGCGGCCGCAAATCATCCATGCCGAGCACATGGTCGGCATGCCCATGCGTGTAGAGCACCGCGTCGAGCGAGCGAAGATTCTCGCGCACCGCCTGCACGTGGAAGTCCTGACCGGTATCGATGACGACGTTGTGCCCGCCGTAGCTGACCAGAATCGAAGGCCGCGTGCGCCGGTTCCGCGATCCAGGCTCATACGCGGAAGTGCAAACCGCGCAGGTGCAGCCCAGCGTTGGAACCGCCATCGAGGTTCCACTTCCGAGAAATGTAAGCGTTGCTTTCATGCGTCGGTTACGGTCGCCCTAACGCACGATGCTCGGGCCGCCCGGCGGTGGAGGAACGCCCGGGCCCGGCTGCCGCGAAGCTGCCTGCCGGGAGAGCGCCTGGGTCACGTCGAGAAACGCTAACCGCAGCTCAAACAAAGCGGCATCCAGCAGCTTGCTCTCCGCCTCGGTGCGATTTCCTTCGGTTTTGGCCGCGAGAATACCCACCATGTCGATGGTCTGCCGGGCGCCCAGGATGTCGACCTGCGGCTGCTGGTTCGGCGCAGCGGCACCGCCCAGTTGCAGCATGGCCTGCATATAGAGCGATTGGATCACGCGCTCGAAGGTGATCTCGGGAGCCCGTTCCATGCCAGGATTCGTAGCGCGAATGGCGGTGTCGAGGCGATCCACGGTGGCGTCGTAGGCGCGCTTGGCCTGCTCTGCCTGCTCAGCCGTGGGCGCAGGTGGCAGCAGATCGTCCTCATTTTCCGCATGCTCGGCGCTCGTGCTGGACGCGTGTTCTGCCGCGGGCGCCGGCACCGGTTGCGGTCCCTTATGCTCTACAAGGCGTGCGGAATCGCCGTCTTCGGGGCGCATGATCGTCTCCGGCCGTGGCGGCTTCGGCTCCGAAGGTGGTGCATCCGGGCGAATGTCGCCTTCCGCGGTAAACTTGCGACGATCGTTGACAACGAACTCTTTAATATCTGCCATGGTCTTCTCAGCTCTCTAATCTCTTGCTCTAACCTCTTTTGATGCTAACCCGCGGCGGGAGGATCACGCTGCCGGAACCGCAATGCCGCCCGGATACGCGAGCTCCAGTTTGGCGTCAACCGCCTCCTGGCGAACATACCCCAGCGCCACCAGCACAGACCCTTCGGCCAGCGGAACCAGTTCCGCGCTGGTCAACTCCCCAGCCGGCTTGCCCCCGGCGTTGAGCGGCGCAGGAAGCGTTGCCGGCAACTCGCCCGTCAGCCGAAACGCCGTGAACCGCCGATGCACCTGCCCGCGCGACCGTATACGCTCGACAATCTCCTGTCCCAGGTAGCAGCCCTTCGCGAAGTGCAGCGCATGCGCCTGCGAAGTCTCCTGCGGCAGATCCCGCGCCGTCTCGGTATTGCGAATGTCCTGCCCGAAGAGCGGGCGAGCCTCCAGCAGCCGCAGGAACTCAAGCGACTCCGCAGACACCTCGGGAATCTGCAGCGCATTGCGGATGCCATCGATGGTGGCCGTAGCTCCGCGCAGTTCAAACACGAGCACATTTCCGCCAGCGGGCGTAATCAGCAGCACCGGGCCGTGCTCGGTGTCCGCATGCACCAGGCGCAGCGGGTCAATCGCCGGTAGCCCAACCCTCCCCATCGCTTCTGCAGCCCGTTTACCGACGACCAGCAGCCCGGCTTCGTCCGTGTATGCGGGTGTGAGCTCCACGTCGTCCATGATGATGAAGTGGTCGAGATGCTTCTGAATGGTCTCCAACTGCGCAGCGCTGGTGGCCAGCAGAAACTCTGCCGGCTCAGCCGTGGTCTCGCGATAGACCGTGGCGTCTCCCTGGATGCGTCCTTGCGCGTTGAGCAAGAAGTTGTAGTTTCCCTCGCCCGGCTCGAGCGCCTGGATAGAGTTGCTGACCATCCCGTTCAGCCAGCGCGTCGCATCCGACCCGCTAATGCGCAGAAAGGCGCGATCGGTGACAGGGCGGAAACCCGCGCCCTCCAGCAGCACACTCAGCGCATTCGATTCAGAACTTGGCATCTATCTCCTGGTGCTCCTTATGTTCTCTCATTCAAGGATATCCTCGATGCGGACAGGATGCTCCCGGCTACTCTTGGATGCTGCGCCCCGCGCTTCGATGCGCTCCGGCACTTGGAGGTTCCGCAGGAGCGCCTACTCTGCGTACACTAAGTAGGAGCGGGATGGCGTAATTTGGAGGCGGTTTGACCTGGCAGAGAGCTTTCGCAGCATGGGCATTGGTGGGGTTTGGCGCGAGTATCGTGCAAGCGCAGGCGAAGGCAGGAGATGGGGCCGTGACCCCGCCCGTCCGCACCTCCGGCAGCTCGACGGTCACGGTCGACACGGTCCTCACGCCTGACCAGGAAAAGAGCCTCCTGGACGCGGAAGATCAGATCCTGCACTTCGTCAGCAAAGATACGCACCTCGACATCAAAAGCCCCGTCAAGTGCAAGTTCATCTCCCGCAACGCCGTCAACACCGAGCTGCGCAAGAAGTTTGACCAGGACAAGGGCGCCAAGCGCATGGAACGCAGCGAGCTGGTGCTCAAGAAGTTCGGCCTGCTCGACGAGGGTTTCAAGATGCGGCCCTTCCTGCTGAGCCTGCTCACCGAGCAGATTGCCGGCTTCTACGACGACAAGACCAAGCAGATGAACCTGCTCGACTGGGTGCCCATCGACGAGCAGAAACCGGTGATGGCGCATGAGCTCACCCACGCGCTCCAGGATCAAAAAGTAGGCCTCGAGAAGTGGGGAAGCCAGGAGGTCGAAGGCGTCTCCAAAAACGTGAAGCAGGACAACCGCCACATCGCCAACGACGACACCGACTCCGCCCGCGAGGCCGTGCTCGAAGGTCAGGCCATGGTAAGCTTTGCCGACTACATGTTGGCCGACGCCGGTCACCCCGACAAGACCCTCAAGGACGCGCCACAGCTCGCGCAGCAGCTTGAGTCCAACGCCGGCGACATGTCCGACTCGCCCGTGCTGGCCCGCGCACCGCTCGTCCTCCAGCAGTCGCTGCTGTTTCCCTACACCTCCGGCCTCGCCTTTGAACAGCACATCCTGATCAGGAAGGGCGTCGATCGTGCCTTCGCCGGCGTCCTCGACGCACCGCCCAGCACCACCTTCCAGATCCTGAATCCGGATGCCTATCTGCGCAATCAGCCTGTGCCCCTGCTCAAGCTGCCGGACATCCATCCGCTGCTCAAGGACGCGGGCTATGTGCCGTACGACGTCGGCGTAATGGGTGAGCTCGACGTGCGCATGACCGCGGAGCTTTTCGGCGGCGAGCCGCTGGCCCGGGCGCTGGCTCCGGAGTGGGCCGGCGGCGTCTACTACGCCGCGCAGCGCAAGAACGCGACCGCAGCGCAGAAGGACACCACCGCCTCGCTCGCCCTGCTCTACATCTCCCAGTGGAAGAACAAGGATTCCGCGCGCAGCTTCTTCAACGTCTTCGAGCAGGAGCTGCCGCGCCAGTACGACGGCCTCAAGCGTCGCGAGGCGGACGAGAGCAACGGAGTTGAAGCGACCGAGCGCGTCTACTCCACCAGCGAGGGCGACGTCCTGCTCACCCTAAAAGACAATACCGTGTGGGTGAGTGAGGGCTTCGATCTGCCGCTGGCTCGCCAGCTGCGCGACAAGGTCGAGCAGGCGAATCTGCCGCCCGGCGAGGGCCCGACCATGCAAGCCCGCACGCTGCCCGCCCGCACCTTGGTCCCAGACCATGACCTCGTCGGCGGGCTGGTCGACACGCTCAGCCGCTACGGCGTGATGAAGGAAACTCTCCGCTAACCCGTTAGGGCTTCTTTTCGGCCGCCTGCTTGAGCGCCGTCAGCCAGTCCGTATCCGACGCCGCCAGCTTGTCCGACGAATAGAGCCACGTCATCAGCGGCCCGCTCATCGACTCCTTCACCGTCACCAACGTTCCACCATCCGGCGTAGCTTTCAGCTCCCACACGTGAATCGCCCGCGCAGGAGAGGCTATCCCCGTCCAGCTAAGCCGCCGATCCGGCTCCAGCAGATGTACCTCGGAATGGATGGTCGTCCCGCCGGATTTCCAGACAAACTGCGTGCCCATCGCCAGCTCGCCCGGCGCCTTCACGCTCTCGATCTGCGGACACCAGTTCGGCCACGCAGGCGCATCGATCAGCAGCGCCCACACCTTCGCCGGCGGCGCCGCGATCTGCATCTGGACGCTCGCCTTCACGGGAGCATCCTGCTGGATCGCACCCACCGCCGAGAGCGCGTGCAACTGCCTTGAAGAGTGCGAGCATCCACTCAACGCAAGCACACACGCGAAGCTAACCACAATCGGCGCGATTCTCATCCTGCCAGCCCCCTGCTCGGAATTAGTTCTGCGCCGCCAACGTCATCACCGCGATGCCCATCAGCCCATGAACCCAGCGCGCGGGCTTCACATCGCTCGTGTTGATCAGCTGGATCAGGCCACCCTCCGTGTCGGGCAGGCCGGACTTCATCACCGCAACGATCACCTTGCCGCTCGAGAACATCACTTCGCCGCCGGAGTACAGCACGTAGTAGTGGTCGGTCCCAGTCGCCACGATCGTGCTGTGCAGAATCAACGGCTGGTTCTCGCGCGTGGGCGTCACGCCGATCTTCGCCAGCACGTCCGAGAGCAGGGGACCGCTGTAGGTCTCTTCCGCCCCGCCCCGATGCGCATTATGCACCTGCACTGTCACCTGGTTCGGCATGTTGACCAGGTCGGTCAGCGACAGCGTCACCGTCTTGCCTTCGAAGCTCAGATTCACACTCTTCGACGGCGGAACCGGTGGCTTCATCGCCTCCATCGCTGCGGGAGCCTTCGTCTGCGGCGTCGTCGCGTCCGTCTGGGCGCGGAGAGCGATAGGGGAAAGAACGAGTAGCAGGGAAACAGCAGTCGAGATCTTCATGCTCCAAAGGTAACTCCCTCGGCCGGGGGCGTATAGAACTTTAAAACAGACGTATACTGGAAATCTATGTCGATCATTCGCAATGTCGCCGCCATCGCCAAGGGAATGAGCATCACCCTGCGGGAAGGATTTCAGCCGACGCAGGTCGAGAACTACCCGGACGGCAAAGGGCCAATGCGTGGTGCGCAGTTTGAGCAACGCTTTCGCGGAAAGCACCAGTTACAGCGCGATGAAAACGGCCTGGAGAAGTGCGTCGCCTGCTTCTTGTGCGCGGCAGCCTGCCCGTCGAATTGCATTTACATCGAGGCAGCCGACAATACCAGCGAGACCCGCATCTCCTCGGCCGACCGCTACGCCAAGACCTACAACATTGACTACAACCGCTGCATCTTCTGCGGATATTGCGTGGAAGCCTGCCCCACCGATGCCATCACCCACGGACACGGCTTCGAACTCGCCAGCCTCAACGCCACCACCATGGTCATGCGCAAGGAAGACCTGTTGGTGTCCGTCTCGACGGGTCTTCCGCGTTCAGCTAAAGAAGAGCTTGAAGTGCTCGCGTAGAACTTAAAGTCTTGGATTCAACATACGCGGCGAGCCATAACGGCTCGCCGTCTTGCGATCAGCGCCGACTCCCCGCGCATCGAATGGAAAACGAACGGAGATAGACATGAACAGGGCCACTCCCCACCCACTTGAAGCCATCCTCGAAGACCGAATTGCAATTATCGACGGTGCCATGGGCACCACCATCCGCACCTACGGCATGACCGAAGCCGATATCCGCGCAGACCGCTTCAAGAATTCCACCAAAGATCTGCTTAACAACGGCGACCTCTTCTCGCTCACCCAGCCGAAGATGATTGGCGACATCCATCGTCGCTTCCTCGAGGCCGGCGCCGACATCCTCGAAACCAACACCTTCGGCGCCACCAGCATCACCCAGAGTGAATTCTTCGTCGACGACCCCCGCGAGCATGGCGGGCGCAAAGACCCCGAGTTCTATCAGAAGATCATCGAAGACGCGTCGCTCAACGACCTTGCCTGGGACATCAACCACACCTCCGCGCAGCAGTGCCGCGAGTGGGGCGATCGCGTCGCCAATAACGACGGGCGGCCGCGCTTCGTTGCCGGAGCCATCGGCCCGCTCACCGTCTCGCTCTCCAACTCGCCTGACGCTGACGATGCAGGTTTTCGCGTCGTCACCTTCGACCAGGTGAAGTCTGCGTACACGCACCAGGTCCGCGCCCTCATCGCCGGTGGCGTCGATCTGCTCCTTGTTGAGACCATCTTCGACTCGCTCAACGCCAAGGCCGCGCTGGTCGCCATCCGCGAGGTCTTCGATCAGGACGGCCTCGCGGCCGCAGGCAAAGAACTGCCGGTGATGATCTCCGCAGCAGTTGGCCGCGGCGGCGAAACCCTCATCTCCGCGCAGACCACCGAGGCCTTCTGGAACGCGGTCAAGCACGTCAAACCGCTCTCGGTAGGCCTCAATTGCTCGCTCGGCCCGGACCTCATGTACCCCTTCCTCAGCGAGCTATCCGAGAAGGCCGACGTCGCCATCTCCTGCTACCCGAACGCCGGCCTGCCCAACCCTCTCTCCCCCACCGGCTTCGATCTAGGCCCTGACGACATGGCACGCTCGCTCAGTGGCTTCGCGCGCGGCGGCCTCATCAACATCGCCGGAGGCTGCTGCGGCAACACGCCCGAGCACATCGCCGCCATCGCCAAAGCGCTCGACGGCATGCACCCGCGCGAACTCGCAGAGCGCAATCGCGAGGTAGCCGCTTGAGCACCGGAAACCCTGTAGTCGGCAACACGACGAAGCCGCTGCGCCTCTCCGGCAGCCAGCCCTTCACCCAGCAGGACGGCGTCTACATCATGATCGGCGAGCGCACCAACGTCGCCGGCTCGCCGAAGTTCGCACGCCTCGTCAAGGAAGGCAAGTTCGAAGAAGCCGTCAGCGTCGCGCGCCAGCAGGTTGAGAACGGCGCCAACGTCATCGATATCTGCATGGACGAGGGCATGATCGACGGCGTC
>JBEKFF010000116.1:0-10768 GCA_050013455.1 Acidobacteriaceae bacterium | reverse complement strand
TGCGGCCTGAACGCGGTGGCGCTACATGCTCGGACGCGCGAGCAGGGCTACTCCGGCGACGCGCGCTGGGAGTGGATTGCGGCGGTGAAGGACGCCGTGACGATCCCCGTGATTGGCAATGGCGACATTCGCACGCCCGAGGATGCAGCCGCGATGGTCGAGGCAACTGGATGCGACGCGGTGATGATTGGCCGCGCCGCGCCGGCCAATCCCTGGATCTTTCGGCAGATCGCGCAGTACACCGCGTCGAAGCAGACCACCGGTGTGGGTGTCTACGACAAGCCGACGGACATGGATCGCTACCGCATGATTCGCGATTATTTTGAGCGGCTGATGGCCGAGGTCGCGGAGCATCCCGAGGTGCTTGGGCCCGCAGACGACGACTTATCGAAGCGGCTGAAGCGCAACCACGAGAGCGCTCAACGCGACGCCATCGGACGCATGAAGCAGTTCGCAAGCTGGTTCACGCACGGGGTTCCGGGCGGCGCCACGCTGCGGCGCGAGATCTTCGAAGCCAAACGCGGCGCGCAGGTGATTGACAAGGTCGAAGCGTTCTTCACGCAGCGAGCGAGCGCGTCGCAAGAAGACGTAAGCATCGAGCATGACGAAGAGCTTGAATCCGCACCTGCGGCCTGGGGCTAAGCTACCGGCGAATGGTCGGGAACCAGGTGAAGGCGGAAAGTTTTCCTTCGCCTCCAACCTTAATCCTTCCGCCATCGTAAATGGCATCTTCGCCCGGCTCAATCCAGATGTGTACCTTCTCTAACTTTGAGAGTGTTGGATGAGCGGTGAGCTTCCCGTCGGCCAATACGTAGACAACATGTCCCTGAGCGGGAACGTCTAGCTTGTATTCCTGATCTATACGTTGAAGAGCTAGAACCACAACGTCGATGTCACCGCTATTTGTGCCTTGAGTGCTTTGAATGCCTCCGTGTACCTCGCCGTGGAGGTTGAGCCCGTCAATTTCTGCTTGAGTTTCAGGCTTGAGGTATTCAGTCTTATCTGCGCGAACGAGATCCGCTCCATCGGTTATGCGATTTAACTCGAAGGTGATTGGGGCAATCGGAGCTTTTGGGATAAGTGGATAGATCAAATAAAGGACCGCTGCCGAACTTAGAAAAAGTGGAAGAGCGACGCGTACCGCCATAGGCAGACGGGCCTCTCGAGGGCGCACAAGGGCCGGCATCACGAGAAGTCCCCAAAGCAGTCCACATCCTGACGCGACATACACGCCGACCGGAGCGATTGCGATCATCCAACCGGCGCCAGCCATAAGCAAGCCGGCAGCAATGTAGCCAGTTATCGCGCCGAGTACACGCACGACCCACTTGGCAACGGAACACATTTCATAAACGAACGCGAGGAGTGCCTGAACGGCAGCGTAGAGCAGGCTCGGTATCCCCAGATAAAGCGCGAAGCCAAAGTAGAATCCCAGTTCGTTTTTTCCGGGAAAATGGGGAGCTTGCCATCCCGGTCCTGGGCGATCGCTATAAGGCAGATATCCGATGCAGTTGATCAGCAGCAGCATCAGATTGGGTAGAAAATCGGCTGCGAGAATATAGGTCGCGAATATCCAAACCATCCGCGACCATCGGCTCGTTGGCAAAAAGCTGCGGAGTCTTCGCATGACTAGAGATTATCCGCTCTTTGATTTACTTTCAGAAAAAAGGCCGCCCAGTTGGGCGGCCCTTCTCATATCGCAACGACTTACTTCGCCGCCGCTTCCAGCTCCTGCCACTCCGCGTCGCTCAGTGTTACGTCGGCGGCCTTTACGTTCTCTTCAAGATGCTCAACGGACGACGTGCCGGGAATCGGCAACATCACGGGCGAGCGGTGCAGCAGCCAGGCCAGCGAGAGCTGCGAAACCGTGGCGCCATGCTTTTTCGCCAGCTGATCCAGTTTCCCGCCGGGCTGCGCGAGTTTACCGGACGCCACCGGGAACCATGGGATGAAGGCAATCTTTTCGCGCTCGCAGTATTCGAGCACCGCCTCACTCTTGCGATTCGAGATGTTGTACTCGTTCTGCACGCTGACGATATCGATGACCTTGCGTGCCTGTTTGATCTCCTCAACAGTGACTTCACTCAGACCAACGAAGCGAATCTTGCCCGCAGTCTGCAGCTTTTTGATGGCGCCGAGCGAGTCTTCCACCGGCACCTTGGCATCGATGCGATGCAGCTGCCACAGGTCAAGCTGCTCGCGCTTGAGCAAGCGCAGGCTCATCTCTACTTGCTGCGTCAGATACTCGGGCCGGCCCACCGGCAACCACTGGTCCGGGCCCTGCCGTGTGAGGCCGCCTTTGGTTGCGATGACCGTGCCCTTCGCATACGGCGCCAATGCCTCGCCGATCAGCGGTTCGCTCACCGTGGGGCCATACGCGTCGGCCGTATCGATGAAATCCACGCCCAGCTCAACAGCACGGCGCAGCACCTTTTTCGCGTTCTCGCGATCGGCCGGTTCGCCCCAGATTCCCTTGCCTGTAATGCGCATCGCGCCGTAGCCCAGCCGATGAATTTCCAGCTCGCCACCCAATTTAAATGTCTTGCTAACAGCAGTTGCAGTCGCCATAGTAAATCTCCTTCCATGTTTTGGATGTCAATGGCGGGCCTCGCGATGCAGCGGGCTCAGCGGCCGCTCTGTTTTCGCCAGACCACGCGAATCTGCTGCCGCCAGCGTTCATCGAGCGCCAACAAGTTCCATTCCACGCGCGGCGAGAGGTAGCGCAGCAGGGTTTCGGTCGCGGGATGGATATGCAACGAAGGTGCAACGAGGTAGAGCCGGGGAGGAAGCGGGGAGAGTTCGACGCCCCGGAAGTAGCCGTGCCGCTGAAATTCGCCAAGGCCGGTGGCGGTGTCGGCGGTTTGAAGATGATGCTGCCGCACGCGAATCCAATAGTCGAGCCCCTGCATGACGAAGTGCAGATCATCGTCGACTTTCAGCTCGATCACCGCAAGCCGCCCGTCGGCGGTGACACCCAGCAGATCAAGCAGACCATGATCGCCGGCGCCAACGATGGCGGGCACCTGCGAGTACACATGCTGTGCATCGAGGCGCGGAATCACGAGGCTTTCCGCGACGGCGGGCAGCATTTGATTGCCGTCAGCCTCTCGCGCAGAAGGGGCTGTGTCGGCGCGGTTGCCAATGGAATCGGGATCCATCTCGCTGTCGAAGCGTTCCCCACTCGCCTGCTGGGATGGTTGCGGATGAGGCGCGAGGCTGCGTGTGAGCGGTGCGAGATCCTGGCGCAGCATCGATTCCAGCCAGCGCTCGGGAGCAGCGCGATAGAGCGGATCCTGTGCCGCCGTGCCGACGCCGCCACGCGGCCGTCCTTGCATGCGCGCGTGCGCAGAGGCAGTCATGGGCGAACCGATCCTGCGCAGTGTCGGCGCTGGGCGGCGCGCAAATACGCCCGAGGGCTCCGCTGCTCGGCGACGCGCAAACAGCTCCGCCACCATCTCGGCAAGCTGCGCGCGATTCTCCGCTGTCAGAGGAGTTTCATTTGCGCCGACACCAGCCGTGACCTCGAACGTCTGCGCGAAGCTGTTGGGCGCGAGGCCAATCCGAATGCGCGCGAACTCCAGTCCGTGCAAAAGGAATGCGAGCTCGGCAGTATTGCGAAGGCGCTGTTCCACGCGATCGTGTTCATTTGCCGGCACCAGCTGCATCACCTGCTCGATGCCTGCGGCGAAGCGTTCGCGCGCGGCCTGCTCATCGGGCAGATGGATCAGGCGGGTGCGCAAGTTCCCCTGATCGTTGGCGTCGCGCTGCGTCAGTTCTTCGCTGCTCTGCTCGAGTTCCCAGAGCTCCCACTTTGCTGCCTCGTCGTTCAGCCATGCCATGCGCGAGAGTGTCAGCGTTGCAGCGCCGCGCGGCACGATCACCTTCAGGCCTTGGTAGAGACGCCGGCCGCCGGCATGCTCGCGACAGTGATCAAGCCACAAGATGCCCAGCGTGAGGATGCCGTCGATGGTGCTCGCGCTCTCCTGCTCGTTGACGCCGATGACGGCCCAGGCCGCGGCGCCGCGTACCAGAGAACCGCGCGCGTAGGCGGGTCCAAAGCTTCGCTCCAGGTCCATCGCGGTGCGAAATCCTTCGCAACTCCAATCCCCGAATTCGCGCGTGAGCATACGTTCGAGCGTATGCACGTAACGCTGGCGAGCGGTCTCGCGCGTGGTCGGCGTTCTGCGCTCGCGCGACGCCACCAGTTCCAGCAGCTTGGTCTGCGTGTGGCCGAAGCGCTGCGTAGCGAGGCGCAGGGTCTCGGAGCGCTCCGTGACCGACACGATCTGCCGCACCAGGTTGCGCTCTTCGCTCCACAGGTGAAGCGTGCAGCGTTCGTGCTCGGTGTTGAGCGCGGCTTTGGCCGAGCGCAGATCGAACATCACCTTGCCGTCTTCGAGCACAGCAGCCTCGGGATGGAGCGCGAGGAACTCCTCGATCTGCTGGGCGATCTGGACGACCGTCTGGGCTGTGGCCGGCTGATCCGCGGAAGAAGCTCTGGGCGGGTGCATAAGCGGAAGGGTAGCACCAACACTGTCGCAGCGATGTGCGCCCGGTCAGCACGCCACTCCTACCAACCCTTGCGGGCTCGCAGGTGCGTAATGTGCGCCAGGTGGTGGCGTGCGTGCCAGGCGTACAGCAGCGTTACCTCTTCGACGGTGCTGGGACCGCGTTCGCTGTGTTTATAGCCGCGCTTCCACTGCGGCTCGGTGAGTGAGTGCAGCACGAGCACCCAGCGAGCGTGCACGGCCTCAATCAATTCCACCGACCACTCTGCCGGAGCCACGGAATCGGCGAGGGTTGCGAAGGCTTTTTCGTCATAGCCGTGGACGGTGGGCCAGTCCTCGGTGAGCGCGCGGCGCAGGCGGTAAAAGGCGATGCCGTGCGAGTCCGCGACGTGATGCACCACCTGCCGGATGGACCATCCACCTTCGCGGTAAGGCGTGTTCAACTGAATGGTATCCAGGTCGCGCAGGGCGCTGCGCAGATACTCCGGCATCTTTTCGAGAGCGCTGATCGCCGACTTGCGGTCCGCGACGGCAATGGTTGCAGGCGGCGTGAATTTGCCGATGGGATAACGTGGGTCAGCCACTGGTGGCATAGAAAAATCCTTGATATCGAGAGGTAACCGCAAAGCCTAACCCTGTGTGTCACAGCGATTGTAGACCGAAAGATAACAATCCGACGTCATCACCCGCTGTGACCGAAATTACATCCAAGTCCATGTACCCTGAGGTTGACGATTCGAGCGCACGAACAATTAAGTAATAGATGGGGAGACAGGAAGATGCGATTCGCGGTTCGGCATGTCGGATTTGCACTGGCCCTCGCTGCCGCCAGCGGCTGTTCGCGCGGCAGCGGCGCTACGCACGCGGGCGGCACCGCCACGACGGCAGTGTCGTCCTCCTCCGCCAATCCAACCCCTGTCGCCGGAACCACCGGCGCCGTTGCTGGAGGCTTCCGCGGCTTCGACAGCAACGACTATCCTGGCGATGCAAGCATGGCGACGCTGCAGAAGACCTTCGCCTTTACTGGCTATTGGCTGACGAACCCTCCAGGTGAGAACGCCGACACGTGGGCGGGCAAGCGCGGCTTGCTGCGGCAGCAGGGATGGGGTTTCCTCGCGCTCGCGAACGGTCGGCTGGATGACGAAATCCTGAAGGCAAAAAAGAGTGGCACGGCGCCTGCCGAACTCGCGCGCAAGGACGCCGCTGTGGCCGTCGCCGCAGCACGCAGCGAGGGCTTCCCTGCGCACACGATCATTTTCCTTGACCAGGAAGAGGGCGGAATTCTGCTCGCCGAACAGGCCGCCTACCTGCTCGCGTGGACGGAGGCCGTAGCTGCAACGGACTACCGCCCCGGCGTCTACGCCAGCGGCCAGCCCGTACCCAACGGGCCAGGCCAGACCATCACCACCATCGAAGACATCCGCGCGCACGTCGTCAAGAATCGTCTCCATCCCATCGCCATGTTCGACGCGCAGGATGCGTGCCCGCCCGCGCCGGGATGCACGGTCAATGCGAAGCCACTCTCAAGCGCCGGCGTGAAACCACTGAGTCCGGGCGGCGATCTGATCGCGTGGCAATACTCGCAATCACCACGCCGGCCGGAGCTGACGCAGGCCTGCAGCAACACCTACGCGGCGGACGGCAACTGCTATGCTCCCGGAGTTCCCACGGTTTTACTCGACATGGATCTGGCCAGCAGCGCTGACCCCTCGCACGGCCGCTAGAGCGCGGGTCAGAGCGCGGGCTCGACGCGCGCTTCCTGATCGAGGTCCGCGATGGGGCGCCCCTCGCGGCGATCGCGCAGGGCGAGGAACGGCCGCTCGATCGCAACGTACATCAGGCCCGCAGCGGCCACACAACTCAACACGAGGACGCAGACGGTCTTCCAATCGCGCGCGTCCATCACCTTCGGAAGCCAGAGCTCATCCAGATGCGCGATCTCCTTATGCGTCAAATACAAGCTGTAAGCGAGGGTAGCAACCAGCCTGGCGCCGGGCACGCGCACTCTTCCAAACCACGATCGCCTGTCGGCCGCTGCCATCACCAGCATGGCCATCGCGATGGCCATCAGCGGAAACCCAATCACGTTGCCGACGGCACTGGCTCGATCGGCAAACATCCATAGCGTGCAGCCCATCAGCATCACGCCCCCGGCCAATAGCCAGTTGGCGCGCTGCGATAGCGTGGACCACCAGCCCGGCCGAAAGATCCGCATCAACGCCAGCGCCACTCCCGCCAGCAATCCATCCAGCCGCGTATACGTCGGATAGTACATGCGCTCGATGTAGCGCACCGAAAACTCATCGCTGTCGCGCCCCAGCGGCAGCAGAACGTGGAAGTAGACGTAGCTGCGAATCGCCAGCCCCAGCGCGACCAACAACGCCAGCAACGCAATCGTCTTCCACGTCGCAGCCTTCCGTGACATCAGGAGCACGATCATGGGCAGCAACAGATAGAAGTGCTCTTCCACACACAGCGACCAGACGTGCGAGAAGGCCTGGTTGACGGAGTAGTCGACAAAGAAGTTTTCGGTGAAGGTGAGGAACTGCCACAGCGGCGAGATTCCCGGCGCCTCACGCCAGAGCGGCCAGAACACATACAACGCCAGCACCACGAGATACACCGGCAGGATTCGATACGCTCGCTTGCGATAAAAACCAAGCAGCGAAATACCTCGACCGTCACGCACCGGCTTAAACAGTTGCGACCCAATGAGATAGCCGCTGAGCACGAAGAACAGGTCCACGCCCATCCATCCGAAGCGCGCAATGGGACCGACTATGTCGGGTAGCACACCATGTAAATGGAAGACCATGACCACGGCAATGGCCAGCGCGCGGAGCGTATCGAGGCCCGGAAGCCGTTGATTCGAGATTAAATTTGCAGTCGAGATGCGTTTGGTCACGTCGGGGGCTGGGTTTTGAGTGTTATAAGACTACAATTAGGTTAATGGCCTCCGCCCCCAACCTTCATTCATCTCACGCCCCGGACCATAAGCGTTACTTCCTGACCCATCTCGGACTCACCGAGCGGCTTCTGGAACGCTGCCTCGGGGAAGCGCTTTCGGCAGGTGGCGAGTTCGCCGACCTTTACTTCGAAGCAGTCACCTCGACATCGTTAGGTATGGACGAGGGCATCGTCAAAACGGCAGCGCAAGGCATCAGCGTGGGTTGCGGGATTCGCGTTCTTTCCGGCGAGCGGACCGGCTACGCCTACACCGACGACCTCAGCCCCGAGCGCCTGCTGAAGGCCGCGCGCACTGCGGCACTCATCGCCAACGGCCCGCAGACCCAACGCGTTCAGGGATTTAACGAGACACGAACTCCGTCGCTCTACCCCGTCACTGGCGTGACCGCGGACGCTGAGATCGCCGAGAAGCTCAAGCTGATCGAGCGCGCCAACAAGGCCGCCCGCGACTACGATGTTCGCATCACGCAGGTTCGCGCGTCGATCAACGACGAGCTGCGCCGGATCCTGATTGCCGCCTCCGATGGCACGTACGCCTCGGATACCCAGCCGCTCGCTCGCCTGAACGTGGCGGTCATCGCCAAAGACGCGACCAACACCGCGCGAGGCACCAGCGGCGGTGGCGGACGCATCACGCTCGATTTCTTTCAGGGTGAGAAGTCGCCCGAACACTTCGCACGCGAGGCTGCGCGAACGGCCATCCTGCAACTCGGCGCGGTAGCTGCTCCGGCTGGCGAGATGGAAGTGGTGCTGGGTCCCGGCTGGCCTGGAGTTCTGCTGCATGAGGCTGTCGGTCACGGACTCGAAGCCGACTTCAATCGCAAGAAGACTTCGGCGTTTGCCGGCCTCATCGGGCAGCAGGTTGCGTCGCCGAAGGTCACGGTGGTCGACAACGGCCGCATGCCTGGCCGGCGTGGCTCCATCAACGTCGACGACGAAGGCAATGCCACGCAGGAGACGGTGCTGATCGAAAATGGAATCCTGCGCGGCTATCTCTCGGACAAGCTGAGCTCGCGCCTGATGAACATGCCGAACACCGGCAGCGGGCGCCGCGAGAGTTATCAGTCGATCCCGATGCCGCGCATGACGAATACCTACATGCTGAACGGCGAGGACGAGCCTGGCGACATTTTGAAGTCGGTGAAGCGCGGCCTGTACGCTGTGAACTTTGGCGGCGGCCAGGTAGATATCACGAGCGGCAAGTTTGTCTTCACGGCGAGTGAGGCGTACCTGATCGAGGACGGCGTCGTCACCGCGCCAGTCAAGGGCGCAACCCTCATCGGCAACGGGCCCGAAGCGCTGAAGTATGTGTCGATGGTTGGCAATGACCTGGCGCTCGACGAAGGAGTTGGCACGTGCGGTAAGGCCGGCCAAAGCGTTCCCGTCGGTGTTGGCATGCCGACGATCAAGCTCGACCGCATGACGGTAGGCGGCACCGGGCACTAAGAATTTTCAAGTTCGAGCTGCACACAGGACCAGAACTTCCCACGCAATCTCAACCGAAACAAGAAGGAAGACTATGGCTACCAAGGTTGCAATCACTCCTGAGAAGCTTTACGAGTGCGAAGTGAAGCGTCGCCGCGTGCGAGTTGGCGGAGGCTATGAGCCGTTCTGGAAGGTCAAGACCGTTGCCGATGCGATCCTCGATGGCGACACCGAGTTTCGTTGCAAGGAGTGCCACGGCCCGCTGAAGCTGCACAAACGCCACACGCCGGGCGCAGTGTCGCACGTCGAACATAAGCTGAAGAGCGACTCCGAGCACTGCCCGGTTGGCGCACGTTTCCATGCGGCCGCCGATGGCCGCGCCACTCGCCTGTCGGGTACGCCGGTAGCCTAAACGGCTACGGGGTTGATGGGCGCTTGAGGAGATACCGTTGGGCACGACCGCAAACGCAGCATACGCCACCGATCTGAAGCAGCTTGCCGAGCAGGCCGTCGCTCGCGCGCTGGCACTCGGTGCCACGGACGCCGAAGCAGTCGCCGTGGAGAGCGAAGAGTTCCACGTCAATGTTCGGCTCGGCCAGGTCGAGCAGCTCACCGAGTCGGGTTCGCGCGCGCTTGGCCTGCGCGTCCTGTTTGCTGAAGGCACGGGAAGTCGCACGGCCAGCACCTCCACCAGCGATCTCTCGCCTGAGGGCGTTACACGCATCATCGAGTCCGCCGTGCAACTGGCGCGCGTCACCGGCGTCGATCCCTTCGCCGGCCTTCCTGAGCGCGATGCCTTCGGATCCAACGACGTCTCGACGCTGGCACTCTATTTCAACGACGTAGACGCGATCACGCCAGCCCAGCGCATCGAAATCGCTCGTGGCTGCGAAGCCGCTGCCATGGCCTATGACACGCGCATCCAGAATTCCTCAGGCGCCGACTTCGATGCCAGCACCCTGCATCGCTTCATGACCAATTCGCGAGGCTTCTCGGGCGAGTATCGCAGCAGCTATTGCGGCTTTTCCGTCACACCCATCGCGCAGGACGCAAGCGGCGCCATGCAGCGCGACTTCTGGTACTCCTCGGCACGCGCCGCGAGGTTGTTGGAGAGCCCTGAATCCATCGGCCGCATCGCAGCGCAGCGCGCGCTTCGCCGCCTCGGCGCGCGGCCGGTTCCCACCCAGCGCTGTCCCGTCGTATTCGCGCCGGAGGTTGCGCGCGGCCTGATGGGCAACCTGTTAGCCGCCGCCGATGGCGATTCGATCTATAGAAACAGCTCCATGTTCTCTGGAAAGTTAGGCGAGCAGGTCGCCGGCGAGAACATCACGATGATCGACGACGGCACGATGGTCTTCGATCACGATTTGGAAGACGGCACGAAGCTGCGCGTCGGTGGCTTCGGCACCTCGCCCTTCGACGGCGACGGCCTCCCAACGCGCCGCACGGTGGTGATTGAGCGCGGCGTCCTGAAACACCTCATGCTCAACACCTACACCGCGCGCAAGCTGAATATGCAATCGACAGGCAAGGCCTCGCGGGGACTAGCAGGCGCTCCCGGCATCGGCGGCGGCAATTATTTTCTGGAGCCCGGCGTGCTTTCGCCTGAGCAGGTGATCGGCGGCGTGTCCTCAGGGCTTTATGTTCTGCAGACGATGGGGCACGGCGTGAACCTGGTGACGGGCGATTACTCTGTCGGCGCCAGCGGCCTGTGGATCGAGAATGGCGAGCTTGCCTACCCGGTCGAGCAGATCACGATCGCCGGCAATCTCAAGGACATCTTCCGCAACGTGGTCGCCATCGGCAACGATCTGGAATTCCGCGGCTCGGGCGCTGTGCCGACAGTGCGCGTCGATGGCATGACGGTC
>JBEKFF010000115.1:0-10798 GCA_050013455.1 Acidobacteriaceae bacterium | reverse complement strand
CGGTCTTGAAGTCGCTGCTCATCGCAGCCTCAAGGGCCTCGGCGTTCTCATTACACAAGTTCCCAAGGCGTGTCAGCTGATCGATGCGCCACTCGTAAGATTTGGTTGCGTCCGAATCGAAATATGCTTTCTGCTTGTCGAAGATTTCCTGGAACTGATTCATTTGAGTCACCTTGGCACATCGGTTTGTCGGCGTCGTGATTTTTAGGCCATTGTGAGAACCATGCGGAACCGCGCATCACCAGACATCATGCGTCGATACGCTTCTTCGGCTTTTTCCAAAGGAAGCGTTTCGATCATGGGGCGAACGTCGGTGAGGACGCTGAAGTCAAGGGTGTCCTGTGTCTCGATCGCTCTTCCCGTCAGGCTTCCAACGACTGAGCGGCCACCAAAGATGAGAGGAACTCCATTGACGGGAATCGGATCGCCCGAAACACCGACTACCACGAGCCTTCCGCGAACTGAGAGGCCGGGAATCAGGCTGGCGATTGCTGCTCCGCTGGGTGCGGTTGCCAGGATCACCTCGGCGCCTCCCATTTTCTGCAGCGCCGCTCCCGCATCCTCAGCTTTGGCGTCGATGTAAACGTGAGCTCCCAGTTTTGGCGCAAGATGTTCTTTGTCTGGACCGAAGCCGATTGCAACGGTGCGAAAACCCATCTTTTTGGCGTACTGCACGCCCAGATGTCCTAACCCACCAATGCCCTGGATAGCGACGGTATCACCTGCACGTCCGGCGTTGCGGAGCGCATTGAACGTTGTGATGCCGGCGCAAACCAAAGGGGCCGCGTCTTCCGATTTGAGTTCATCCGGTATGAGGGCCAGTGCGCGGGCCTCTGCGATCATCATTTCCGCGTAGCCGCCATCACTCGTCACGCCAGTGATAATGGAGTTCTGGCAATATGCCGTGTCGCCACGACGGCAGGTCTCGCAGGTTCCGTCTTCGCCACCAAAGAATCCGACACCGACGCGCTGGCCGACCTGCCAGGTTGTGACGCCCTGCCCGACCTCTTCGATGCGACCAATTGCTTCGTGTCCTGGCACGCGAGGATACACGACGCCCGGTAGCTGCCCTTCAACCGTACCTGCATCGGAATGACATACACCGCAGGCCTCGATACGGATGCGTACCTGCCCCTCACCCGGCGCAGCGACGGACCTCTCTACGAGGTGAAAAGTCCCGGGTTTCGTTATTTCGACCGCCCTATATGTTTTTCCCATCTTCGTCTCCTATCGATGTGCAGGGATTGCCTTATCTTTGTTCACAGGAAATTCGAGAGAGAGGAGCCAGCGTGAGCGCGCCACTCGAAGAAGGCCGTTGTGGCTGACTCTACACACACCATTGTTTTGCCCGAGTTGCAGCCGTGTCTTGATCGAAAATGCCCTATTTTGCGATTCCCGTTCTGGCCCACCTAGAACGAGAGGCGCTGGAAAACATTGAACTTCTCGTCTTACGCTCGCTCCACTTTCTCCCGCTTCAATCGTTGGCAGGCCACTTGAATCCCTTCGGCACCGGCGCATTGGCTCTTCGCCATTGTCCTGGCGAAGTCCCAACGATCTCGCGAAAACTCCTGTTGAAGGCTGGCTGGTCAGTGAACCCTGTTTCCAGTGCAATTTCTAGCAACGACCTGTCGGAGTACAACAGCAGCGACTTGGCGGCCCGAATTCTTCTGTGCAGCAAGTAGCGTCGAACAGGAACTCCAAAGGACTTCTTGAAGGCCCGCATGAAGCGGCCTGGCGATAGCTTGCACTCTGTCGCCAAATCATCAAGAGCGATGTCACCCTCCAGGTGTTCACTCAGCAGTTCGATCGCTCGATCCTGTTGCCAGACCGCCAGCCCTCCGGTGACAACCTCCGGAGGATTGTTCCGATCTTGGTATGTCCCAGCCAGATGCGCGCAAAACACCATGATCATTTCGTCGATCACCAAACGTGGGAGCTGAGGCGGGCCATCGGTGAACGGTAGCATCATTCGGGCCCAATGAAGAATCACGTCGTCTCTCGTTCCCGCAATACAGTGCAAGTCGCGAATCCGTGTTTGCCCATCCTCATCACTGCATCGATTAAGAACGGACCGGGGGATGTATACGTGAACCGAATCAAAACCGGAGGTCCGCAGAGCGACCGGCTCCGATTCCATATCGAATATCTGAATTCCGCCGGTGCCCCATTCGGTGACACGGTGAAAACGACCATCAAGCCACGTGCCCCAGCCCTTGATGCTGTCGGGACGACGCAGATGTACCGACACCGAAAAAGCCTTTTCGGGTGGGATGTGCGGGGTGGGCCCAGGAAAGCCGTTCGGCATTCGCATGCGTGTCAACGCAACCTGAGACTCCCCTTTGGGACCAAGCACGGTTGAGGACGACTCCGACAGAGAGAAATGCTTTGCCAATCTTTGCCCAAACATGCCTTGAAGCATATGTTCTGCCTCTCACCGAACTAGAATTTGCCGTTGCTATTCTTCCATTGATCGCGAGGTGGAATCGCTTGGAGTGTGTCCCAGTGTTCAGCGATCTTGCCGCTTTCAATACGGAATAGATCGTAGATGGCGGTGGGCACGCCACCAAACGTCGCCTCGGCAACGACCAAAACGAAATTACCCTCACCAAGTTCCATATGCACGTGCTTGTAGACAACTGCCTGCCCTTTGGCGGCAAGAGCCTGTAAGCCCGCAATCAGTCCAGGGATGGTGTCGGCGACCCATGGATTGTGCTGAATGTATGCGATTCCGTTGAAGTAGCTCGGAAAGGTTTCGCGACGGCCTGCGAGAAGGTCGTCCATGTAGCGTTGCATGAGGGCCTTATTCGCGTGTGTCTGGTCGAGATCAGACACCGCGGTGGGGCCGTCGATCATGGTGTGTCCGCTGGGGCTGGGTCCCGTTGCGGTTTCCTGCAAGTTGTCCCAGTGCTCGACGATCACGCCGTCTTCGAAGCGAAAAATGTCGAAGCCAACTTTTGGCCCGAAGAAGTTGTAATCGGTGTGAGCGAAGACATAGTCGCCATCTTCAAAGACACGGATGGTGTTGACTGACGCATCGGGCGGCATGTTCTGAATGAGGGTGGCTACACCTTCAGGGCCAGGTCCCACCTGTAGGTTGTGCTGAATGTACTTGTTCGGGTTGACATACGCGAACGGGACCGGATTTTTAGTCTCAAGCGACTTCAAGAGATCGACGACCTGCTGTTTGCGGCTGGGGGGCATGGGTCCTCCAAGAACGAATTCGCTCTCTAAAATAGTGGACCATTTGGTACTTTATTTGCAAGTCCCCTGGTGAACTAACCGATAATGTTGCAATGGGACGACGAAAACTGTTCACACGAGAGGATGTCCTCGATAAAGCCATCCCAGTCTTCTGGAAGCATGGCCTCGCTGAGACGAGTGTTCAGGACCTTGAACAGGCCACCGGTGTGCGCAAATCTGGCTTGTATGCGGAATTCAAGGACAAAGAAGACCTGTTCGTGGAGAGCATGGTCAGGTATTTTGACGTCTTGACCGCACGCGGACATCTGACGAAACAGCCTCTGGGTTGGACCAATGTTGAGAGTTTTCTGAAGGTCTGCTATGGGAGTTGGGGGCAGAAAGGCTGCTTCTCGATAAATTCTATGCGCGAGTTCGCAGACCTTCCCCCAAAAGCTCGCCAACTCATGGTCGCGAGCGTAATGAAAGCCCATCAGCTGCTCATCGACAATCTAGCTGCAGCGCGTGGATCTCGTGACGATAATGATTCACTCGCTGGCTTGATCGTCACGTTCTTTAGCGGAATTTGCCTGGAGCAGAACCTCGGTCCCGACAGGGCGCGAATTACGAAGAAGATCGACGCCTTCATGCGGCTGATTCGCGCAATCTAATCGTCGAGTGAGACGAAGAAGGAAAGAATCCAGTCCAAAGTTGAACCCTCGCGGTCGCATCTTGATATTTCCGCTATCTCACTTGGATACGTGCACGGTCACCTCGCGGGCCGTGCATTGATCCTCAACTGTTAGCACCAACCGAGATGCGAAGAGAGCGATTGCTGCCGCAGTGATTCTTGTCAGTTCTGGAAGGTCGCTTGGTCCTGCGAGTCGTTCTTCAAAGACTCGCAGCCAGCAGTCTGCCGCAGCGTGGGCGGCATCGTCGCCATAACTCGTCCGTACAGACCAGTAGAGAGCTGCGAGCCAGCGTTCCGCGTCCAATGTGAAGTTCTCCAGAGGGCAGCGGATATTTAAATTGGAACTGGCGGGGACAAGGTGCCCGTCCATGACAACCTCCAAGAAGCCAGGCTGACTCCTTCACCCTGCAGCTTGTCTCAACAAATCTTCAACCTTAGCGTCCAAGTCGCGAGACACCTGCAGCGCATCGCGATTCCCATAAGGGGCCAGGAGGCTGGCCATCCTGTCATACGAAATGTGCACGCCATCCGCGCGTTCATCCACGAGGACAGTTACCGGAGCATATGAGCCAGCGTCCGGAACGCGCTTCGCCATTTCTTTCATAATGAGAGGATTTCCAATGACTAGACGAATCATTCTGGATGTGTGATGCTCGGTCCCCGTGCGAATAATCATCCCGTGATCGAACTCGACAAATTGCATCAGGCCGCTCTCGCCTAGGACGGGCTGTATGGCGGCCTCTAGTTCTGTGGCGGTTGTTGCTCTCTGCGTTGCTTGCCAGAGCTCCGCCATATTCGGGTGACCTATCGATGCTTGGATGGCTGCAACGACAGAATCGAAAGGCTTCGAAGAGGTCACTGAAAACCGTTCCATAGCGACTTTTCTGATCATGCTGACTCCTTAGTCTTCGTTTGCAATGCTAGGCGAGGGCGTTTTGGGATGAAAACTACGGAGCTGCCTCCGATTCGATCGGGTAGCCTCCCTAAGAGTGTCCGGCAGTCATCGCAATTGGTGACTCAGGAATTCGCTCGTCCGACCGTTGGCAAGGTGAGCCGCAGCGGCGTTGTAGTGTTTTCCGTTATGGCGAGAGAAGGCATGACTCTGCCCCGGGTAGCTGTACAACGTCGCATTTGGTTTCTTGGCGAGTGCTGCTTTAATCGCCGCTTGTGCAGCCTTGGAGATGAACTCATCCTCCTCGGCCAGATGCATGAGAATCGGCGCATGAAGCCCATCAACCTCTCCCAGATATTTCTCAGTATCGGCGCCGTGATACCAGATCGCCGCGTCGATGCCGTCGTTACGCACGGCAGTCATGAAGACCATCAACGCGCCGAGGCAATAGCCGAGCAAGGCAACCTTGCCATTACATTCCGGGAGACTGCGTGCTGCATCGATGGTGTCTTTGATGTCCGTGACGCCGGCATCTCTGTCATAAGCCTGATAGAGGCGAAGGCCGTGGTCCCAGTCGGCTTGGGAGGTGACGTTCAGGTCAATGCCCGGCTCCTGCCGCCAGTACAGGTCTGGAGCGATCGCGAGGTAACCTTGTTCCGCCAATTCATCGCAGTGCTTGCGAATGTCGGCGTTCACACCGAACAATTCCTGTAAAACGACAACACTCGGGGCTGGCAAGGTTTCCGGTCTTGCGATGTAGGCGGCGAAGGTTCCGCCATGTCCTTGCACGGTGATGTGATCCGTCATTTCATCCTCCTTAGGCGGATATATCGATGGAAAATCTCCGCCGATCGGAACCGGGTCGGCGGAGATCATTTTCGCCCGAAAAGCAGGTGGCTATTCATTGACGGAAGTAGCAGCTTCTTCGATGAGCTTGGCTGCCTCTTTCGCATGAGACATGTAAGCCACATGGCTCGACTTCACTTCGACCGTCTTAGCCTTGGCGCGCTGCGCCATCATGCGCTCCTGTTCCGGATTGATTGAGCGGTCTTCGGTCGCCACCATGTACCAAGTGGGTTTGTGCTTCCAGGCGGGATTCTTGACCTGATGGGTGAACGCGTCAGTAGAAATCGGCACCTGTGCTATAGCCATGAACTCTGCCTCATCTCGTGGGATGTCCGCTGCGAAGTCGGCCACGAAATGCGCCTGGTCTATCCACCAAAGCCCGTTGCTGTCGGCGTAGAACGCCTTGGAGGCTTGCGGCACAGCTGTTTCGATCGACGCACAGCTCTCACCTTCATCGAGTGCAAAAGCGGCAATATAAACAAGCGCCGCAACGTTCGGATGATTGCCAGCCTCGGTGATAACAGATCCACCGTAGCTGTGTCCGACAAGGACGACCGGACCGCCCATGGCGTCGATCGCAGCCTTCGTGTACTTTTGGTCATCGGCGTAGGAAGTCTCGGGATGCTGCACCACCGAGACTTTGTAGCCATCATGCTTCAGGATGTCGGCGACCCTCTTCCAACCGGAGCCATCCGCGAAAGCTCCATGCACAAGAACTACATTCTTAATATGCTGACTCATGATTATTCTCCTTTGCGGTAAAGATCCGGTCGGATCAGTTGGTGGTCGATCTTGAACGTCATCGCGCGAAACCGCTCTTGTGCCGCGCGGGACGTACACCTCGGTAGCAAGGTGAAGACCTATTGACTACTAGTTGACATGCGCGGAGGTGGCAGCCTCTTCAATGAGCTTGGCGGCTTCCTTCGAGTGAGACATGTAAGCGACGTGGCTGGAATTCACTTCGACGGTCTTGGCATGGGCGCGCTTGGCCATCATCCGTTCCTGTATCGGATTGATCGACCGATCTGAGCTGGCCACCATGTACCAAGTCGGCTTGGCCTTCCAGGCAGGATTCGTTACCTTGTGGGTGAAGGAGTCGGTGGAAATCGGCACCTGCGATATAGCCATGTACTGTGACTCGGCAGGAGGAATGTCGGCTGCGAAGTCGGCCGCGAAATGGTCCTGTTCGATCCACCAGTTACCGTTGTTATCCGCCTTGAACGCCTTGGAGGCTTGCGGCACGGCCGTTTCGATCGACGCACAGCTCTCACCTTCATCGAGCGCAAATGCGGCGATGTAGACCAGTGCCGTAACGTTTGGATCGTTTCCGGCCTCGCTGATGATGGATCCGCCGTAGCTATGTCCGACCAGGACCACCGGCCCGCCCATGGCGTCGATTGCGGCCTTCGTATACTTTTGGTCGTCCGCGTAGGAGGTCTCGGGTGGTTGCGCCACCGATACCGTGTAGCCATCCTTCTCAAGGATCTTTGCGACGGCGTCCCAACCGGAGCCATCGGCGAACGCTCCATGGACGAGCACCACGTTCTTGATGCCGGTCGGTGCCCCAGTCGCCGCCGCAATAACTTTCTGACTTCTACCCAGTGCCAGAGTCGTGGCGATCAACGCGACTGCGAATATCGCAGCGCCGTAACCCAACCATTTCATCGTCGATATCTTCATTGTCGAATCTCCCATCGCAAGTTTCGAGGAAGCGTACGCAGCCTCCTGGGAGATAGATTGATCTAGGCGGCAATGTCATTCTTGTGCGATTTTGCCTATTTTGTCGTTTCCTATCGTGACTCTTAGATCGGCCTTCGTTCCCGTTAGCCACGGACTATGAACGGCTCCCCACTACCCTCCCCAAGGACTGCACGACATCGCCTTCACCATCCTCATGAGCTGCAAGACTCGTTAGTCTCGCAGCTCATAACTGGCTCTAGCGATACGCATCGTTGGCTGCAGATCTACGGGCAACCGGTGCGTGTGCTCGTTAAGCCATCGCATGGGGGAGGTCCCGACGACCGCACGAAACGTCCGGCTGAATGCGGCTTGGTCTGAGAAGCCGCATTCCAGGGCAATCTCCGAAAGCTGCGCCGAGGACGACCTCAGCAGGAACTTCGCGCGGTCAACCCTCCGGGCGATGAGGTAGCGATGAACCGGAATTCCGAAGGAGCGCTTGAAGGAGCGACAGAAATAGCTAACGGAGAGGCCGCACTCCTCGGCAAGGTAAGAAAGCCGAAGCTCTCCATCAAGGTTGCCGTCGATCAATTCCATCAGGCGGCGCTTCTGCCATGACGCCAGTCCACCCAAATGGAAGGTCTTCGTGGGTTGTACCTGCCCATACGAAGCTACGATATGGCTGCAAAACATCCACACGAAATAGTCGAACATCAAGCTGCATACCCGCCGCTCGTCGCCAACCATGGCAACGCGAACCTGGTCAGTTGAAGCAGTACATCGTCCCTAATTCCCTGGGTGCATGGCAGACCGGAGATCCGATGCATTTCGTTGTCGTCAGTGAATGCATCGAGAGTTTTGCGCGGCAGGTTAAAATGAACGGCATCGAACCCAGTCGGACGCACCGCAATCGGATTCGCCTCAAGATCGTAGATTCCGACCCCGCCGCGCTCCCAGTACCTGATAGGAATTAACTTTCGATCAACCCATGTCCCCCATCGGTGCGTTTCCATTTGCTGCCGCAGATGCAAGCTGATTGTGAACCCACGTTCAGGTCTAACGGGCGCCGTCGGATCGGGTAACCCATTCGGAATCGTAATTCTGGTAATTGCTATCTGGGCGCTCTCCTTGGAGCCAAAGAGCACCGATGGGGCGTTCTTGAGTTGAAAGCATCTCCCGAAGGTGTTGCCTGAGTTTGAGATCCATTCCGGCCACGGGGCAATCATGCAACCTCCTAGCTTTGCGGGTACAGCCAGCGCTCAGAAAGGCCACTGGCATTTAAATCAGATGAAGAGACGACGATACTTAGAGTTTCGACATCGGATGCGTCAGAGAACAATCCGCTTGTCTGGCGCCTGCGAATTATCGGGAACGCACCGCACGTACACTCTCATCCCAAGCGTAGCGAAAAAAAGAACGGTCATTCTTGTGCAGAATGACTGCCCTTGGACGGGACGGCTCCCAGAAATGCCGATGTCGCCGAGAATTCACGGTCGTGTCAGCGGTTAGACGTGTTTCTTTTCGATTCGGGAACTCGGTCTGAATCGACAATTAAGGCGATTGCGGTCAATCCTCCGAACTGGGATGCGCCGTACGATCCGGCTAGCAGTGCGTCTCGCGGCGATATCGGGAATTGCTTTTGGAGGGCGCATCGGTGTCTAGTCAAGCAACTAGAGAGCACATCCTTCACGCCGGGCTCAATTTGGCAAGCACAGAGGGGCTCTGCAAGATCACCTTTGGTTCGGTTGCCAGACGCGCAAGCCTCTCAAAAGGCGGCGTAGTTGGACATTTTCCCCATATGAGCGACCTGAAGCGAGGCATTCTTGATCTCGCGTTGGATCGTTGGAGCCGCACTTGCCTCAGGGTCGACACTGGCGTTGGAAGCGGGTTGCCTTCGCTGGTCAGATACCTCAATGTATGGATTGGATGGACGAAGAGGGCAGGACTACCTGGCAGTTGTCCGATTACCCAGGCCATCGTCGAGTTGAGCTTCCTGCCAGGACCTGTGCGAGAGGCTGCCGCGGCGGCGGAATCTGTCTGGCGGCAGACCCTTATTATGTTGATCCGTGATGCGGTCGACAAGAGACACTTATTGCACGATACCGACGTCGCCCAGTTGGCATGGGACTTGCTCGGCATCTATCTGAGTCACCATGTTTCCAGTCATTCTCTTCGGGACCCGGATGCGGACAGAAAGGCACAGTTCTCCGTCAAGCGGATCGTTGCTTCTGTAGAAGCGATTAGCGAAGGCGCAGCTCACTAGATACAAGGCGGTCGGTAACAACCGCGCCATCACTGTTGAGTTTGCGCCAGCGAAACGGCGTTATACCTTCGAGCTTGGTAAACGCGCGTGTGAAGGCAGCCTGATCGCAGAATCCCGACCGAACTCCCGCCTCTGCCAAACTTAGTTCAGGTTCGCGAAGCAGATCTTTAGCCATGTCGATTCGAACCCTGATGAGCCATTGATGGACTGAAGTGCCAAAGCTCTGGCGAAAGCAACGAGAGAAGTGACTAGCGGAGAGCTGACAGGCGGTTGCAAGGTCCGCAATTCTGATATTGCCTTCGAGATGTGTACGCAGCATCTCCTCGGTACGAATCTTTTGCCAGCTCTCCAGGCCAGGCTGTGCCCGGAGCACTCCCTTACCGTTTCCATAGTGCTGTAGAAGATGTGTGCTCACAAGAAGTGAGACATCTTCTAATGCAAGCCTGTTGAGCGGTTCACGGTTGCGCACCTGGCCGAGGATGGTCTTAGTCAACTGAGCTACGACGAGGTCCTCTTCAAAGAAGACCATCCGAAACGAATCGATAGGCGTAATCTTGTTCTCTGTCGCAATTCTGTCCAGCAGATTGCGCGACACGTAATAGTGCAGATAGTCGAACGGACCTGCCGCCCACATCTCCATCGGTTTCATAAGATCGATTACTGTTGTTGCGAATGGAATCGAACGAGAGACGCCGACCTCTCGGCCATCGATTCGCGCGCGCCACCTCTCAACCGGAGTTGGAGCTAAAGCCACGCAGATGAGAATCGCGCGGTCCTCGGGATAGGCTGGCGCCTGCTGCATCTCCATCGTTCCACC
Source organism: Acidobacteriaceae bacterium (assembly GCA_050013455.1). GTDB lineage: Bacteria > Acidobacteriota > Terriglobia > Terriglobales > Acidobacteriaceae > Granulicella. The sequence continues at coordinate 435 of JBEKFF010000115.1, read as the reverse complement.
CTTGAGTCTGGTGAGCGCGAAGTCGGGCACACCACACGCATTCTTGAGGGAGCAGTCATAAAGCGGCGTTCGGAAGACCTCGGCTAGGTTCGCGCCGTAGAACTTCTGAACGTCATCTGGACGCGTCAACAAGGGCTTCTTCGGAAGACTTTGCTTGCGAGGCACGCCCACCTCCGTCCGGGCAACAGCCTCAATATAAACCACCTAGGAAAGCCGCGTCCACGTTCCTCCGAAGCAGAGCAGTTCAACCCCGAGGGACGCTCAACGAGTGTGTTATCGCCTAAGCACTTATCGACACAGGATTAGTAACGGGAAGTCTTAGGGCTGTATCTGGAGCGCGCAACAAGACATGCGGAAGCCTCAATGCGGGCGCTTCGGATACAGCGACTTGAAGGAAGGCGCTGGCGTTTGCGGCGGATGCGGTTAAGCTATGGG
>JBEKFF010000114.1:0-10809 GCA_050013455.1 Acidobacteriaceae bacterium | reverse complement strand
CTGGCGGGATGCCTGATTGGGGTTTTGGATGTCTTCCATCGGGCTCCTGCGCATGTGAATCCACTGTGGTTTTTCGGGCCGTATTGTGTGCTGCTGGGTTACCTGATTTTGAGGTCGACGTTCCTGCCTCGGCTGATCGGGGTGCTGATGGTGTTGGCGGGGGTGGGGTGGGTGGGGTTTTTGTCGACCTTTGTGCAACAACACCTGGCTCGGTTGATCGAGGGTCTGGGTGTTCTCGCGGAGGCGTCGCTGATGCTTTGGTTGCTGGTGGTGGGCGTGGATGAAGAAAGATGGAGGGAGCAGGCGGGTAGTGGGGGAAGATGAAGGTGGTCGGGCTGCCCAGGGCTAAAGCCCATTCATTCCGCGACCTGTTTTCAGGGGGCTGAAGCCCCCTGCTAATCCGGAAGGGCTCAGGGGGGTGAAGCCCCCTGCTAATCCGGAAGGGCAAAGACAGAGCAACAGCCAAGGCCAATACAGGGGTCCTTCGGCTGCGCGCTATGTGCTTCGCTCAGGATGACCGGGTATCGGAGGTGGGGGAACGGGCGCTCGCTGCGCGAGCGAGAAGCAGGTTCTTCGCTGCGCTCAGAATGACAGCCAGAAAGACAAAGGCAAAGGCAAAGGCAAAGGCAAAGGCAACAACCAATACAGGGGTCCTTCGCTTCGCTCGAGGATGACGGAATTTGAGGTGGTGCAAGAGAGTGCAAGCGCCGAGAAGAAGGGGTGCAAGCGGAGAGAAAGTATGGAGATCCGCATCGGGGGTCGCTAGGTGCGCTGGGAGCGGGCGATGGCGGCGCGGGCTTCCTTGTCGCCTTCGCGGGCGCGTTCCGTGGCGCGCTTGTCCCAGTCCTGCTTGCCTTTGGCTAGAGCGATTTCGCACTTGACGCGGCCGTTCTTGAAATAAAGCTTGACCGGGATCAGCGTGTAGCCCTTTTGTTTCGTCAAACCCTCGAGCTTTTCAATCTCTTTTTTGTGGAGCAGGAGTTTCCGGGTACGTAACGCTTCGTGGTTCATGGCGTTGCCGTGCGAGAACGGGCCGATGTGGGCGTTGAGGAGGAAGGCCTCGCCGTCCTTGAGCAGGCCGTAGGCGTCTTTGAGATTGGCTTTGCCTTCGCGGATGCTCTTCACTTCCGTGCCGCGAAGGGCGACGCCGCACTCGAAGCGGTCGGAGAGGAAGTAGTTGAAGCTGGCAGAGCGGTTGAAGGCTGCATCGCGCTTGCCGGCGGCCACGGGGTCGCGGTCCTTGGCCTTGACTGCTGGCTTGGCGGTGGTGGTGGAGACGGTCGGATTGGAGAGGGAGCGAGGCATTTTAGAAGCAGGGATTAGGGATTAGGGAACAGGGATTAGGGCCTGATGGTTAGGATTCGGTTACGGCGGCCTACGAAATGGACGGAGATACGTCCAAGAGTGTGATGCTAGCAGATAGACCTGTACGTGATGCTATCAAGAGGATAGATGCATGCGAACGGGTTGGGACTCGAAGTACCTGGTTTTGGGAGCAGAAGAGGGCGTGGATGCCGTGAGGTTTGTGCTGAGATGGACGCTGCGAGGGAGTGGGAAAGCTCTCCGTGGACGGGTAACGGCGAAGGGTTTGGAGTGGAGAGACTAGTGAAGCGACGGAGAATGGCTGTATCATCAAACGAGCCCGATCAACCGCTCGAAACCTCAGCAAGGACCGTGCAAATTTGCCCTGAAAACGGGGCGGTTGTGATGGCGGGCAGGGGCTACGAGGGCGGTGTCCGAGGCATCTTGTATCGGATTGCAGGGGAGCGGGTTGCAGGTATGCAGGTACGGCCAGCGGACGGAATGGATCGAAGCGTAGGGCGCAGCAGGATGGGACGCTGGGCAGCTTTTTGCGGGGAAGCGCTGCGTTGCCGGCGGCGGCTGGAAGCGGTGCCGATGGCCGTGATGCTGGGCGTGATGCTGTTTGGGGGCATGGCGGTGGGCAGCGCGCATGCGCAGTCGGCGAGCGCGTGGGACAAGAAGGGGCAGCAGGCCGAGGCGCGCGACGACTACGACGCGGCGTTCGAGGATTATCGCCAGGCGCATCTGAAGAAGCCGGATGATATGCGCTATCGGACGAGCTTCGAGAGCATGCGCTTCAAGGCGGCGAACATGCATGTGGATCGCGGCCGGGTATTGCGGCAGTCGGGCGATGTGGACGGCGCGATCAACGAATTTGCGCGGGCGCTGCAGATCGATCCGGGCAACCAGGCGGCGGCGCAAGAGCTGCAGGTGATGGAGAAGCGGTCGGGGTCGGGCGGCGGGCCTGCGGGTGCGGCGACGCAGGGGTCAGGGGCAGCAGGTCCGGGGTCACCGGGACATCCACTCGTGCCGGGGATGGGGGAAGAGACGCCGTATCAACGCCAGATGCAGGGTGAGATCTCGACACTGGGTGGGCCGGTGACGCTGCAGCCGGTGTCGGACGACCCGCTGACGCTGCACATGGCGCAGCAGGATACCGAGGTGGTGTACCAGGCGATCTGCCGGGCGGCGGGATTGAACGTGATCTTCGATCCGGAGTATGTGCCCAAGCGCATCCCGGTGGATTTGAACGATGTATCGCTCGAGCAGGCGCTGCACATTGTGGGTGTGCTGAGTGGGACGTTCTGGAAACCGGTGACCAGCAATACTATTTTTGTGGCGCAGAATACGCGAGCCAAGCGGACCGAAATCGATGACCTGGCGGTGCAGACGTTTTATCTGACGAACGTGTCGCAGCAGAATGACGCGAACGAGATCATGGTGGCGATCCGCAACTTGCTGGATCCGGGGCTGAAGATTTATTTGGTGGCGAGCCAGAATGCACTGATTATCCGTGGGACGCCGGATGAGCTGATCCTGGCGGAAAAGATTATCAACGACCTCGATCGCACCAAGCCCGAGGTAGTGGTGGATGTGGCGGAGCTGGAAGTGAGCCGATCACTGGAGAGGGACATCGGTATCACGCTGCCGACGAGCTTTGGCCTGACGCCGCAGTACAGCAATGCGAATGTGACGACGACCTCGTCGACGACGACGACCGGCGGCACGACGACAACGACTTCCGGCCTGACGCTGAACACGCTGGGTAACTTGAACGCGACGAACTTTGCGGTGACGGTGGGCGGCGGACAGGTGAATGCGCTGCTGGCGGACTCGGACACGCGCATTCTGCAGAATCCGCGCATACGTGCGACCGATGGCCAGCATTCGACGCTGAAGATTGGATCGAAGATTCCGATTGCGACTGGATCGTACTCGGCGGGTACGGCGATTACGACGGCGTCGCTGGGTGTGCAGACGCAGTTCACGTACCTGGATGTGGGCGTGAATATCGACATGACGCCGACGGTGCACTATGACGGCGAGATCTCGCTGAAGCTGAAGGTCGAGGTGTCGGCGGAGAACGGATCGTCGACGATTTCGGGTGTGACAGAGCCGATTATTTCGCAGCGGGTTGCGGACCAGGTGATTCAGCTGAAGGACGGCGAGCCGGCGTTGCTGGCAGGGCTGATGCAGGTGCAGGACACGAAGACAGTGAATGGAACGCCGGGATTGGGAGAGTTGCCGATTCTGAAGTACTTCTTCGCGAGCACCGACAAGACGCAGCAGAGCGACGATATTGTGTTCCTGATCATTCCGCATATTGTGCGCGAGTCGATATTGACCGATGAGAATACGCGGGCGATTTACACGGGCACGAGCACGTCGGTGGAGTTGCTGCGCAAGGCACCGGGAGCGGCACCGACGCTGGAGAGCTCGGAGGGAGCACCAGCGGCGAACGCGTTGCCGTCGACCTCGGCGGCGAACGCTGCCTCGTCGATGATTGCGAAGATGGCGGCCGATAGCAAGCCGGTGACGCCGGAGACGATGGCCAACATGCGTATGGCGCCGAACGGGACGATGTCTGCAACGCCGCTGACGCTGGCGGTGACGCCGGCAAGCACAAATCAGGGTGTGGGTTCGACGTTCCAGGTGTCGATCGTCGCGCAGAATGCGCATGATTTGTTTGCCGTGCCGCTGCAACTGCAGTTCGATCCCAAGGTGCTGTCGCTGGTGAATGTGGATGCTGGCGATCTGCTGGGCAAGGATGGGCAGTCGGTGGCGCTGGTGCATCGCGATGAGGGCAACGGAGCCGTGACGATTTCGGCGACGCGGCCGCCGGGGACGAAGGGCGTGGATGGGCAGGGATCGATCTGCACGTTGACGTTCAAGGCGATTGGGCCGGGCGATTCGACGGTGGCGCTGACACGGATTGGAACCAGGGACAGCCAGCAGAACCGGATTGCGTCGGTTGGCACGCAGGGTGTCGTGCATGTGAAATAAAGATCGGGGGGCGCGGCAGGGAAGGAGGGAAGATGGTCAACGAGAGAGTATCCGGCGCCAGAGGATGCGGCACGGAGCGACTGCGGTTGCGGGTGCGCAGCGGAGAACGCGGCGTTACTCTGATGGAGCTGATCATCGTGCTCGCCATTCTTTCGGTGCTGGCGACGGCGGCCATTCCGGCGGTGAAGTTTGAGGTGAAGCGGAACAAGGAGCGGCAGTTGCGGGCCGATCTCTGGGAGATGCGCCGGTCGATCGACCTGTACAAGGACGTTGCGGATCTGGGCGGGATCCAGACCAAGGCGGACTCGAATAACTATCCGCCAGATCTGCAGACGCTGGTAAACGGCGTGGATGTGAAGGACAAGAAGATGCGGTTTTTGCGGGCGATTCCTGTGGACCCGATGACCGGTAACACGGATTGGGGATTGCGGTCCAACCAGGATCCGCCAGATTCTGATAGCTTTGGCGGGCAGGATGTGTACGACGTGTATAGCAAGAGCCAGGGAACGGCGCTGGATGGAACGAAGTACAACACGTGGTGATAAAGAACAGGGATTAGGGATTAGGGAACAGGGATTAGGAAAGACGTGGTGGCGGAGCCGGATGGTCGGAATTGGGACAATTCGCGGGAGGAGGTCGGGCGAGGGCGGGTTTACGCTCGTCGAGCTGATGATCGTGATGGCGATCATTATGATCCTGGCGACGATTGCGATTCCGATCTATGTGCGAACGCTGCAGAGAGCGAAGGAAGCAACGCTGAGGGAAGATCTGCACACGATGCGGACGGCGATCGACAGCTATACGGTCGATAAAGAAAAGGCGCCGGACTCGCTGGATGATTTGGTGCAGGCCGGGTATCTCAAGTCGATTCCCATTGATCCGATGACGAGCAGCAGCGAAACGTGGATCACGGGCATGTCGGACACGATGACGGATATTAATGAGACGCAGGGTGGGATGGACGATGTGCACTCGGGATCGCAGGCGCTGGCGAGTGATGGGACGACGTATAACACCTGGTGATGCCGGCGGCGTGGGTGCAGAGCGACGACAAAAGAAGAAGCAGATTCCCAGAGGGAATGACAGAAAGAAAAGCAACGGCAAGGGCACTTCGGTTGCCGGTAGAATGTGAGTCGAGCCCGAACGGCTGCGGACGTGGGCTTGGGGTGGAGTTGCTATGCGCTGGCTGACACTCGCGGCTTTGGTGATGGGATGCGGGGCGGTGTGTGGGCAGCAGACGGCGCCGTCGGCGGACGCGGCGAAACCAGATCAGGCATCGAGTGGAAGTGTGGCTGCGGACGATCGGGCGGTCGCGCCGGTGAAGGCTGCGGCCGTGGCATCTCCGGGGGAGAAGCTTGATCCGCAGATTAAGAAGGGGTCGGAGCAGGATGTGGACGCGGTGGGGACGCGGAAGATTGGTGGGCGCGGGATGAAGAACTGGTACTCGACGAACTGGGAGTTGAGTGTGGGGCGGCAGTATTCGATGGAGGTGGAGAAGACGTCGCACCTGGTGACGGACCCGGTGGTGGTGGAGTATGTGAATCGGATTGGGCAGAATTTGGTGAGGAATTCCGACGCGAAGATTCCGTTCACCATCAAGGTGCTGGACACCGATGAGATCAATGCGATGGCGTTGCCGGGCGGGTACTTCTATGTGGACTCGGGGCTGATTTTGGCGTGCGATTCAGAGGACGAATTGGCGGGGGTGATGGCGCACGAGATTGCGCATGTGGCGGCGCACCATGCGGCGCGCGCGATGACCAAGCTGGGGTACATGGAGATTGGATCGATCCCCATGGTGCTGGTGGCGGCGGGATCGTGGACTGGGTATGGAGTGTACGAGGCGGCGCAGTTGGCGATGCCGCTGTCGTTCCTGGAGTTCTCGAGAGAGTATGAGAGCGAGGCGGATTACCTGGGGATTCAGTACATGTATCGGGCAGGGTATGATCCGCAGGGAATGGTGACGATTTTTGAGAAGCTGTCGGCGCTGGAGAAGCATAAGCCGGGGGCGATCTCGAAGGCGTTCAGCGATCATCCGGCGACGCCTGAGCGCATTGCGGCGGTGGAGCATGAGATTTCGACGATTCTGCCGGCGCGGCCGGAGTATTTGGTGACGACGTCGGAGTTTGATGACGTGAAGGCGCGGCTGGAGCGGATCCAGAATAAGCGCGGGGTGGGAACGAAGAAGACGGCGAAGGGGCCCGTGCTGCGGCGGGTGGGGGAGTCGAATAATGCGCCGGCGGTCGGGAGTACAAATTAGGCGGGTGGGTGCGTGTTTGAATAGTAGCTATGCATAGGGACGGAGGGGGCGTGGAGCGGGCGGCAACTCCGCGATTTGAAACGGTGGACGTGCTGCGGGGACTCTCAATTTTGGCAGTGGTGCTGCTGCATTGCTGGCTGCGGTTTTTTCTAAACGGTGTGGCGGTGGGTACGGGGTTGCCGAAGTGGCTGTCGCGCCTGCTGCTGCGCAACGGCGGCAATGGCGTAACGGTTTTCTTTGCGATCTCCGGCTTCTTGATTATGCTGACGAGCGTGCGCCGATTCGGCGGGCTACGCCGGATGCGAGCGCGGGTGTTTTACCGGATCCGATTTGCGCGGATCGCTCCGCTGTTGTTGCTCATCCTGGTGGTGTTGAGCCTGCTCCACTGGGCTAGCCTCCATTCGCAGGCGTTTGAGTTGTGGCATGTCAAGGAGGCGGTCGGTCTGCCGCGGGCGCTGTTCTCGGCGCTGACTTTCCATCTGAACTGGTTGGAGGCGAAGACCGGCTACCTGCCCGCGAACTGGGATGTGATGTGGTCGCTCAGCGTGGAGGAGATGTTTTATCTTTTCTTTCCGGTGGTCTGCGTGGCATTCGTGGGTGAGCGGTCGCCGCTGCGGCGAGTCGGATGGCCGCTGCTGTTTCTGCTCGCAGGGGCGCTGCTGGTGCTGGGTCCGTGGGCGCGGTCGGTATGGATCACGACCGATATTGGGCAGGAGAAGAGTTATCTGGGCGGCATGAATGCGATCGCGATGGGGTGTCTTGCGGCGTTGCTTTGCGACAGGTTGTCGCGCGTTGGTGGCGTTCCTCGCCGGTGGCTCTATGCGGCAGAGGCAGCAGGATGGGTATTGATCGCGTGGATGGCGACCTGGCCGCGGTGGGCGTGGCTGCATGGCGTCAGCCGGTTTCTGGCGCGGACGGATCTGGACGACACGGTGTTGCCGCTCGGAGTGTGCCTGGTGATGGCGGCGACGGTGCTACGCGGGTCTCGCGGCGGAGGATGGCTGACGGCGCCGGTGCGGTGGTTCGGACGACACAGCTATGAGGTGTACCTGACGCACGAGTTTCTTGTGCTGCTCGGTGTGATGGCGTTTCTGCGCTGGCATGGGGCGCGACCCGGGATGTGGACCGTGGGGATCACACTGCTCACAGCACCGTTGGGATGGGCAGTGACACGGTGGTTCTCGGAGCCGATGAATCGATCGCTGCGCGGGGCGCTGCCTCCGGCGAAGTCTGCTAGTCGCTGACTGTGATCTTTCCTCGAAGTTGTGCCTGCGTTGCGCTGGGCGTGCGGTTTGGAGTGCTGCCGGGATAAACTAGAGGGATGGCAGAACACACGACAGGCTATACCGATGACCACGCTGCGGCGGGGTTGCAGACGAAGTTTCCGGCGATTGAGACTTGGCAGAATCAATTTAAGGCTTACGAGATTTTGATTGATGATCCGGAGTTTACGAGCGTGTGTCCGAAGACTGGGCTGCCGGACTTTGGCGTGCTCACGATTCGGTATATGCCGCGGGAGAAGTGCCTGGAGCTGAAGAGCTTGAAGGAATATTTGTTTACGTATCGGAACCTGGGAATCTTTCAGGAGAATATTGTGAACCAGGTTCTGGATGATGTGGTGAAGGCGACCGATCCGGTGTGGGCGGAGATCAAGGGCGACTTTCGGCCGCGCGGTGGGATCTCGACCGTGGTGACGGCGCGGTATCCGCGGAGTGAGGACTGGAAGTAGCGGGCAGCAGGCAAAGGCCTGGACGCTACGTGCGCGAGGTAGGCCAAGTTTCGCAAAGTCGGTCGTGGTATTCTCCGGCCATCATGAAAAATTCTGTGGCGGCTTTGTGGATGGTGGGTGTGTCGTTAATGGTGGGCGCGAGTGCTTGCGCGCAGAGTGCTCCTTCGGCGACTGAGGCGGCGATGGTGAAGACTGTGGATGCTGCTACGCCGGGGGCGGTGGAGCTGCTTGAAAAGTTGGTGGATATCAACAGCGGGACGATGAATTTTGCGGGTGTGGTGCGGGTGAAGGACGTGATCGCGCCACAGCTTGAGGCGTTGGGGTTTACGGTGCGGTGGAATCCGATGGAAGACAAGGATGGGCGCGCGGGAGATCTGGTGGCGGAGCATCCTTGCCCGTTGGGGGCGGGGAAGTGCGGCAAGCGGCTGCTGCTGATCGGGCACATGGATACGGTGTTCGAGGAGAGCTCGCCGTTCCAGAAGTATGAGGTGGTGCCGGGAACGAACGGGCGCGTGGCGACTGGGCCGGGGACGTGCGACATGAAGGGGGGCCTCGTGGTGATGCTCGATTCGCTGCGCGCGATGCAGGCGGCGGGAGTGTTGAAGGATACCGAGATCACGATTGTGTTGAGTGGCGATGAGGAGGATGCGGCGCGGCCGATTGCGATCAGCCGGAAGGACATGATCGATGCGGCTAAGCATAGCGACGTGGCGCTGGAGTTTGAGAATGCGTTTCGCGATGGCGGGGTGGATGGGGTCGATGCTGTAAGGATTGGAAGGCGGAGTTCGATTACGTGGCGGCTGGAGACTAGCGGAAAGAGTGGGCACTCGTCGCTGGTGTTTGGAGACAAGCTGGGGTATGGGGCGATCTATGAGCTGGCGCGGATTGTGGATGCGTTTCGGACGCAGCTGCGGGAGCCTGGGCTGACGTACAGCGTGGGGCTGGTGCTGGGCGGAGGGACGGCCGAGATGGATAAGGAGAAGACGGGTGGGACGGCTACGGGGAAGTCGAACATTGTTGCGCAGACGGCGCTGGCGAATGGCGATTTGCGCACGGTGAGTGAGGAGCAGACGGCGCGGGTGAAGGCGAAGATGGAGGCGATTGTCGCCGAACACCTGGCGTTGACGGATGCGAAGATTTCGTTCGATGAGGCGTATCCGTCGATGGCGGTGACGCCGGGGTCGGAGGCGCTGCTGGCGAAGCTGCAGTTGGTGAATGCGACGTTGGGGTATGGGGTGGAAGAGGTGACGGACCCGGCGGGTGGCGGCGCGGGGGATATTTCGTTTGTGGCTCCGTATGTGCCGGGGCTGGTGGGCGTGGGCGCAATGGGCACAGGAGCGCACGCGGTGGGTGAGGTGGTGTATCTGGACTCGATTCCAAAGCAGGCGAAGCGGATGGCGTTGCTGATGTATCGTCTGTCGGAGGAGAAGTAGAGGGGGCGTGCGGGCGCGTTCGTCTTTGGTGGGGGCAGGTGCGAGCCTGATATCCTCGGCACAGGATGACGAGTGCCGGCACGACAACGAACAAACCGCAGGATCGCGCGGTCAAAGGGGCCGTGGTGGCGCTTTGCCTGCTGACGGCGATGAACTTCGTCAACTACCTGGACCGTTATATTCTGCCCGCGGTGCAGGAGCAGATCAAGCGTGAGTTTCATCTTTCGGACAGCCAGATCGGGTCGCTGACGCTTTGGTTTTTTGTGGCGTATGTGCTGTCGTCTCCGTTGACGGGATGGTTGGGGGATCGGTTTCCGCGAAAGCCCATGATTGTGGTGGCCGCGCTGATGATTGCGGCGATGAATTTTTGGACGTCGGGCGTGCACAGCTATATGTCGCTCAATTTGCGGCATGCGGCGCTGGGGATTGGCGAGGCGAGCTTTGGGATCTTTGCGCCGGCGCTGCTGGCGGATTATTTTGCCGATGACAAACGCAATGCGGTGCTGACGGTTTTTAATGTGGCGATTCCGGTGGGGGCGGCGCTGGGATATCTGTCGGGCGGCGTGGTGGCCGCGCATCGCGGATGGCGGATGGCGTTTATTGTGTCGGCGATTCCGGGGGCGGTCATTGCGTTGCTGATTTTATTTTTCATGCGCGAGCCGCAGCGGGCGGAGGCGAAGGATCGGAAGAAAGTCGAGTTGGCGTCCGTACTTTCGCTGCTGAGGAACAAGGCTTATCTGTGCTCGATTTTGGGGTATGCGGCGGTAACGTTTTCGCTGGGCGGGATTTCGTGGTGGATGCCGTCGTTTTTGAATCGCGTGGATGGGCGGTCGCTGGAGGCGGCAGGGACCATCATGGGCGGGATCACGGTGGTGTGCGGGCTGGGTGGAACGGTGACGGGCGGATTGCTGGCGCACTGGTGGTCGAAGAAGACATCGAAGGCGCTTTATTTGGTGCCGGCGTTGAGTGCGATTTTGGCGGTGCCGCCCGCTGTGCTGGCTTTCTTTGGACCGAAGAGTGTGACGTTGCCGGCGTTGGGGGTTGCGGTGTTCCTGGTGTTCCTGGGGACGGGGCCGGTGAAT
>JBEKFF010000113.1:0-10860 GCA_050013455.1 Acidobacteriaceae bacterium | reverse complement strand
CCGACGAGGCCGAGCTTCATGCCGTTGGTCACGCTGAAACTGACGCCGCCCACGATCTCGCGGCCGCCCAGCGAGATGCTGACGTCTTCAAACTCGATTAGCCGCTTGGTCTGGCGCTCGGTCGCGTTGAACTCGATGCCGGCGCTCGAAGTGCGGGTGCGCGAATCGACATCTGCGAGCTTGCCGATGAGCTCGTGCGCGTTGTCGATGCGCGCTTTGGCCTTGGTGGCGCGCGCCTTGGGACCGCGGCGCAGCCACTCGATCTCGGTCTTCACGCGATTGCGCAAGCCCTCCTGCATCTTGCTCTGGGCCTCGACGTAGAGCTCGCGGCCTTCGAGGAACTTCGAGTAGGTTCCGCGAACGCGCAGCACGCCCTCGGCGTAGACGCGGCTCAACTCGACGACCTCGCTGGCAACGTTCTCGAGAAAGTAGCGATCGTGGGAGACGACGACGCAGGCAAAGCGCGCGCTGCGGAGTACGCCCTCGAGCCACTCAATTCCTTCGAGATCCAGGTGATTGGTTGGCTCGTCGAGCAGGAGCACGTCGGGCTCGGTGACCATGGCCTCGGCGATGGCCAGGCGCTTCCTCCAGCCGCCCGACAGGCTCGCCGCCTCAGCATCCATGCGGATGGAGGTGTCGGTGCCGTCGTCGGCAAATCCGGCGCGGCCGAGGGTCTCGCGCAACCGCTGCTCGCGTTCGTTTGGCGGCACGCTCGCGCGTTCCAACGCGGCCTCCATCACGCTGCGGACGGTAAGTCCTGCGGCGTACTCGGAGATCTGGCGGACGTAGCCGATGCGCGCCCGGCGGCGCACGGAGACCTCGCCGGAGTCGGGTTCGACTTCACCCGCGAGGACGGCCAGCAGCGTGGACTTGCCGGCGCCGTTCGGGCCGATGAGGCCGATGCGGTCGCCCTCGTTCACTGCAAAGGATATTTTTTCGAAAAGTGGCGTCGCCCCAAAGCGTTTCGACACGCCCTGAGCATTCAAAATCGGCGGCATGCTTCTAGTTTACCGTCTCAGCGGGTTCCGGTTTGGCGTGGTAGGGAGGTTGGGGTGGATCAATTGGATTTGAGATCGGCCGGAATCTCCGAAGGTGGCATCTGCGCCGATCGCACCGTGTACCCAAGCAGCAGGTAGTGGCCATTCACTTTGTGCAGCTGGATGGTCTCGGTGCCAGAACCTTTGTCGAAGATCGTCAAGTAATTTATCGTCACGACCTCTCCGGTTTTGGAGTTCGCGGTAACGCTGCTGCCGATGAACTTTGCGTCGCGGGGAGCGCCGAGCCGGTCACGAACGTAGGCAAACAGTTCGCCGGACCGCTTCTGTCCGATCTGCTGTTGATAGTCGGGGTCGGCGTGCTTGAAGATTTCGGCATCATCGGCGTTCATCATGCTGGCGTGGAGACTATCCACCACTGCGGTGAACACGGCTGTTTGTTTGTGTATCGCACGGATGGCAGGAATCAACAGGCCTGCCAGGAGCAAGACACCGAGGATGGAAGTGATCCAGATCCAGCGCGGAATCGGCTTGAGCTCCGCCGGCGGCGCTGGAGGCAAGAAGAAGGCGCGCTTAGGCACCGGGGCCTGACCGGGGAAACTCGGTTGCGGAGGGTTGCTTTCCATCGTCGCGTAACTCCGTGCTGCGAGATGCACTGCGGAATCAGCGTAACGCGGAATCAGCGTTTGCGGGAAATCAGTCCAGGTCGAAGTCGCGAATTGGCTTGCCGGTGTTCGGCGACTCTTTGGCCTTCTTGACGGCTTCAGCGAATTTCTTCGCCATCACATCATCCTTGTTTTTTTCGGCCTGGACGGATTGCGCGAAGATGGATTCGCGGCGGGCGTCCTGCTCCTTGAGGGCCTTCGCGGCGGCGCCGAAGTCCTCAAAGGTCTTCTTGCGCGGCGCCTGCGTATGCGCAATCACCGAGCGGCTGACCGGGTCGACCTTCAACATCCCGCCGCAATCCGGGCACATCACTTCAAATGGCTGGTCGCTCAATCCCATAAAGTACCTCAATCCTCAATTAGCGATTGTACGGCGGCGGCGGCACATACCTGTAGGCGAAGCGCGGTGTGTCGTTGGCCGCCCAGACCAGGGCGAGGATCCAGCCGATCAGCGTCCAGCCAAAAAAAAGATTGATCAGGAAGATCCACCAGAAGTTCTCAACATGGCGGGATCCCGCGACGAAGGTTGGAAGGAAGTGGAGGAAGAATGCCACGACGCCAATCAGGACCAACACGAGGATTGGTAATCCTAAGAGAAAGGTCATGCCCGAAAGTATCGCGCAGTCAGTTACTTATGTATAGGGGTCAGAGGTATATAACTCGGTGCCCCGGGCATTCCTGGGCGGCGTGGTCGACCAGGAGTGCGGGCAGCGCGTCGCCGTAGCGGGCGAGGAACCAGACGCTGCCGAGCAGGCGCTCCTGTAGATGGCCGTCGGGGTAGAGGCTCAGCATGATGGCCGCAGCGTGCTTGTGCAGCGATGCCTGCTTCTGCAGCTCAAAGTTCGCGGTCATCCGGCGCAGGCGGTTCATCTGGTAGCGCATCTTGCTGGCAGAGACGCCGGCGGCGCGGCCCAGGTCGGCGCTCATCGCCGTCATGTAGTCCGTCAGCGCGGTGAGCTCGGCGTCCATGGAGTTCCCAACGGCAGCGATTTTGCGCTTGCCTTCGATGGGCATGGCGCGGGCGCCGAGACGGAGGGCCAGATTCTCGATTGTCTTCGATTCGAGTAGCTGCGGAAACTGCACCTCGTGCGTCGCCAGGACGGATGCGATCGCGGGCTCTACCAGCGTGGCCATCAGGCGCGGAAGGACCGGTGTCACGCGACCGAGGATGCGGGTGTACAGCACCTCCGACTGCGCAAAGTAGGCGATCTCGGCCGGCCCGGCGACGTAGGCGGCGGTGGGCAGAATGGTGTCCTGGAAGACGGGTCGCAGCAACGCGTTAGGACTCAAACGCTCCGGCTCGGCAGCAAGAATCTGCAGCAGCTCGGCGGTGGTGTAGGCACGCGTGCCAGCCTTCCACTCGCCGTCGGCGGTGCGACGCAACGGCAGGCGCGCGCCGGTTTCGGCGTCGATCAGGAAGAGCAGCGAATGATCGGCGGTGACCAGCACCTGCGCGTGATATCCGGCGGCCTCGAGATCCTGCGAGCGCACCAGCAGAGCATCTTCGAGCTCGTCGGCACGCTCCAGCGCGGCCTGCAAAACGCTTGCGCCCATGGCATGAAACTCGCGCGAGGCGGCGTCCATCACGATGAGTCCGAACTCGGCAAAAATTTCCGTGAGGAGGCGGCCGAAGGCAGAGGCAAGCGTCGCGCCGGGGATGTAACACTCGCGCAACACGTTGCTGATCGGCGCCCAGGCGAGCAGCTCGCTGGCCTGGTTGAGCGTAGCCTCCAGACGCTTCAAACCTTCGTCGCTGCCGCCATCGACAGGCAGTGTGCCCACTGGCACCGGGCGCGGCGCCTTCAGCCCCAGGCTCAGGGTTTCGACACCGGCCTTCGAGAGCAGCGCCAGTTGGTCGACCTCGACCAGATCGTGATCCTCGCTGGCCAGCCAGAAGATGGGAACATGCTCGCGGCCGCTGGCCTTGGTTGCGTCCTGCGCTTTGCGAATGGCGGTGGCGGCCTTGAGGAGGGTTAGCAGCGGGCCTCCAAACAGGACCACCTGCTGGCCAGTCACAACGGCGGCAGCGCCTTGCTTGAGGCGCTCGATGTTCGCGAAGACGGCCTCGCCTGCAGCAAAGTTTTCAGCCTGCGCCCGCAGAGCGTCGGCGAGGCGGCTGCGCTGAGTGGGTTCCAGGGTGGGCGAAGTGCTGGCCCAGTCCATCGAGAACGGATTAGCCGGAAACCAGCGGCGCAGAGTCGCAGGATGGGAAGCGGCGGCGTTCTCCGCGAAGTCGCGGAACAGCGGGCTGGTGCCGGGCAGCGTCGAGATGGGATAACACTGGGAGTCCATGCAGGTTTCAGTCTCTCACCCTGAGACTCTTTGGATGCTCCAGCGGGAGCGCCGATGCAGCAAATCCTCGGGTTGCCGGTGGGTGGAACGGGCAGCGCCGGTCGTGTACTGTACGGTCATGGGAATCAAAAAGACCTCGACTGCGAAAAAGCCCAAGACCCCTTCCCCATCCCCGGCAAAACCAAACGCTGCAAAAAAAAGTTCGGTGAAGGCGTCCGTTACTTCCCTGGTGGCGTCGGCTAGCGCCGCGCCGAAGCCGGTCAAGCTCACAGGGCGCGGCAAGACCGTATCGTCCAAAACCGTGTACCAGGGCAACGTCTTCTGGGTGACGCGAGACGAGGTGGAGGAGCCGGGCGGCGTGAAGGCGACCCGCGATGTGATCCGCCACAACGGCTCGGTGGTGGTTCTCGCCGTCGATACGGAGACGAACCCAAAAGACCCCGGCATCCTGTTGATCCGGCAGTATCGTCACGCCGCCGGAAAATTCATGCTGGAGCTGCCAGCCGGCCGGATTGAGCCTGGAGAGAAGCTGATTCCTGCCGCCCGCCGCGAGCTCATCGAGGAAACCGGCTACCGCGCGAAACGCTGGTCGCACCATTGCAATTACTACGCCAGCCCGGGTTTCCTCACCGAGACCATGACGATCCTGCTGGCCGAGGGCCTTACCCAGGGCGAAGCCGCGCCCGAGGACGACGAGAAGATCGAGCTGCACATGACGCCGCTCTCTGAGGTCTTGCGTCTCATTCGCGCGGGCAAGATCGAAGACGGCAAGACGTTGATCGGCGTGCTGATCTATGACGATCTGTGGCGCTCGAAGTCTGCTCAGGGCTAAAGCACTTCGATGTTTCGAATCCTCGGCCACTCCCTCTTTTTCTTTCATTTGGCGCCCGTATGTGCGACAAGAGACATAAAAAAAGATGTGGGAATTCCACGATTCCGGGAATTCTTCAGGCCGCCTAAGTGCTTGCATTTGCGTCTTACCATTATCTTCCGGCCACGCGGGAGGCAATCTCGAAATGGTAAGGGACCCATGGCACAGTACAAAGGCACGGTAAAGTGGTTCAACAACGCAAAAGGCTACGGATTTCTGGGGCGTGAGGATGGCCCCGATGTCTTCGTACATTACAGTTCCATCAAGCTCGAGGGCTACAAGACGCTGAAGGAGGGCGACGAGGTGGAGTTCGACGTGATTCAGGGAACGAAAGGTCCGCAGGCGGACCAGGTCACGCGGACGAAGTCGGTTTAGCGTACCGGGCCGCGATTCGCTGGGGAACGGCCCAAAACCTTACAATCGAAGCAGATCCGGGCCGCGTTCTGCATTGGGCCCGGACTTCGACTTTCTATGGACAACATTACCCTCGCTCGGCTGCTCGATGAGACAGCTTCCCTGCTCGAGATCGATGCGGCTGACCCGTTTCGTATCCGGTCGTATCGCCGCGCCGCGGAAGCGGTGGAACAGCAGACCACGCAGCTTGCGACGCTCGCAACGGCGGACGCCGACCCGAAAGCGCTCCTCGCGATTGCTGGAATTGGCAAGGGCATGGCAGCCAATATCCGTGACCTGGTTGCCACGGGAACGATGCCCCTGCGCGAAGAATTGCTGCAGCGCTATAAGCCGACGATGCTCGAACTACTGCGCCTGCCTGGCATGGGCCCGAAGACGGTGGCGCTGGTCTATTCCGCGCTGGGTGTGCACGATATCGACAGCCTGGAAGAAGCGGCCAAGCGCGGCGATCTGCTGCCGCTGCCGCGCATGGGCCAGAAGTTTACCGACAAGCTGCTCAAAGGCATTGAGGACTATCGCAAGAACTCTTCCCGCTTTCGCATCGACGTGGCGCGCCAACATGCGGAGCGCATCAGCGAGCTCATTCGACTCTTCCCGGGGATTGAAACGATCACGCCAGCCGGTTCGCTGCGCCGCGGCCGGGAAACATGCGGCGACCTTGATCTGCTGGTGACCGGCCCAGCCTGCGAGCCGGACGTGGTGGCGGCAGCTGTTGAGCATGTGGCGACGCTGCCGCTCATCGACAAGCTGCTGGCGCGCGGGCAAAACAAAGTGAGCTTCACGCTGCGCAACAACCTGCAGGTCGACGTGCGGCTGCTCCCTCGCGCGAGTTACGGCGCCGCGCTGCAATACTTCACCGGCTCGAAGATGCATAACGTGGCGCTGCGCCAGCGGGCGATCAAGCGCGGGCTTACGTTGAGCGAGTACGCGCTGCTCCGGCTCGAGGACAACGTGGTCGTGGCGGCGGCTACCGAGCAGGAGATTTATAACGCGCTCGATCTCGACTACATTCCTCCCGAGCTGCGCGAGAACTGCGGCGAACTTGAGGCTGCAGCCAAACACACGCTGCCGCAGCTGATCGTGCGCGGCGATATCCGCGGCGATCTGCACATGCACACCACCGAATCCGACGGCAGCAACTCGATCCGCGAGATGGCCGAGGCTGCAATCGCGCGGGGGCTGGAATACATCGCCATCACCGACCACTCCAAGAATCTGGCCATGACCAACGGCATGGACGACACGCGCGCGCTGGCTCATGCACAGCGCATTCGCGAGGTCTCCGCCGAGCTGGCCGAGGAGTTCTCCGCCGGTCGCGGACCCCAGTGGGAACGCTACGAGGCTCGCCTGCAAAACAACGAGCCTGACGCGATCAAGCCCACAGATCCCTTCCGTATTCTTGCCGGCGTCGAAGTCGATATCCTGCTCGATGGCTCGCTGGATCTGACCGACGAGACGCTCGCGCAGCTCGACATCGTGGTCGCGAGCGTTCATTCCGGCTTCAACCAGACACCGGAAGAAGTCACGGCGCGCGTGCTGCGCGCTGCCGAAAATCAGCACGTGCATATCCTCGGCCATCCCACCGGCCGCAAGGTGCTGCAGCGCGAGGGCTACAAGATCGACCTCGCGCAACTGCTGCCCGCGGCCGCGCGCCTGGGAGTCGCCGTCGAGCACAATGCAGCGCCGGCACGCGCAGACCTGAACGACTTGAATCTGCGCCTCGCCAAAGAACATGGATGCAAGATCGTGGTGAACACCGACGCGCACGCGACCGACGAGCTCGATCAGATCGACCACGGAATTGTGCAGCTGCGCCGCGCCTGGCTGGGTCCGGCAGATGTACTCAACACGCGTCCTGTCGAGGAGTTGCTCGCAGCGCTGCGCAGAGCCTGAGCCAGCGCTATCCTGAGGGCCGCGCTATTCTGAGAAACGATGCTTGAACCTGATCTCCAACTCGCACCCCCGCCTGACAGCCATCGCCTGATCCCCATGCTCGTCATCGCCGCCATCGTGATGACCGCTGTCGGCGTCGCGGTTTACATGCTGAATCCCCGCAAGACGGCCGAGATCACCGTGCAGAAGACCGAGCTCTTCGCGCCCCACACCGAGTTCAAGCAAACACCCAGCAGCAGCAACATCATCGGTGCCGCCGAGGTGTTCGAGGACGATGTGTACGTCGTCGCTACGCTGAGAATTCGCGACAAGCTGCGCCTGCCGATCTTCCTGACCAACACCTCCGCCACGCTGACAAAGGACGATGGCACGACGCTCGAAGCGACCGTAATCTCTCCGCTCGATCTGCCGCGGCTGGAGGAGACGTTCCCGCAGATTCTTCCGTTGGTCAGCGCGCCGGCACCGCCGCCCCTTCAGTTCGAGGATGCAATCGAAGCAGGAACCAGCCGCGCCGGCACCGTCGTTCTGCTGTTCCCACTGACATCGGAGAAGCAGTGGCACGCCAAAAAGTCGGCGACGCTGACGGTCCATCTCGCACACGACGCGGCACCCATCGAGGTCGCTCTGCCCTAGCGAAAAAACATCGGGGCTGCACAGTGTCTGTGCAGCCCCTTCGAAACAAAACGTGTTGTGGACCCGATATTACTGACCGGCGCTGGGTGCGGCCATCGGCGCAGGCGCACTCTTCGGCGTACTGAGATAACCCGAAACCGTCTTCTTGCCAATGTTATTTACGACGATCTCAAACAGCGCCGGCGACTTTCCAGAGTAGAACTGGATGGGCTCGTCGAGCGTCCGGTCCTTCTTTTCGATGCTCCGGTCGTCCGAGCTAACCACCAGCGTGAACTTGGAGCGCTTGTTATCAACCTTCTTCAGATCGATCTTGATGGTCCCGACATTCTTGGCACCCGCACCCTTGTCGAGTGTGAACTCGTAGTAGTTGCGGTCGCCCTTATGCTTCAGTTCCTCCAGCTCCGAGTGATTGGTGGCAATCAGGCCGCTCATCACGCCCGCATCGCCCATCACACGATTCAGCTGGGTCTTGGTCGCGTCGAGATCTGCCTTGGTGCTGGCCACGTCGGTTTTGACGCCGCCAACATCCGTCTTCACACTCGATACGTCCGTCTGCACCGCACCAACCTGCTGCGCGGTCGCCTTCTGTTCGCGTGCTAAACGCTGCGTCTGGATCGCTTCTTTCTGCTCGGCGGCGACGAGTTCATCTGACTTGTCCTGGAGCTGCTTCTGCGTCAGACCAACGCTTTGAGCCAGCGCCTGGCCCTGGGCCTTCATGCGCTCATTCGTGTCGTCGATCTTCTCCGAAAGCGCTGCGTTTTGCGCGGTCGCGGCAGAAAGCTTGGACTCCGCATCCGTGAGATGGCTCTGTAGCCCGAAACTCCAGGCCAGACCACCCAAGGCGACGATCAACGCCGCAACCGCAACACCCACAAGCCATGTTGCCGGCTTATGCTCCACGTAGGTGTCATGAGTTGTGCTTTCATTGTCATCTAATAGGCTCATTCGTTGACTTCCTCCTTGCAGGCGCGCTCTTTGAGCGTGACTTCGCTCTGGGCACAACCTCTCCGATAAGATGCAGATTCCGCTCGGGCCGGGCGAAAAAAACGTCCAAAACCGAGGGTGACTTAGATTGTACGTTCCCATCGAACACATCTAGCTAACTCGTATCACGATGTATAGGGTCGCGCACCTCCGCCACTAAGGAGGACGCGATGGATAATGAAAGCTGATGAGCTTCCGTTTCGACTCAACCCGGACTCCCGACATCGTCGTGATTGGCGCCGGGCTGATCGGAATGGCGATTGCGTTGGAGCTGCACGATCGCGGCGCGAACGTCACCGTCGTCGATCGCAGGGAGAGCCTCGGGGGCGCCTCCACGGCTGCGGCTGGAATGCTGGCCGCCGATGATCCGGGCAATCCCCCTGAACTTCGAGAGCTCTCTCGACTGAGCGCCGAACGCTACTCAGCGTTTCTTGGCCGGCTGGAAGCGCTCTCCGGTATCGCGGTTCCCTTCCAGACAAACACGACGCTTCAATACCTGGAGGACGGGTCGACGCTGCGGCTGGCGGAACACTCGCTCGACCCCCGGCAACTGGCCGCGGCCGTGCGCGCTGCGGTGAACGCGACGTCGATTCGGCTGCTCGAACATACGCAGATCGTCGCCGTCCATCAAGACCCCGGCGGCGCCAGCATCGAGTTGATCGGCGGCCAGGTCATCGACGCCCAGGCTGTCGTTTACGCAGCCGGTGCGTGGACCTCCGAGGTGATGGCGGCGCTGGACAGCGACCACCTCTCCATCACGCCCTGCAAGGGACAGATGCTGCGCGTGCGCCTGCCGTTTCCGCTCGACGAGGTTCATCGCTGCGAGCGAATCTACATCTGCCCGCGCACCCACGGTCCGCAGGCAGGAACGGCGCTGATCGGCGCCACCGTGGAAGATGCCGGCTTCGATACATCGGTACACGCGGACGATCTGGACGCGCTGCGGGCGCTCGCCGCGAAGCTCATCCCCGAGTTCGTGTCCGAAGCCGAAGCTCCCATGGTCGAGTCCTGGGCAGGGCTGCGTCCCGCCACTCCGGACAGGCTGCCCATATTGGGCGCATGTTCCCGTCCCGGGCAGTTCATCGCTACCGGCCACTACCGCAACGGCATCCTGCAGGCGCCGGGCACAGCGCTGGTAATGGCCGACCTGATCGAAGGAAAAGCCCCAGCCATCGATCTATCGGCGCTGTCGCCATTACGCTTTGCCTGCTCCGTCACCACCTAAAGAGCGAATCGGCCACTCAAATCGATATTCGGCCAACCTCTCGTGACAACCGCTTCCGCGCTGCCCGATAATCGCTGGGTAGTGCGTAAGCATTAGGTTTTCAGGAGATCCGTATCTATGTCCACCGCAGCACCCAGGGGTTTGCAAGACGTCATTGCCAACGATTCCTCGATTTGTTTCATCGACGGAGGCAAAGGAATTCTGTCCTATCGTGGCATCGACATCCACGAGCTAGCGCAAAAGTCGTCCTTCGAAGAGACGACTTTTTTACTTTGGAATGGAAGCCTGCCAACGGCTGCGGAGCTCAATGATTTTTCGCACCAACTCGCGGCCGCGCGGCAACTGCCCGACGATGTGATTGACTTCCTCAACCGTCTGCCCAAGACCGCATCGCCGATGGAAGTTCTGCGCACCGCAGTCTCGCTGCTCTCTATTTACGATCCCGACGAGAAGTCCGTCCTGCACACGGCCAACATCCGCAAGAGCTTCCGCCTCACCTCGCAGATCGCCATGATCATCGCGTTCTTCGACCGCATTCGCAAGGGCAAAGAGATCGTGAAGCCGGACACCTCGCTCTCGCACGCGGCGAATTTCCTCTGGATGCTCAACGGCGAAAAGCCCTCCGAGACCGCGACCAAGGCGCTCGACGTCGCGCTGGTGCTGCATGCCGACCACGAGCTCAACGCCAGCACGTTCGCAGCGCGTGTGATTGCGGCAACGCTGTCGGATCTGCACTCGGCCATCACCGGGGCGATCGGCGCATTGAAGGGACCGCTGCACGGCGGCGCGAATGAAGCCGTCATGCACCTGCTCTACGCCATCGACCAGGCCGGCGAAGATCCCGTCGAACACGTGCGCACCATGATCGCGAACAAGGAAAAAATCTCC
>JBEKFF010000112.1:0-10906 GCA_050013455.1 Acidobacteriaceae bacterium | reverse complement strand
CGCACTGAATTCGGATCCGCTCCATCGAACAGCGTGGTATTCGTCGTCACGCGAAATCCCGCCTTCACCGCCGCGTGAACACCTTCCATCGCAACGTCGTATCCGCCCTCGCGGCACACCGACATATCGTGATGCTCCTTCTGCCCATCCACATGCACCGAGAAGCTGAGATACTTCGACGGCTTGAATAGGTGTAGCTTCTCCTTCAGCAGCAACGCATTGGTGCACATGTACACGTACTTCTTGCGCGCCACCAACCCCGCCACAATCTCCGGCATGTCTGGATGCAGCAACGGCTCACCGCCCGGGATAGACACCATCGGCGTCCCGCACTCTTCCACGGCCTTGAAGCACTGCTCCGGCGTCAACTGCGCCTTCAAAATATGCGCGGGGTACTGGATCTTGCCGCACCCGGCGCACGCAAGATTACAACGAAACAGCGGCTCGAGCATCAGCACCAGTGGATACCGCTTCCGCCCCGAAAGCTTCTGCTTCAGAACGTACGTGGTCACGGTGAACATCTGCGAGATGGGAATTCCCATGCTGAACGACTCCTTATCCTTCAAAAACCTTCTTGCTCTAGCCTACCGATTCGATGCCCCAACCATGCCCAACGCTTCGGCCCTACGCTTCTACAAGCTCAAGCATCCTGCTCCCCACGCTCCAGCGCCTTCCGATACGTCGTCAGCGCCAGCAGCGGGAAGTACTGCTTATACAAATGGTAGCCGAGATAAAACACCCGCGGGAAACCGGTCCCGGTGTAGTAACTCTCGCCGTTGCGACCAGGCATCAACTCTGCCCAGGAACCATCCTCGTGCTGTCTCTCAATCAGCCACCCAATGCCCTTCGCCACCGAGTCCGACCGCGTATCATTTGCCGCCAGCAATCCGAGCAGCGCCCAGGCAGTCTGGCTAGGAGTCGACGGCCCAACCCCGCGCTGATTCGGATCATCATACGTTCCGCACGTCTCGCCCCATCCGCCATCGGCATTCTGCACCATGCGAATCCACTCGGCCGCCTGCTGCACCGCCGGCTCCAAATATGAGTACTCCATCGCCTGCAGACCGCGCAGCACCAGGAACGTCCCGTACAGATAATTCACGCCCCAGCGCCCGAACCACGACCCGTCGGACTCCTGTTCGCGCAGAATAAACTGCACAGCCTTCTCCACGCGCTTATCCCGCCGCGTGTAGCCGTAGCTCGCCAGCATCTCCAGGATGCGCCCCGTAATGTCCACCGACGGCGGATCAATCATCGCGTTATGGTCAGCGAACGGAATCGACTCAAACATCTTCTTCGTGTTGTCCTTATCGAACGAAGCCCATCCACCGTTCTTGCACTGCATCGCGAAGACCCACTCCACGGCCCTCTGCGTCACCTCATGCTGATACCGCTCGCGTGGATTATCCACAGCCTTCAGCGCCAGCAGCACCTCGCCCGTATCATCCACGTCCGGCTGATGGTCGTTGTTGAAGAAGAAGCACCAGCAGCTCGCCTCAACATTCTTCACGTTGTGCGACCAGTCGCCCTTGTACCGAATCTCCTTAGACAGCAACCAGTCGGCCGCCCTCACCAGCCGTGCGTCGTCCTTCGCCAGCCCCGTTTCTCCCAGTGTAGACAGCACCTGCGCCGTATCCCACACCGGCGAGAAGCATGGCTGCATCCGGAACGTCGGCGTCGGATACTCCGGCGTCCCGTCCGGGCAATCAATCCCCAGCTTCTCAAACTCGTCCATCGCGCGAATCACCTGCGGGTCGTCCTTCGAGTACCCCAGGTACACCAGCGCCACAATCGCATTCAGCATGGCCGGATAAATCGCACCCAAACCATCCGAGCGCTCAAAGTGATCCAGCATCCACTGCTCAGCCTTCTTCAGCGCCATCTTGCGCAGCGGCCGAATATGCACCCGCTCGGACCAATGCGCCAGCCGGTCGGTAAACAGGAAGAACGTGCGCCACGAGATGATGTGTTTGCGATCCAGCCTCAAATACAAATTCGCATTCTCGCGCCCACCCACAAACAGCTCATCAATCGTCTGCTCCGGAGCCAGCTTCTTGAACGGCTTCTTCGCATAAATGATCGACAGTGGCACCAGGATCGCCCGCGACCACGCGCTGATCTCGTAAATATTGAAGTAGAACCAGTTCGGAAACAGCAGCATCTCCGGCGGAACTGCCGGCACCGCATCATAGTCGTACTGCCCTAGCGAGCACAGATACATCTTCGTGAACGTGTTGCAAGACGTCACGCCGCCCAGCTCCAGCACCTTCTTCCGCGCCTTCACCATCAACGGATGCTCAGCCGACCAACCCATCAGCTTCAGCGCAAAGTAACACTTCACGCCGTAATTCACATTCGACGGCCCACCCGGATAATTACTCCATCCACCATCCTCATTCTGGTGGCGCAGAATCTCGTTGACCGCACGCTCCATCCTGCCCTTATCGCCCGTTCCCAGCAGCGTGTGCATGTAGATGTAATCGGCCTCGAGCATCGAGTCTGCCTCGAGCTCCCCACACCAGTACCCGTCCTCGTGCTGCTGACCCATCAGCCACGCCGCCGCCTTGCCGATCCCCTCGCTCACCCGCTCCATCGCAAGGTCAAGCCGTCCAAATCGAGGCTGCGGCGTCGTCTGTTTCGTGGTTCTCTGCGGGTTAGCTGTCTTTATACTCATAAATTCTAGATGCAAAACTGCACGGCCAGGCCTCACGTCCAGTGGTCCTATAAATCAAATAGCCGCTCTCAAACTTAATCGCCAGCCGCTTTCAATTAATAACCAGCCGCTCCCAAAACTAGTAGCTCGCCGGCCGCGCTGGCGCTGCCGCGATCGCCGAAACGATCTCCGGCGGCAAGCCAAACCGCACATTCTCCGGCATTACTTCAACCTCTTCGACCGACCCATATCCCTTGCCCTGCAGGTAGGCCACTACCTCCTGAACCAGGATCTCCGGTGCCGACGCGCCCGCGGTGATCGCCACCGTCGCCACGCCTTCCAGCCACTCCGGCTTGATATCTTCTGCCTTGTCAATCAAATACGAATGTGTCCCGATATTATGCGACACCTCGACCAGCCGATTCGAATTCGAACTATTCCGCGACCCGACCACCAGCACCAGGTCGGCGCCGTGCGCGACATTCTTCACCGCCGTCTGGCGATTCTCCGTCGCATAGCAAATATCCTGCGCATGCGGCCCGGCAATGTTCGGAAACTTCTTGCGCAGCGCCTCAATCATGTACCGCGCTTCATCCAGGGACAGCGTCGTCTGCGTCAGGTACGCGACTTTATTCGGGTCAGGAACCACCAGCGCCGCAACCTCTTCCACAGTCGACACCACCTGCGTCACATTCGGCGCCTCACCCTGCGTCCCCTGCACCTCTTCATGGTCGCGATGCCCCACCAGCACCAGCGAATATCCCTGCTTGGCGAACTTGATCGCCTCAATATGCACTTTGGTAACCAGCGGGCAGGTCGCGTCAATCACCTTCAGACCGCGCTCTTTCGCCCCCTGCCGCACGGCCGGGCTCACTCCATGCGCCGAGTAAATCACCCGCGCCCCCGCCGGCACCTCGTCCAGTTCGTTGACGAAGATCGCGCCCTTCTGCGCCAGGTCATTCACCACGTAGCTGTTGTGCACAATCTCTTTGCGCACATAAATCGGCGCCCCAAACGTGTCCAGGGCAATCTGCACGATATCGATCGCACGCACCACTCCCGCGCAGAAACCTCTCGGCTTCAGCAGGAGAACTTTTTTGGTGGTAGTTTCGCCTTCGTTGTTTTGGACGTTTGCGGGAGACGCGGTAAGGTTACTCACAGGTTAAGTATACCCTCTCCGGCCCCTGATAGCACCGGAGTACACCCCTTGGGGTGAACCAGAAACGGTGCAAATCTCCACGGCCCCCGCTCCCCCCAGAACCGCCCCCCCCCAAGCAACGATCCGCTATACTTCGGCGACCCCCAAAATTGCTTTGCGGAGAAACTCAGTGCACCTTCGCCGGATTCTGCCCCTCACCCTCTCCTTCCTCCTGTTTTCACCCGCAGCCCTGCACCCCCAGCAAACCAAACCCGCCCATACGATCGACAGCAACGAACTCGGCCGCGCCCACGCCATCCTCAGTCAGGCCTATACCGAGGTAAAGAAGTATTATTACGACCCCGCCTACCATGGCGTCGATCTCGATGCCTCCTTCAAGCAGTTCGACACCCGCATGAACTCCGCCCAGTCGATCAACGACACCTTCCGCGTGATCGCTGCCTTCCTCCTCCAACTCCATGATTCCCACACCTACTTCCAGCCGCCCGTGCGCACGAACCATTCGACCCTGGGCTATGAAATGGAAATGGTTGGCGACAAGTGCTTTATCACCCACATTCGCCCCGCCACCGACGCAGCCACCAAGCTGCACGTCGGCGATCAGGTCCTCGCCCTCAACCGGTTCACCATGAAGCGCGCCGACTTCATCGACATGCGCTACTTCTTCCAGACCCTCTCCCCCGCCCCCTACGAAAACCTCGACCTCCTTAGCCCCACCGGCGAACGGCGCCAGGTCACCATTCAGGCCCAACTCCAACGCGGCGCGAAAATTCTCGACCTGACCGAGGAAGGCTCACCGGATTTCTGGCAGTTAGTGCGAGCTGATGACGAGCTCGACCACCTCAACCGCGAACGCTTTTACGAAAGCGGCGACGTGCTCGTCTGGAAAATGCCCAGCTTCGAGGTCGACGTCACCGATATGGACAAAATGTTATCAAAAGTCCGGAAACATCAGACCCTTATCCTCGACCTCCGCGACAATCCCGGTGGCTCCGAAGACTCGCTCAAATACATGCTGGGCCAGGTCTTCGACCACGATGTGAAACTGGCAGATCGTGTCTCCCGAAAGGACACCAAGCCAATCATCGCGAAGACCGCAGGCCACTCCGCGTTTGCCGGCAAGCTGATCGTCCTTATAAATAGTCAATCGGGATCTGCCGCCGAGCTCTTCGCACGTGTCATTCAGCTTGAGAAGCGAGGTCAGGTCATCGGCGATCAGTCTGCCGGCGCCGTGATGGAAGCCCGCGACTTCGACGAATTCTTAGGCACAGACTCCAAGATCTACTACGGGTTCTCCATCACCTCCGCCAACCTCATCATGAAGGACGGCAAGAGCCTCGAAAACACCGGCGTCACCCCCGACGAGCAGATCATTCCCACCGCGCAGAACCTGGCAGAGAACAACGATCCGGTCCTCGCCCACGCATTTCAAGCGGCAGGCGTAACACTCGACCCCACAGCCGCTGGCAAACTCTTTCCCTACGAGTGGCCTTCGCTCTAACTCAGCTCCGGGAATTATCTCCCCGTGCAGCCCTCGTGCTTGCAGTCACACTTCAGCGTCGTCAAGCCCTTGCTGTCCTCGCACATCTGCGAGCAGTATTTTTTGCCATCCGAACAGACGCAGCTACAAATCGAGTGCGCACACTTTTTGGGTTCAGCCATGATCAGACCCTCCTAGGGCATTCCCTCTTGAGAAGCCTCCCAGCCCAATCAGGTTGTCCCACCGTGCCGCCCAACAGTCCTACACCCTGCCCACCTACTTAACGCTCGCCGTCCGCGCAGGACCGCAGGACTTCAGCATTTGCTCCGCATGCTTCCTGCTGGTCTCCGTCAAATTCGCCCCCGACAGCATCCGCGCAATCTCCTCCACGCGTTCCTCCCGCTTCATTCGCCGCACCCCGGTATGCGTCCGTCCTCCACTCTCGCCCTTCTCAATTAGGAAATGCTGATCCGCAAACGCAGCAATCTGCGGCAGATGCGTAATGCAGATCACCTGTTGCGCCTCGGATAACGTCTTCAGCTTCTGCCCCACAGCCTCAGCAGCCCGCCCCCCAATGCCAATATCGATTTCGTCAAACACCAGCGTCCGCGGCAACGCCATCTTCCGCCGCTTCGCAGCAGCATTGGCACCTTCCTCCACGCTGACTTTTAGCGCCAGCATCACCCGGCTCATCTCACCCCCCGACGCAATCTCCGTCAGCGGTTTCAGCGGCTCTCCCGGATTCGTAGCAATCCGGCACTCCACCCGGTCCCACCCAAACGCCGTCCATGCCTCGACATCCTCCCGCGCCGTCACCCCCACCTCAAACTTCGCGTTCATCGCCAACTCATTAATCTGCCGCTCCGCAGTCTTCGCCAGCTTCTTCGCCGCCGCACCTCTCTCCGCCGACAGCTTCCGCGCCACCACCATGTACTTCGCCGCGGCGATCGTCAGATCCTTCTCCAACTCCGCCAGCCGCGCATCCCGATTCTCCAGATCCGCCAGCTTCCCCGCGACCTCCACCCCAAACGCAATCACCTCGCCCAGGCTGCTTCCATACTTCCGCTTCAGCCGATCCAGCGCAGCCAGCCGATCCTCAATCTCCCCCAACCTCTCGGGCGAAGCCGTCACCTTCCCCGCAAAATTCCGCAACGTAGCCGCCGCATCTTCGACCGACGCCTTAGCCGCCGCCAACTGCCCCGCCGTCTCCTTGAACTGCTCGTCAAACCTCGCCAAATCCTCGACATGACGCAACGCCCCACCCAGCAGCGTCTCCGCCGAAACCTCCGCCTCATACAGCAGTTCCTGCGCCGCGGTAGCCCCCGCAAACAGCCGCTCCGAGTTCGCCAGAACCCGCTTCTCCGTCTCCAGCCGCACATCCTCTTCAGCGTCCGTAATCCCTGCTGCTGCAATCTCTTTCGCCTGGAAGCTCCACAAGTCCATCAACCGCAACCGATCCTGCTCGACGCCCCGCAGCTCCTGGATCTTCGCCTCCAACTCTTTCCACCTGCCGAACGCTCCGCCCACCTCTTCACTGCTGATGTCCCCAAACCGATCCAGCAACATTCTCTGCTGCGCCGCATCAAACGCCACCAGCGTCTCCGACTGCGCATGCACCAGCGCCAGCTCAGGAGCCAGCAGCCGAAGCACCCCCACCGTAGCCGGCTGGTTATTTACAAACACCCGACCCTTACCGCTCCCCGCGATCTCGCGCCGCAGCAGGATCTCGTCCCCCTCCGGATCGATCCCGTTCGCCTCCAGGATCTCCTCCGCCCCAGGCGTCGTCTCAAACACGCAACCCAGCACGGCCTTCTCCGCCCCAAACCGCACCACGTCACTCGACGCTTTCCCCCCCAGCAGCAGCGCCAGCGCGTCAATTAAGATCGACTTGCCCGCCCCCGTCTCCCCGGTCAGCAGGTTCAACCCCGGCCCAAACTCGGCGACCGCGTGGTCGATCACGGCATAGTTCTCTGCGCGCAGTTCCAGCAGCATCTCTTAGTCTCTTTCAGAACCAGCCCATACCAGAGAAGCGTCATCTCGACCGGAGCCGCGCTGCTTCATCGCGCGGCGGAGCGGAGAGACCCCTGTATTCGCCCTTGTTGTTGCCTGTCTTTCTATGACCAGGCGCGGACCGGCAGTCTTGGACAGTTCTCACGCAAGAGCATAGCAGGCCACACGATTCACAGCCGCCCTCCCCCCTGAACTTTTGCATCTCAATGCATCGACAGCCCAAACGTTGGCTCTCCCTCCAAAAACCATTGCCCCGAGCACCTACCTGGGTTCTCGCTCCCACCCTCATACCCAGTTACACTTGAAACGACGCCTATGACCCTGTTAGCTTTCGCTCTCTTCCTGCAAGACGCCGCCACGCAATCTCCAACGGACGTCTCGCTCGGCCCGCCTCCTGCCGGACAATCCTCCAGCGCCCTTGTAGAGATGCTGCACAACAGCGGCCCCACCGCGCTCACCGTGCTCGGCCTCCTCGTCATCATGAGCGTCCTCTCCTGGTCCGTCATGATCTCCAAGTGGCGCTCCTTCAAGGCAGCCGACACCCAGAACCGCCGCTTCATCCGCGCCTTCCGCAAGTCCGGCCGCCTGTCGGAAATCGCCGCCATTGCCGACCAGTTCAAGCCCAGCCCCCTCGTCGCTGTCTTCAACGAAATCAACGACGAGTACCAGCGCCAAAGCGGCGGCCGCGGCATACCCCCCAATCCCCAGGGCCTCGAGCGCGCCGCCCAGACCGCCGCCAGCGAAGCCCTCAGCTCCATGGAACGCCGCATGACCTGGCTCGCCACCATTGCCCAGGTCGGCCCGTTCGTTGGCCTCTTCGGCACCGTCATGGGCATCATCGACGCCTTCCACGGCCTCGGTGCCGAAGGCGCCGCCACCCTCCGCGCCGTCGCTCCCGGCATCTCCGAAGCCCTCATCACCACCGCTGCCGGCCTGGTCGTCGCCGTCCCCGCCGTCATGGGCTACAACCAGCTCACCGCCCGCCTGCGCGAGTTCGCCGCACGCATGGACGACTTCGGCCGCGAGCTCCTCAACGCCATCCAGAACGCCGCGCTCTTCCAGCCCCAGCAGCCCGGCAACCAGCCGCCCTACACGGAAGAGCGTCGCCGCCCCCCGCAGCCCGGCACCCAGCTGCCGCCATTCCCTAACGATCGCCGGAGTTCCTAACCATGGCCTTCAGCACCAACGGTAAAACCACCACCGCCATGTCCGACATCAACATCACGCCGCTGGTCGACGTGGTCTTGGTTCTCCTCCTCATCTTCATGCTCACCGCCCCCGTCCTGCAGAGCGGCATCCAGGTCGCCGTCCCGCACACCCGCATGGTCTCCCAACTCACCGAAGTCCACCTCGTCGTCACCATCGACAAGGACCAGAACGTCTTCCTCCAGGACAAGCCCGTCAACATCCACGACCTCTCTTCGGTCCTATCCCAGAATCCTGCAAACGAAAAGAAAGTAATCTACGTCCGCGCCGACGAGGCAGTCCCCTTCGGCGCCTTCGCCTCCGTAATGGACGCCGTCAAACGAGCCGGCATCAGCAACATCAGCATCGTCACCCAACCCCTGGCCAGGTAGCCCGAATTGCTCTCGTCGTCGCAGTTGCCGTTGTTTGTTTTACGCCGTCATCCTGAACGCAGTGAAGGACCCTGTATTTGCTTTTGCTGTTGCTATTGCTGTTGCTGTTGCCCTTGCCTTTCTTTCTGTCATTCCCTCTGGGAATCTGCTGTTGCACTTCGGAGTAAGTGCGGGCTTTAGCCCGCACAATCAACGAACGCCACCACCAAGCGGGCTTTAGCCCCGGCCATTACCGAAATATCATGAGCACCCAAGCCATCTCGCCACTCTCTCCGGACGATCAATTCCGTCGCGGCGTCATCGGCGCGATCGCGCTCCATATCCTCATCGTCGCCGCCTTCATCGGCGTCGGCATCTATCTCAACCACCGCACCAGCCACTGGGGAGAAGACGCCTCCGTCGCCGGATCCATCCAGGCCTCCATGGTCTCGGCCATCCCGCTTCCCCAGAAGGCCAAGCCGGTAGACAAATCCGTCCTCACCCCCGACACCGTCAGCCCCGCGCCCCTGCCGCCGCCCAAAGAAGCCGCCGCCCCTCCGCCCCGCCCCACTGACATCGAAGTCAAGGCCAAGGACCAGCCCAAAAAGCTCGGCCCCGTCCCCACGCCCGCTCCGCCCAAGCATCCGCAGCCCCCGCCACCGCCCAGCGCCAAGGCCCAGACAGGCGAGAGCGCGACCCAACTCCCGCAGTCCATGACGCAACTGAAGAACGGCAGCGCGACCCTCACCGTGCAGAGCCGAACCTTCGGCGCCCGCTATGCTTATTACGTGGAGGCCGTCGGTCGCGTCATCGCGCAGAACTATTTCACCGGGGAAGTCGATCCACGCAGCTCCGAAGGTAAAAGTGTCATCGTCGCCTTCGACATTGAGCGCGACGGTTCCATCGCCAACGTCCACATCGAAACGCGCAGCGGTTCACCCACGCTCGACACCGCAGCCATACGCGCGCTGCAACGCATCGACACCTTCGGTCCACTTCCCGAAGGCGATCACATCACCATCGAGGACAAGTTTGATTACAAGCATCAGTAACGTCGCACCGCTCTGTCTCACCTTGTTGAATTCGCAACACTTTTCTCCTGCGCCCGAATACTTTTCCACGCAGATTTTTATGCGTTCACCCTCACTTCTGGCATCACACCTACTGGAGAAACGATAGTGAACCTTTCCGCACGTCGCTGGTCCTCACGAGCCGCCCTATCACTGCTCGCCGCTCTCCCCGTTTTGCTCTCGGCATCCGCCCTCCACGCACAAGACACCTTCCACATCGAAACCTCCTCCGGCGCCGCCAGCATCCGCCTCGCCGCCGCCAACTTCAAAGCCTCGTCCTCCAACGGCGACGCCTACAAGAACACCTTCGACACCGTCCTCTACTCCGACCTCTCCAACTCCGGCATCTTCGACATGGTCTCGAAGAGCCTCGCACCGCAAACCACACCCGGCTCTCCCGCCGAAATCAACATGTCCCAGTGGTCGCAGGCACCCGCCAGCGCCGCCATGGTCGCCTTCGGCAACATCGGCCTGCAGAACGGCAACCTCGTCGCCAACGGCTTTCTCGACGACGCCAAAAACACCCAGTTCCCCCAGGTCTTCGCCAAGCAGTACACCGGCGAGCCCAGCGACGACACCGCACGCCAGCTGGCCCACCAGTTCGCCGACGACATCATCTTCCGCCTCAGCGGTGGCACACCCGGCATCGCCGAATCCAAGCTCTTCTACTCCAAACGCATCGGCCCCGGTGAAAAAGAGATCTGGATGATGGACTACGACGGTGCCAATCAGCACGCCGTCACCCACCTCGGCGAAGACTCCATCTCGCCCCGCGTCTCGCCCGATAACTCGCTCGTCGCCTTTGCCTCCCTCGGCAAAAACGGCTTCCAGCTTCGCATGTACTCGCTCATCCTCGGCCGCCTCGTCCGCTTCAACAACGTCGGCGGCACCAACCTCTCGCCCGCCTGGGCCCCCAACGGTAAAGAGCTCGCCTTCTCCTCCTCGCGCACCGGCGACCCCGAGATCTGCATCTCCGAT
>JBEKFF010000111.1:0-11034 GCA_050013455.1 Acidobacteriaceae bacterium | reverse complement strand
GTCAGAACGCCCATGAGGCTGCGGTTGCCCTCGAGCTCGATTTGGACGAGCTGGTTGTTGCTGGCCTCGCCCTGGAAGATGTCGTTCCAGATGGAGCGGCGCGCGGTTCGCTCGGTGATCTTGAATTTGCGGAAGATGCGGTTGCCGTCGTAGTTGACGTATACAGCCGCGAGCAGCGCAATGACGAGGGTGATCGCGCCCAGGCCTAGCAGCGCCTTGCGATGCCAGAGGATGGTGGGCTCGGTTGCGGGAGCTTGGGCAGCGAGGATGTCGAAGGGAAGGAAGCCGTGGGTGATGAAGACGAAGCAGGCGTAGATGAGGACGCTGTAAAGACAGGATTCGATGACCTTATCGAAGTCAGTCTGCGGGCCACGGAGCGCGAGCATCTGCACGATGTAGGCTGCTGCGAATCCGGGAAGAAGGATGAGCAGAATCTGCAGAGCGATGACGCTGGTGGGCATAGATCATCTCGCGGAATTGGTCTGCGCTGGTACCGGAGTGCTGGGCGGGATCTTTACGGGGGGCGGCATGCGTACGGGGGTGGTGCGCGGTGTGCTTTTTTTGGTGCCAGTCGAAACCGGAGCGCGGGAAGTTTTGAGATAAGGCATAACACCTCCGACGCCAGTATAGCGGCCGAGCAGGCGCGTGTGGTTCGGGCCAGGGGTGGCGTGGGATGGGCCGCTGGAGGGGAACAGGCCGACCCCAACCGAAGCAGCGAACAGATGCGGGGCGGCCGAGGAGAGGAAACTTGCGTCAGGCCGGATCTGCGAAGACTCCCCACCGAACATTACGCTGCTCCGATCATGTAAGCTTAAGTCACTAGACAACCTTCCTCCGGCAGATGAAGTACCGCCGTGCAGCGCCTTGGGGGCCCCGATTTGTTTCAAGCGCTGGTGCTGATTGGACGCGCAGAGGTTTTAGCGCAGTCCTCGATGCTCGAGAGCCTGGCCGAACGTTGTGATCAGGCTGGGGCCATGAATTGGCTCGGCTACTTTCTGGCCGCTTCCAGCTTCAAGGGGAAACATCCCTACCTCGTCTTGATGATGAAGTCCGGCGCGGACACCTCCTCGCCGCGCCTGGAAGAGGTACATGCGGCCGTGCTGCTGTTCGAGTACCGCGTGCTGGGTATGCCGACGGGAGCTTTCTCGACCGACGACTGGGCGGGCTTTCGCACCGTCATAGCGCCCGAAGCCGAGCGGCCGGCCATGAGTGTGATGGCGGCTGACGCGCTCTTGGCACGCGGTGCAGAGATGGTGTTGATCTCCTATGGCCAGCACCCCGGCCTTGCCCGCCCGTTAAGGCCGGTGATGCATAGTCGCGCGATGTGGGTATCGGGGAAGCGGCCGGTGGCGATGAGCCTGCTGCTGGAGCCAACGGTGAAGGAGACGCTCGCCAAGCTGGGGAAGTCCACTCGCTTCAATCTCGGATATTATCGCCGGCGTCTGCAGGCGGCGGAACCCTGCGAGTTTGTAGACAACGCCGCAGATTTCTTGCAGGAGGATGAAC
Source organism: Acidobacteriaceae bacterium (assembly GCA_050013455.1). GTDB lineage: Bacteria > Acidobacteriota > Terriglobia > Terriglobales > Acidobacteriaceae > Granulicella. The sequence goes on along the minus strand of JBEKFF010000111.1, from coordinate 9,528 downwards.
TCGAGGGGCTTAACCGCAGGTCTCTGAATCCGATCGATCCCGGGGAGTTTCGCCTGCAATACGAATGCGCCTGCAACCTGCCTGGAGGGTTTCTGCTAGGCCTGCGCAATCGCCAGAGGAAATGGCTGAGCCTGATTGGAGGCTGGCGGCAGGGCGGCGTGACCGTGTTGCATTGGCAGATGAATGCGGGCGGGTATGAGAAGTTTTCTCTCGGGACCGTCATGCGCTCGTACTTCCTGGAGCACGAAGTGGAGCGTGGTGCGAAGAAGCTGATCTATTACGGAGGCACACCTCATTCGATGGGAAACTCCTTCGAGCGCGAGGAAGTCACTGACCTGATCGTGCGGCGGCGCTCGCTGCGATCGGATGCGTTGCTCGGCGCGGTGCGATTGCTTGGCGCCTTACGATCGTATGTGGGAATCAACAGCCTGCTCGTCCAGATGGTGGGGAGCGGCCAGCTGGATTGGCGTTCCGTGGAACAGCCGTTGCGGGTGGTCCAACCCCAGACGGCACGGCCCTGATCGCGGGGGTTCAACGCTGTATTCATCGTATTCGTCGGGCAGGCCGTAAAATGAAATCTGCATGATTCTTCCCTTCGTCCGCGAACTGATGGCGGACCTGGAGCACTCCGACGCTTTTGAGCGTGCGCGTCGCCACCTGGCGGGCGGCACGGGTCGGAGACGTGTGTCCGGATTGACTGCGACCGCTCGAGCCCTTTACATCCCAACCTTCGTCCGCGCTGCGCAGTCGGCGCACGGCGCGCACGCGTCCACGCTGATTTTGGTATCGGACAATAAGGCAGCCGAGGCGCTCCATGCGACGGTACTCGCAGCTTGCGAGCTGACCGGTGCGCTGGATGCCGATGAGGTGCTGCGTCTGCCGGCGCACGATGTGCTGCCGTTTGAAAATCTTTCGCCGCACAGCGAGATCCAGGAGCAGCGCGCGTCGGCGCTATGGAAGCTCGCTAGCGGGACGGCGAAATTAGTGATCGCGCCGGTCGAGGCGGCGTGCATGCGACTCTTCTCGCGCGACTACTATGCGGCGCTCGCGCTGCGGCTGCGCGTCGGCGAAGAACATCTGCCGGACATGCTGGTCGAGCACTTGCTCTCCGTCGGCTACACGCGCGTGGATGTGGTGGAGATGCCGGGGCAGGTGTCCATGCGCGGCGGCATTCTCGATGTGTACGGACCGGAGATGGAGCGGCCGGTGCGCATCGACTTCTTCGGCGACGAGATTGAGTCGATGCGGCGATTCGATCCCGAGACGCAACGCTCGAGTTCGGCTGTGGATGAGGTGCTGCTGCTTCCTCTGACCGAGACGCCTGCGACCGAGGCGCTGCTGAGTGCCATCAACGCGCGACTCACGCGCAGCGGGACTGTCGGCGCGGAGCTCGAGGGTGGAGAGACACCGGCCGAGCTGGTGAATCATGTGTCGCACGCGGCGTCGCGCACGGGCGAGGCGACCATTTTTCCTGGTTGGGAGTTCTATGCGGCGGTGGCCGGCGCGAAGTCGTCTCTGCTGGAGTTGATGGGCGCGCAGACGCGGGTGCTGATTGAAGAGCCCGCGATGGTGCAGAATCAGGGCGAGCGCTGGTGGGACAAATTGGAACAGCGGCACGAGCGTTCCGGCATTGGATCGCTGGTGCGCGTCGAGGATCTGTACCTGTCTCCGTGGGAATTGCAGGACAGCATCCGCGCGTACAACGGCTTTGAGCTTGATCAGTTGGGGGCGGTCGATGTGCTCGAGGGGGACCGCAGCGACGCCAGCGAGATTGAGTTCGCGACGCGTCCGACCATGCGCTTTCACGGATCGATTCCGGCGCTCATCGATCAGCTAAAGCTGCTGATGCAGAGTGATGCGCGGGTGTTGATTGCGGCGCCAAACCAGGGCGAAGTGGAGCGGCTCGCCGGCTTGATGCAGGAGTATGGCGTGGCCTACCGCATCGGCTCGCGGATCGATCAGGGCGGCTCGACAACGGTGTACTCGGAGTCGAGTTATATGGCGGGGGACCTGAGTACGCCAGTGATTGTGCGCGCGGCGATTGCGAATGGCGTGCAGGTGTTGGACCTTGACCGCAGGACGGCGCGGCAGGTGATCGTCATCGGCGCGAACGACATCAACGACGACGCGGATGTGATGGCGAGGCCGGCACGGCGGAAATCAAAGACAGCGGCGTTCGTCTCTGATTTTCGCGATCTCGCGGTTGGCGACTTCGTGGTGCATGTGGAACACGGCATCGCGCGCTACGACGGTCTTCGCACAATCGAGCAGCCGGACGGATCGCAGTTGGAGCTGATGATTCTTACCTTCGCCGAAGAAGCGAAGCTGTATATTCCGCTGACGCGGCTGGACTTGATTCAGAAGTATCGGTCGACGGAGACTGGGCCGGCGCCGCAGTTGAATCGGCTTGGAAATCCAGCCTGGGCGAAGACGAAAGCGCGCGTCAAGAAGGCCATGCAGGACATGGCCGAGGAGCTGCTGAAACTCTATGCGCAGCGCAAGGCCGCTGTAGGCACGGCGTTTTCTCCCGACAACAATATGCAGCGCGAGTTCGAAGACGCCTTCGACTTCAACGAGACTGACGACCAGATCACTGCGATTGCCGACATCAAGGCGGACATGGAGTCGACGCAGCCGATGGACCGTCTGCTGTGCGGTGACGTGGGCTACGGCAAGACCGAGGTTGCCATGCGCGCGGCCTTCAAGGCTGTGCAGGACGGCAAGCAGGTTGCGGTGCTGACGCCGACGACGGTGCTTTGCTTCCAGCACTTCGAGAGCTTCAAGCGTCGCTTCAGCAAGTTCCCCGTCGTGGTTGAGATGCTCTCGCGCTTTCGCACCGCCAAGGAGAAGAAGGAGATCCTCGAGCGCACCGAGCAGGGCAAGGTCGATATTCTCATTGGCACGCATGCGGTGTTGTCGCAGGGATTGAAATTTCAGGACCTTGGATTGCTGGTGGTCGACGAAGAGCAGCGCTTCGGCGTGCGGCACAAGGAGCGGCTGAAGCAGATGCGCGCGGCGATTGATGTGTTGAGTATGAGCGCGACGCCGATTCCCCGGACGCTGCACATGTCGCTGGTGGGGCTGCGCGATATGAGCGTCATCGAGACGCCGCCCAAAGATCGCATGGCCATTCAGACGATCGTTGCGAAGTTCGATGAGAAGCTGATTCGGACCGCGGTGGAGGTTGAGCTTGAGCGCGGCGGCCAAGTGTACTTCGTGCACAACCGCGTGGAGACAATCTACGAGTTGGCATCGAAGATTCGCGAACTCGTACCGCAGGCACGTGTCGTCGTGGGGCATGGACAGATGCCCGAAGCCGAGCTGGAACGCACCATGCTGGCCTTCATGGACGGCGAGTACGACGTGCTCTGCGCGACGTCCATCATTGAGAATGGTTTGGACATTCCGCGTGCGAACACCATCATCATCAACCGCGCAGACCGTCATGGGTTGAGTGAGCTTTATCAGCTGCGGGGACGTGTGGGCCGCTCGAATCGCAGGGCCTATGCGTATCTGCTGATTCCGCCGGAGCAGCAATTGACCGAGATTGCGCGGCGCAGGCTGGCGGCGTTGAAGGAGTTCTCGGACCTCGGCGCGGGTTTCAAGATCGCTGCGCTCGACCTCGAGTTGCGGGGCGCTGGCAACATGCTGGGCGGCGAACAGTCGGGGCATATCGAGGCCATCGGCTTTGAGATGTATACGACGATGCTCGAGGAGGCCGTGAGCCGACTGAAGGGCGAGGGCCAGGAGGAGCGGCCGCAGGTGACGGTGAACCTCGGCATCTCGCTGCGCATCGACGACACGTACATTCCGGAGGAGGGACAGCGGCTGCGCATGTACAAGCGCATTGCCGGCGCGGAGTCGATGAGTGCGCTCACCGAGGTACGTGCCGAGCTCGAGGACCGTTACGGCCAGCCGCCGGATAGTGTGTTGCATCTGCTGATCGCGGGTGAGATTCGGTTGACCTGCGAGTTGCTCGGCATTGCGCAGATCGAGCGCAAGCGGACACTGATCGAAGAGCCTAAGAAAGCCGCTGCGCCGCCGCCGAGACCGAATGTGCAGAAGCCGAGCTTCGGGAGTTGGTCGACCGCGCAGCCAGCGCGACCGCCGCTTGCCGGGCGTCATGGACAACTGCCGCAGACGGCGAACCTGCAATTCTCCACGCGCGCGGCGGCGAATCGCCCCGTAACCAACGCGACCGTTGCGTTGCGCGAGACAGCTGCTGCACGCCCGGCGAACGCTCCCGCAGCGCAGGCTGGAAAATTGAAGCCGATGCGCGAGATGCTTTACATCACTTTCAGCGACAAGCTGCACGCCGCGCCGCAGGTAGACGGCAAGGGTATTAATGTGGGCGCGCTGATGAAGCTGGTAGCGCGCAACGCGAAGAACGGGGCGCAGCTCACGCCGCAGGGCACGCTGCGCTGGCCGCTCTCGAGCGCGCAGGCGGACGTTGTGTTGGCCGAGACTCGCGAACTGCTCGAGATGTTGCGCACGCAGAGTGCGGCGACTTCCTAGCCATTGAATCCTGAGCGAAAGCGGCGGCAATCTGCGTTACACTTTGCCCATCATGAATTTTCGCGTTTTGCTCGCCCTTCCTGTCCTCGCTACCCTTATGGCTACGTCTCCATCACACGCGCAGAACCTCGCGGCCGACGGCGGCAACCAGACGTTCGACTTTCTCAGCGGCCAATACTTCGACAGTATTTTCTTCAAGTTTGCGCCGACCGAAGGCACTGCGGCTGGCCTTCATCAATACGACGCGCAGTTGGAGGATTATTCTGTCGCCGGCACGCAACGCGAGATCGCGGCGCTGCATGATTTTGAGAAGAAGCTCGAGAAGATTGACCCGAACGCGCTGGATGCGCAGCCCGCCGCCGACTACCAGATTCTGCTGAACAATGTGCGCGGGCAGCTCCTGCAGCTGGAAGTGGTTCGTGGCTGGGAGAAGAATCCCGATCAGTATTCGAGCGGCGTGACCAACGCCATCTTCGTGATCATGGAGCGGCCGTACGCGTCGGTGGACGTGCGTCTCCGCGCTGCGATTGAGCGTGAGAAGCAGATTCCGCAGGCACTCGAATATGCGCGCGCGAATCTCAAGAACCCTCCACACATCTACACCGAGATCGCACTGGAACAGATCGACGACGACGTCAGTTTCTTCCAAAACGATGTGCCGAGCGCCTTCGCGTCCGCAACCGATGCGCAGGCCAAGGCGGACTTTGCCAAGAGCAACGCTGCTGTCGTCGACGCGCTGAAGAGCTATGGCGCGTGGATGAAGGCTGACCTGCTGCCGCGCTCGAACGGCGACTTCCGCTATGGCGCGGGCACGTTCTCCAAGGCGCTTGCGTATAACGAGATGGTCGACATTCCGCTCGATCGCCTGCTGCAGATTGGCTATGACGACCTGCACAAGAACCAGGCGGAGTTCGCGCGAGTCGCGAAGGAGATTGATCCTACCAAAACGCCGCAGCAGGAGCTGGCCGAGCTGGCGACGATGCACCCGGCGCCGGACAAATTGCTGCAGGCGTTTCACGATCGCTTCGAGTCCGAGGTTGGCTTCATTCGCGCGCATCACATCATCACCATTCCGAGCGACGTGCAGCCTACGCTGGAAGAGACGCCGCCGTTTATGCGCGCCACCACGCAGGCGTCGATGGACCCTCCGGGACCGTTCGAGACCAACTCCAACAAGGCTTATTTCAACGTGACACTGCCGGAGCCGAACTGGTCTGCCGAGCGCACGTCGGAGTATATGGCTGCGTTCAACATGGGCACGATCGTTTCGACCAGCGTGCATGAGGCTTATCCCGGACACTATGTTCAGTTCCTCTGGACGCCGCAGTTTCCGTCGACCATTCGCAAGGTGCTGGGATCGAGCACCAACATCGAAGGCTGGGCACACTACTGCGAGCAGATGATGCTGGATGAGGGTTATGGGCAACCAGGCGTTGGGGCAACGACCGAGCGCGAGGCCAAACTGATTCGTCTGGGACAGCTGCAGGATGCGCTGTTGCGCGATGCGCGTTTTGTCGTCGGCATACGTATGCACACCGGCGTAGGCGGCGCGTTGACGATTCCCGAGGCGGAAGATTTCTTCGTCAAGGAAGGCTACCAGGCGCGGCCCATTGCGGAAGTCGAAACGAAACGCGGCACGGCGGACGCGCTCTATCTCTACTACACGCTGGGCAAGCTGGAGATTCTGAAGCTGCGCGCCGATGTGCAGAAGAAAGAGGGTGCTGCCTTCAACCTGCAGCACTTCCACGACGATTTTATGCGCCAGGGATTTGCGCCCGTCAAGGTGATCCGCAAGGCGATGCTGCATAACGACAGCCCGGTGCTCTAGGATTTTCCGGTGCTCTAGGGCTCAAGACCACGGGCCGCCGTCGATGCTGCGATCGCTCCGCGCAACCAGCGGATATCGTCAGTGCTGAAGCGGCTGTGTTCCATCGCCGCGATATTTGCGCGCAGATGGTCCAGCCGCAGCATCGATGGCACGACTAACTGCACGCCTGTGCCGCGGGTCATCGCGTTCAGCACAACGTCCGCGAGCACTGCGTCGTCCGTCGGGAGAAGCTTCTCGCGCAGCGTCGTCGGGGTCTCTGGAGAGATTGCAAGTTGGGTAAGGAGAACCTTTCCCGCGGCGATGCCAGTGGCGCCGCCAAAGGGATGGTTGGCGATGGCGAGGATGTCGCTGTCCGCTCTCGACCATCTGTCTGCCAGGCTCATGTTGAAGAGGTTGCAGGGGAACTGCATGGTCTGAAGTCCCGCGACTCGCGCTGCGATCGCGGCTTCGATCACCTCCGGCTGCGAGGCGATGCCGAAGCGGCGAACCTTACCCGCGGCGACCAGCTTCCTCAGCGTGGCGAAGAGGTCTTCCTGCTGAAGAACGCTTGCCGGCGCCTCATGCAGGAAGAGGAAATCCACGTAGTCGGTGCGCAGGGCGCGCAGGCTTTCGTGCAGGCTCTCGTGCAGTGAGGCAACGCTGAAGTGTCCCGCAGACGACATGGAGGCGAGCTGTCCCTGGATGGTCCTGCGAGCACCTGGAGCGGCCCGCAGCAGCGCGCGTGCGAGCGGCTTCAGCATCCGATTCAGGGGGCTCGCGGCGGCTGGCCGAATACCGAATTTGGTGGAAAGCAATACGCGATCGCGGCGGCCGCGGAGGAACTCGCCGAGCAGCGCCTCCGACTCTCCGTAGCCGTAGGAGCGGGCTGTGTCATAGAAGATGACACCGGCGTCATAGGCCGCGGCAAGCGCCGCCAGCGAGGCTTTTCGGCCGACACGTCCCATCACCGCGGAGCAGCCAAAGCCCAGCGCCGGTGTTCGTATGTCAAGGCTGCTCCGCGCAATCGATTGCATGCTCATGCACCTTGCAGGCTGCGCGGCAACCTGTCAGAATCATTTCGCCATCTGAGCCAGAACATCCAGTATTCCCCTGGTCCTTCTGGTTTGTACCACGACGATCCCTCTGCGTGCGTTCATGGTCTGTTCTCGACCTGACGTTACTGAAGAGGTAAAACAGTAGAGAGACATCGAGTTCAATGATCCCGCAAAAAATCCGCAAGGCAGTTATTCCCGCAGCCGGTTACGGCACCCGCTTCCTACCGGCCACCAAGGCTACTCCGAAGGAGATGCTTCCGCTGGTCGACAAGCCGCTGATCCAGTACGCCGTGGAGGAGGCTGTTGCCGCAGGCTGCACCGACGTCATCATCGTCACCGGCCGCGGCAAGACGACGATGGAGGATCACTTCGATCGGTCGCCGGAGCTTGAGGCTGCACTGCGCGCGAAAGGTCGTGCGGATCTCCTGCAGATCACGTGCGCCGTTGCGAAGCTCGCGCGGATCAGCTATGTCCGCCAGCCCGAAGCGCTTGGCCTTGGCCACGCTGTGCTCATGGCGAAGCAGTTGGTCGGCGATGAGCCCTTCGCGGTGATCCTGCCCGATGACATCGTGGATGCCGAAGGCGGATGCCTGGCGCAGATGGTCGGAGCCTTCGACGAGACCCAATCCACCATCCTTGGCACCGAAGTCGTCGAAGGCGATGCGATTTCGATGTATGGCTGCCTGGACTGCACCGACCATCCCACCAATGCGCGGCTGGTCGCGGTAAAAAACCTGGTGGAAAAGCCGAAGCCGCAGGAAGCGCCGAGTCAGAATGCGATCATCGGCCGCTACATTTTGACTCCCAAGATCTTCGAGATGATCGAGCAGCTTACCCCGGGGGCGGGTGGGGAACTACAGCTCACCGACGCCATCAAGGCGCTGCTGAAGTTTGAGCAAGTCTACGGATTTCATTATGTTGGCCGGAGGTACGACGCCGGCGACAAGCTCGGATTCCTTAAGGCGACGGTCGATTTCGCCATCAAACACGATGGGGTGGGGCCTGCCTTTCGTGAATGGCTGAAGTCTCAGAAGTTTTAGCGCATATCTCTTCGCTCGGGTGGGATCGGTTTTCCTCACTCCGGACTATATGCTGGAGTGTGTGCCCAATTCCGCGCGGAGCCTGTCTGTAGGCAGCGGCGCGGATGCACCTGAGGACCTCTTGAAGAAGAATTTGCTGCCCATTGAAGCCATCGCCGCCAAGCTCAACCTGACGGACGACCTGTATGAACGACGCACGTCCGTCAGCGCAAAACTCAGCCTCGAGCTGCTCAAGCACAGCCCTCGCGGCGACCGTCGGGGCAAGCTGATCCTGGTTACGGCGACCTCGCCGACTGCTTCCGGTGAGGGAAAGACGGTTACCTCCATCGGTCTCGTGCAAGGCCTGGAGAAGATTGGAAGGAGTGCCATCATCACCTCCCGCGAGCCGTCGCTCGGGCCCGTTTTCGGGATGAAGGGTGGCGCTGCCGGCGGGGGCAGCTCGCAAATTGAGCCGGCCGAAAAGATCAACCTGCACTTCCATGGCGACTTCCACGCCATCACCTCGGCGCACAGCCTGCTCTCGGCGTTGATCGACTCGCACCTCTTCCACGGCAATGAACTCGATCTCGATCCCGACGCGGTCACGTGGCCGCGCGCTGTCGACATGAACGATCGCGCGCTGCGCGACATCATCGTCAGCGTCACCCCTCCCGACAAGCGGCAGCGCGACGGCAGCAATCGTGCCGCCGGCTTTCTCATCACGGCTGCGTCGGAGATCATGGCGATCCTCTCGCTGGCGTCCGGTCGCGAGGATCTGCGCCGCCGCATCGCGCGCATCGTGATTGGCCAGAACCGCAAGGGCGAGCCCGTTACCGCCGCTGACCTCCGCGCCACCGGCCCCATGCTGGCGCTGCTCTCGGAAGCCATTTTGCCGAACCTTGCGCAGACCACCGAAGGCGCACCGGCGATGGTGCATTGCGGGCCGTTCGCCAATATTGCGCACGGAACCAGCTCCGTCATCTCGCACGAGATCGGCCTGCGCCTCGCTGACTACGTGGTGAACGAAACCGGTTTTGCTTCGGACCTCGGCTTCGAAAAGTACATGGATCTCGTGATGCCGACGTCGGGCATCAAGCCATCCGTCGCCGTGCTCGTCACCACCGTGCAGAGC
>JBEKFF010000110.1:0-18531 GCA_050013455.1 Acidobacteriaceae bacterium | reverse complement strand
AATCACCCAGCTCGGAAGATTTCTCCGGCGCACTAGCCTGGACGAACTACCTCAGTTGATCAATGTCCTTTTGGGAGACATGTCGTTGGTGGGACCACGCCCGGAGATGCCATTTATCGTGGAGCTCTATAGCGACCAACATCGACGGAGGCTTCAGGTAGTTCCGGGAATTACCGGCTTGTGGCAACTGAGCGTTGACAGGGCATTACCTATTCACGAGAACTTGGAGTATGACCTCTACTACATCAGGAACTGCACCTTTTTTATGGATGTCGCGATTCTCCTGCACACTTTGCTTTTCGCAATTGGCGGTGGAGTGTGAAGGGGCAGCCTCAACTTCATAAACTCGAGTCGTCGGATGGGACAATCAGGTTCGCGAGCGATTCGTGCCGCGAGGTCTCCAGGATGTCTGATTCAGAATTCCAGCATGAACACGCTAACGTGCTAGGTATCAATGTCTCCGCTATCGATCTGGACAGGACGGTCGAAATGGCGGACCACTGGATAGCAGCGAAGAATCGCGGCTACATCTGTGTAACCGGTGTGCACGGAATCATGGAAGCACAATCGGATTCCGAACTTCGACACATCCTCAACAATGCATTCATCAACACACCGGATGGGATGCCGATGTCATGGGTTGGCCGGCTCCAGGGATTCAATAAAATGGATCGGGTATTTGGTCCGGAGCTCATGGCCTCTCTATGCCAGATCTCCGTTGAGCGACGCTATCGGCACTTTCTATATGGTGGTGAACCAGGCGTTGCGGAACTCTTGAAGCAGAGGCTCGAGAACAAGTTTCCGGGCCTTCAAATCGTCGGTACGTATACGCCCCCTTTTAGAAATCTCACGGATGAAGAAGAGGACGAGATTTTCCGTCAGCTACAAGAATTGCAGCCACACATCCTTTGGGTCGGCTTAAGCACCCCAAAGCAGGAGCGATTCATGGCACGTTATGTGGACCGTCTTCAAGTGCCCCTTATGGTGGGAGTAGGAGCAGCATTCGACTATCACACCGGACGCATTAGCGACTGCTCTGATTGGGTCAAGCACGCGGGCCTGCAATGGCTCCATCGCCTTCTCCAGGACCCAAGGCGTCTCTGGAAAAGGTATCTAACGAACAATCCCGCGTTCCTCTGGAAGATTACATTGCAGCTATCCAAGCTCAAGCGATACCCCACGTCAGGCAAACATACGCAGCGAATAGTAAGAACAAGATCGTGACAATCTGCTAACGCGTGCATGACAACCCTTGGGGTTCGAATGGATAGGGTGAATATGGCCGCCGAACAAAGCCGAAGTGGCGAGCGTGGTGGTTTGATTGCCGCCACACGGATTGCTGGTGCCGCGTGGGGCATATCTAAAGGAGGGTTCATGAAAAGAAGGTCTATGTTGCTGGGGTTGTTGGTCGGGATTGCGCTTGCGGGTATGACCCCAGTTCATAGCGTCAAGGCCCAAGCAGCACCTCGAAGGATCGAAGTAACAGCGAAGCGTTTTGCGTTCGATCCCGGCGAGATCACCGTGAAGAAAGGGCAACCCGTTGTTCTCGTTCTACACGGCAAGGACGCCGCACATGGGCTACGCTTTCGTGACTTGAATGTAGATGTCAAGGTTCGTGCCGGCGGCACATCGGAAGTTCAATTCACGCCAGACAAGGCCGGAGATTTCGTAGGGCACTGCTCTGTATTCTGTGGCTCCGGTCACGGGGGCATGATGCTCACATTGCACGTGGTGGATTAGCGATGCGTCTCCTCTTGGTAATCACGACAGCATTCCTTTCGCTGGGGCTGGCCGGCTGCAAGGCCGACCCTCCCGGGAAGGTCGAGACGAAGACCGTGACCTTCGCCAAACATCACGTCTTTATACGCAATCAAGGCCAAAAGAACCCGCTGCCTTCAAACGCCGATACCTGGGCCGACGGCAAGGAGGCGTTCTCTCATTATTGTGTTGCGTGTCATGGGATGGATGGTCAGAACACGGGCGTTCCCTTTGCGGATCACATTTCGCCGCCCATTCCGTTATTGTCCTCCAAAGAAGTCCAAAGCTATACGGACGGCCAACTCAAATGGATCTTGGACAATGGCATCAGCCCGTCCGGAATGCCCGGGTCGAAGGGAACCTTGAGCGACGACGAACTCTGGTCGATCATCGTCTATCTGCGACATTTACCTGTGTCGGGCAGTCAAGGTGTGCCAGACATGTATACCCACTAAATGGTTCGCTTACACGAGGGGTAAATGAGTATCCACGTCAGCGCGACAGAGAAGGGGCGACTGAGAATCCCGGCGGCGACGGGACTTTCATACCTTGTAGGCTTCTTCTTCTCTTTCAGAATTTTTATCATGCTTCTTTCCGTGCGGCTTCTCGGAACCGATGAGCAGGTCGGAGTTGAGATTAGCCTGGCGCTGAATTTCTTTCTCCTGGTACTCGTTGCCTTTCAAACGCTTGGGGCAGCCCATCATGAGAGCGTGAGCATGCTGCGGCTTCCAGCCGTCCGTTGGGTGCTCATGTATCTAGCCTTTTCGGGTATGAGTTTGTTGTGGAGTGCCACGGCGTCTATGCCAGCTGCCATTGTTTACTGGTGCGCAATGGCTGCGGATATCGTGATGGTCATCCTTTTGCTTGGAATGGGTCCGGTTAAAGTGGTTGCTTCCACTCTCATGAAGGGTTACGTTGTGGGTGCGTGCGTGATTGCAATCATTGCTTGGCTGTTGCCGGCCCAATCAGATCTCCGCCTTGGTGATGAAGAACTCCTTGGGCCAAATCAAATCGGGTATCTTTGCGCCTTCGCTTTATTTTTTGTGCAATATCTTATGCGCGAAAAGGTGGGCAAGTGGGGTGTGGTGACGTTTGTACTTGCCGTAACGCTCCTGCGGAGTCTCAGTAAAACATCCATCATCGCGTTTCTGATTGCTGAGTCATTCCTATTGATAATGGACAAATACATGCAGCGCAGAACGAAGGTGATGCTGATCCTGGCCGGCATGGCGACCGTGGTTATATTTTCAAGCCTTCTAACGTCGTATTTCGACATTTATACGACTGCCGGGAACAGTCCAGAGACACTCACAGGGCGCATTGGCATTTGGACGGTCATTTTAGGCGAAGCGATTCAACAACCATGGATCGGCCATGGCTTTCATTCAGTATGGAACGTAATCCCGCCCTTCGGAGATTTCCAGGCGAGGCACGCACATAATGAGCTCATACAACAGTTTTACGCATACGGAGCGGTTGGCGTTTGTATGTTGGGCGGCCTCTATGGCAGTTTCTACCGGCAGGTGCGAAGGCTTTCGGTCCCTTCCATGAGGACATTCTGGCTTGCTTTCCTGCTTTTCGTTCTGGTACGCGGCCTGACCGATACGGAGCCGTTCGATCTCTCTTTGCCATTGTGGGCAATTGTTATGATCAGCCTCCTGGTAGAGGACAAGCAAACCATGGCTGGTAAAGAGGCTGTTGGTAATTTTGTGGGGCAATTCGATGTGGCCAACAGGTCAGAACCTCTCTCCTCTTTTCAATAGAAGCTAGTGACCCTGTGCGCTCGACTCTAAATGTCATCCCATTGTCATTTCTTGGCGTTTAGCTGGAAAATATTGATTCGGTTCGACCAGAATAGGAGAGAGGTCTGTAATCATGATTGCGGATACGGATTTAATGGAAGAACCGATTGAGCTCGCAACAGTGCCGTCGGCAACACTCGGTACGATCCTCATTATTGAAGACGATCCTCGTATGCAGAAGGTGCTACGAAGAATCTTTATCGAGGAGCGTTACGCCGTCGTCGTTGCTGGCGACGGTCAAACCGGGCTTGACTTATTTCGCAGCGAACATCCTCTTGCTGTCGTCCTGGACCTTATTCTTCCCCGAATCTCCGGACGCGACCTTTGCCAGGCGTTCAAGAGCCTCTCTAGCGAGACGCCAATCATCGTGCTGAGCGCGATCAGCGAAGTCGTCGACAAGGTGCTGCTGCTGGAATTGGGTGCTGATGATTACGTCACGAAACCCTTCAGCCCGCGAGAGCTCACAGCCCGCCTTCAGGCAGCCATTCGTAGACAACGTAAACCTGTGGGTGCAACGATCTTCCGTTTTGGGGATTGCGAGATTGACTTCAAAAGCATGAATGCGCGGCGTAACGGAGTTCCGGTAGTCCTGACTGCACACGAGTTTAAGCTGCTGAAGTTTTTTACCGATAATGTTGAGAGGGTGCTCACACGAGAATTGTTACTCAACGAAGTGTGGGGATATAACTCGTACCCGACCACGCGCACCGTGGATAATCAGATTCTGAAACTTCGTCAGAAACTGGAACCGGATCCAGCAAACCCAAAACATCTCCTGACGATATACGGCGCAGGATATAAATTTGTCCCATAATCTTAACGTCGGTCGATGGCGGGATAATGAGGACACGATGGAGGTAGCCGGCAAGTTCCCGAAGCAGGGCATTCGAACCCATGTCTTGCTCGTTGTGGCCATGGCGCTGGTCATCGCGATTGTTACCTGCGTGTGCTTGTTGCTGATCCGTCACCGCCTTCGCGCGCAGGTCACGGACGATCTGTCTCAGGATCTCAATCACTCTGTCATCACATTTCAGAATCTGCAGGCTGAGAGAGTAGGCGCATTGGAGCGCGAGAATTCGCTCCTTGCGGAACTCCCAACCCTTAAGGCGCTGATGACCAGCGGTGATGAGCTCACGATTCAGGATGGTGCCACGGAATTCTGGCAACTGAGTGGAAACGATCTCTTCGCGCTCGCAGATCCGAATGGACGAGTAGTTGCCGTCTATACCAAAGGTGCGCCTGTGGACGAGACACTTCGTCAAGGATTGAAGTCGCTGCTGTCCTCTCCCGAGAAGCGCTACCTCATCGATGGCCAAGGTCTTTACGTTTGCTCTCTGCGTCCGCTGAACTTCGGCAGTGATGAGGTGGGTACTCTGCTCGGCTACGTCATCAGCGGTGTTTCGATTGAACGCACCGTGCGACAGATTAGCCAGCCCACCGGCGTGGAAGCGACATTCCTCAGTGATGGACAGGTGGTGGCCAGTACGCTTAGCCCATCCGGACAAGCAAGCCTGGTAACCCAGCCCCGATTGTTTTCCGGTACGCCTCAGGCGCCATCCACGGTGAACTTCGGAAGCACACGGTTTCTTGCTGCAACCGAGGATCTTTCCGCCGCCGCTACGTCTCCACTCAAGCTGGTTGTTTTGAAATCTTTCGAGCCGGCGGACCAATCGATCAACCGCATTGACCGGATGGTGCTGAGCGCAGGCTTTCTTGCGCTTCTGTCGGGCACTATCCTGATGATCGCCCTTTCGCGCCTCCTGACCCGTCCACTCGAAGAGCTTTCCAGAAGCGTCATTGCATTCGGCGTGGGCGACGCGCCATATCGTATTCCACGCCACGGTACCCAGGAAGTACGACAACTAAGCACCGCGTTCGCCGGAATGATCGACGAGATTCAAGAGAAGAACAGGGCATTGCTGGAGTCTGAGCGGCTTGCAACTATCGGACGAATGGCGAGTTCGGTCTCTCACGACCTCCGGCACTACTTGGCCGCGATCTATGCCAACTCAGAGTTTCTTGCATCGCATCACCTGTCCGAAACGGAGCGAGCGGAGATCTTTGCGGACGTCCGCACGGCGGTGCACGGAACGACGGACATGATCGAATCCCTACTGATCTTCAGTCGTACGGGCGCCAGCGTGCGCAGATCGCCGGAACTGATGGCAACCCTACTGGAACGTGCGGCGGCTCTGGTTCGCGCCCATCCTGACGCCGAAGGTGTTTCACTCTTGACACGGCTTGGCGACCCGGCGCAGACTTCAGCGGTCGTCGATGGGAAGCAGATCGAACGCGCCGCGTTCAACCTTCTCCTTAATGCTTGCCAGGCCGTTCGGACTCTTGGAACGGAGGCCAGAATTGTGATGACCTTGGAAGTGCAGCAAGAGTATATGACCGTGAATGTCATCGATAATGGCGATGGCATTCCAGAAAATATTCGCAACAGCCTCTTCGAACCCTTTGTGAGCGAAGGCAAGCAGAAGGGAACGGGCCTTGGCCTCACGTTGGCCCACTGCATCGCCGTAGAACATGGAGGAGAAGTCGTCCTGTTGAGTAGTTATCCGGGCGAAACCATCTTTCAAATGACAGTGGCGCGCGACATCAAACCGCCGGCTGCACCGGCCGTGTCAGCAACGGGTCCTCACGACGAGGTTGACCAACATGAGAATTCACGCGCCTAAACCAGAACAGCGTTCTCTGATGCTGCTTCGGAATAAATGTCTTTCATTGACGTTACTGATCTTCGTTTGCATGTGTTCGGGGCCTGGGCTCTTTGCGCAAACGGCCCAATCCCCAAGTCCAGAGAGCATCCCGGAGCAGATTCAGAAATTGACCGAAGCGATGGCGCGAACGCAAACCCAACTCGAACAGTCGCAGCATCAACTAGAAGAGATGCGCGAGGAATTAGCTGCACTGCAGCGCCAGATGGCACAGGCGGGATCCGCTGTACC
Source organism: Acidobacteriaceae bacterium (assembly GCA_050013455.1). Lineage (GTDB taxonomy): Bacteria > Acidobacteriota > Terriglobia > Terriglobales > Acidobacteriaceae > Granulicella. The sequence goes on along the minus strand of JBEKFF010000110.1, from coordinate 12,020 downwards.
TCGTCCTGCGCAAGCCAATCCGCCTTCTCCTCCTTCGACTCAAGCCACCTCCCCAGCCACAGCGGCCGCGATCGATGATCTTCGCGAACGGCAGGCCATGCAGGAGTCTCAAATTGCGACTCACGAACAAGCCAAAGTGGAGACTGAGTCGAAGTACCCAGTAAAGCTCACTGGATTGTTGCTCTTCAATGGCTTTGTCAATACGCGCCAAGTCGATATGGCAGCCACGCCGACCGTCGCGCTTTATGGCACTGGAAGCACAGGAGCGTCGGTGCAGCAGACGATTCTCGGCTTCGATTCGCGCGGCCCCCATCTGTTCGGTGCGCGCAGCTATGCCGACTTGAGGGTCGATTTCTACGGAAGCTCAGGCTCTGGCACTTACTCTGCAGTCTACACCGGGTATTACACCGCGAGTGCCGCCATTCTGCGCCTGCGGACCGCTCATGCAGGTTTGCAATGGCCGCGCACAGACGCTTACTTTGCGCTGGACCGTCCCATCTTCAGTCCGGACGCGCCAACGTCGTTGACGGCCGTCGCCGAACCCCCGCTTGCCTGGTCAGGAAACTTATGGACATGGAATCCGCAGGTTGGAGTTACACAGGACGTTGGGTTTGCCGCTTCATACAATCTACGGCTGCAAGGCGCATTTATCGATGTAGGCGATGCTCCGTTGTCTGTTGCATCCGCCTCCGCAGCGAAGTCTGTGGTGATCCCGACCTCCGCAGAGCAAAGTCGTTGGCCCGGAGAGGAAGCCCGTATCGCCTTGCTCGGGCCTAAGTTGGAGGAGGGAGCCCACATCGGTTTCGGTGGATACTTCGCGCCGCACATTTACAGGAACGTTCTATCGCGGGGCGGCGCTGGGTGGTCTCGGAGGAGGAGCCTACAAAGACTTCGGTTTTCGAGCCGACCCCGACTCAGACGAATATTACTTCCGCCCATACGACGATGTGGGAGGATGGGCGCAACTAAAGGAAAAGCTCAGCGAACGAGTGGAATTCAACGCGGCTTTCGGACAGGATAATGTATTCGCTCGAGAACTAAGACCGTATGCCGTTCCAGGCGGAACGATGTATCAGAACCTGGCCAGAACCCAAACCTATACCGGCAACGTGATCTTCAGCCCCAAAGCCTCACTGCTTTTTTCTTTGGAGTATCGCTACCTCCGAAGTATCCCGGTCATCGGTGCGCCGGCTGAGAGCAACATTATCGGTGTCGCCGCGGGATACAAATTCTGATGAAAATGAGGCGCCCTATCACTTGCCTGGTCTCGCTCGCGCTTGCGACGTGCGGAGTGCTGCGATCGCAAGTCCCCCCCTCGCCCGCTCCCACATCTGAGTTGCACGTGCACCTCGGCTTTTCGCAGTCGGGGAAGCATCGCTCAGTCCCCGCGGTCATCTGGCTGGAACCGCTCGCAGGTACGCTTGCCGTGCCGTTCGTCCCACACGGTCCCTACACGCTGATGCAAAAGAATCGCACGTTCCTTCCGCACCTGCAGGTCATTCCGGTCGGCGCTGTCGTGAAGTTTCCTAACGCCGATCCGTTCTTCCACAACGTCTTCTCGCTCTTCGATGGCAAACGGTTTGACTTGGGACTCTATGAGGCGGGCTCGAGCAAATCAGTTACGTTTTCCCGGGAAGGCGTCTCCTACATCTTTTGCAACATCCATCCCGAGATGAGCGCGGTCGTACTTGCCCTCCCAACGCCTCTCTTCGCCACAGCGGATTCGGACGATTCCTTCGTCCTCCACAACATCCCTCCAGGCGATTACAAGCTGCATCTCTGGATAGAGGGAGTACCGCAACCTGTCGTCGATGTCCTGACCCGCTCTGTGCACCTCTCTGCGGGAAGAGTCGATTTGGGCTCGCTGACTATCCCCACGAAACCCAGTGGAAGCCTGGTCCATACCAATAAGTTTGGCAACGAATATGACCTGCATCCCAAGTCTCCCTATGATCACTAAAGGCCTGGAGGGTCCCAAACTCGATCATACCGAGGCAACTCAATGTGCTCGGGTTCTATCGGGCTGGAGGATAGGGAGGCTCGCTCCTTTTCCGCCTTCATCCGCCTTGTCACTGCTTGAGATAAGCGATCAGATCCCGTCGCTCCTGGGCTTTTGGAACATAGAAGTCCATCTTCGTATCCGGCACGATCCTGTCCGGACCGCTAAGCCACTTTTCCAGCGTAGCCTCATTCCAAGTCATTCCGGAATTCTTTAAGCCGGGAGAGTAGTCGAAGCCCGCTACGCTCCCGGCCTTCCTCCCAAACACTCCGGCCAGCCTTGGTCCCTCCCGATCTCCTTGCATCGCATGACAGCCCGTACACCGCCTATCAAATACGATCTTGCCGCGTGCAGCATCGCCGGACTTTCTCAAACTCTCTTCGCCATCGCTCGTCTTGCCCATCGACGAAAGTGTGATCACATCCGCCGCCGTCAGCGTCGCTCGCCAGTGAAGCGCACGATATTGCAAAGGCGGCATGCCTCCGCTCTTTGCTTCGTGGATGATTTTCCCGATCAGCACATCCTGCGCGTCGGGTGACATCTCTTCCCAGTTGGACAGGTTCATCTTTTTGCGGGCCTCTACGATGTCTCTCTCAATCAACCATGACCCCGGAGCCAACCGCGCATACACGGGCCACCGGGTCTCGTTCGAGTGGCAGTCTGCACACTTTGTAAGCAGAACCTTTTTAGCATCCGCAGGCATATTGGCGCGTTTCAGTAGCGTGTCGAGCCCCCTGGCAGACTCGACACGCGGATTTCCGAACGGATGGACGAACGCCAGTCCCACCAATGCGACAGCACACAATACGATGACTGCACCTACGTTTCTCAAGCGCCCTCCGCCAGCGAGTGATCTACCACGGCGAGGTGGCTATGTCCGCGCACGACCTTAACGCTGGTCACGCCGAGTACACTCTGCAGCTTGTCTGCCGGTACAGCCATCGGTCCTGGATTCGGCGCAGCTCCGGGTGCAGGCTGCGGAAACGCGGTAGACATTGCTGTATGGAAGGCAACATTGCCCTCCACTTTTTGGACAACCTGATGAATGTGGCCATTCAACACGGTGACCGATCCGAACCGCTTCAGAAGACTCAGCGCCTGCGAGCCATCGGCCGTGCCCCAGCCCCACTTCTCATACACCATCCATAACGGAATATGCGCGAACACCACAATCGGAGTTGAAGCACTCAAGCCCGCGAGATCCGACTTCAGCCACGCAAGTTGCTCTGCGCCCAGGTTGCCCATCGCATCGACTTGTAGGCAATTGTTCAGTCCCACAAAGTGAACGCCCTTGTGGTTATAGCTATACCAGCCATCTCCAAGGGTGCCTTTGCCAAACCGTCGTTTATATTGCTCACCATCATCGAGCGAAAAATCATGTTCTCCCGGAACGTAGAACACCTCTTGCACCTTTGCACTCTTGATTACCTGCACAGCGGTATCGAACTCCGAGACCTTCGAGTTCTGAGTGATGTCGCCGGTATGAATCATGAAGTCCGGCATCTTCATCCCTGCCGGCACCAAGTTGATTCGATCGATGGCCTTCTGCAGTGTCCCCGTCACATCCGGATTAGCGCCCTTATTAAATCCGATGTGACTATCGCTGATCTGAACGAAGGAAAAATCCTCTATCTTCCCAACTCCGGAACCAGATTTCGCCACCTGCGCCAGCAGTCTGGACGTTGGAACTCCCGCGGACATCGTCCAAAGCAGGCCCGTCCCCGCCCATGCCATGCATCCCAGAAAATTGCGCCTGTCGATCCCATCACCCACGGGCTGCGCCCGATTCTCCTGCACTACTTCGTCTTCCTTAAACCGATTCATATCCATCTCCATTGGTGTTAATTGACTGCTCAATGGAGAACTTTCGAAGTCTGGATTTATTCCAACCAACCAGCAAAATCAATGGATGGAATAAAACGGACGCAATCTGGTTTACGCTTAATATGTTCCGCGTTCAGGGCCAATTCGCAGACCCCGTTTCAACTTCGGGGCCTCCCACCTGCATGAACTACGAGGCACGTCGCACGATGCCATCCGTCGCCAATAGCGCATCCTTCGAACAACTTGCGCTGCCCCTCTTGCCATCGCTCTACAGTCACGCCTTCTGGCTCAGCCGCAATCATGCGGAGTCGGAAGACCTTGTGCAAGAGACCATTTCGAAAGCTCTTCGTGCGTTCGGCTCTTTTCAGACCGGCACCAACTTCAAGGCATGGATCTTCCGCATCCTTCGAAACACGTTTCTTACTTCCCGCACCGGGATCGCAGCCTCACGCACAGTGTTTCTCGAAGATCGTCCCGACCTCCTCGGCACCGCTGATGCCAGCCCGACACCGGAAGATCACCTCATCCGCCTCGACGACCAGGCAGCGGTCAACCAGGCTCTCGATCAGCTTCAGCCACCCCTCCGCGAAGTACTGCTCCTGTGCGATGTCGAAGAGCTCAAGTACAAAGACATCGCACTGGTCCTCGATGTCCCAATCGGCACGGTCATGTCGCGCATCTCTCGCGCCCGCCGCACCCTTCATCAACTGCTGCAACCGCAACGTGGGGAATCGCTATGACTTATACGACAGCAGCCACCGGACATCTCGACCCCGACCAACTCAGCGCCTTCGTAGATGGCGAGCTATCTACGGGCGAGTCAAACGGAGTGCAGCAACATTTGGCCGAGTGCCATCCATGTGCGTTGCGCGTTCTTTCCGCCACGCAGGTCAAGGCCGCCACGGCTCGTTCCGCGCAACGCTTCGCCGCTCCACCAGAAACACTCGCCCGCCTCACCGCGCAGCTTCTTCCGCGGGAATCGAAAAAGACGGCACGCATCTACTCGTTTCGCTCCCTCGCGTTGGCCGGGTTGGCCGCAGCCCTTGTGATTGCACTATCACTAATGGGTTGGCGGCAGACGCATCAATCCAACGCCCTTTCCGCCGAATTGCTCGATCAGCATTTGGCGACATTATCCAGCGGAGCTTCACCTGAGGTCCTATCGACTGACCGTCACACGGTAAAGCCCTGGTTCCAGGGTAAGCTGCCTTTCAGCTTTAACTTGCCCGACGTCCTTCCTGCCGACACGACTCTCAAGGGCGGCAATCTCACCTACTTGAGCGGACAACCCGCGGCGCTGCTCCTCTTCACTATTCACAAGCACGAGGTTTCTGTCTTCCTCACGCAGCGCTCCGGTAGCCCCATTGACACCCTGCTGCCCCGCATCCGCTCAGGATTCGCTATCCATTCCGCGACGACCCCTGACCTGCACATCTACACTGTCAGCGACGTAAACCCAGCCGACCTGGATCTCCTCCTATCGTCCCTTGTACAAGCGCAATCACCGCGCTAGTGCGGTTGCTTGCGATGGCTGATTACTTCAAGTACTGCAACAAGATCGGAGTTGACGTGTGTCTCGATCTCAACAGGTCCGATGCCCGGTAGGTCAATTCCTACCGAACGAATCTGCATGTTGATGATCCTCCTGAATCTGTCAACAAGAACTTCCTCACTAGGATGAGGTTCAAGCGACGCACCATCTCAGTAGCACCGTTTGGTGTGAGCGACGGCGCCACCTCTTCCAAGCCGAATTTTTCGGGGTAGCTTTCTGTCTTGGCTCGATCCGACCCCGAGGGATGCCTCGGTGACAACTTTTCGATAGGCGTGATGTACGCTGATCGCGGAAGCATCGAGGTGCCCCCCTGGGAAAGCGTTTCAGCCAATCTCTATTCGAAGCATTGATGCTTCTCGGCTTGTTGTTTCTGACGCTGCCCGACACGTTCGCACAAGAAGCGAAGGCGAAATTTGTTGGATCTGCGAACTGCGAACACTGCCATGCAAACGAGTTCAAAGGATGGGGAAAAACCCGCATGGCGAATGTTGTTCGCGACCCCCACGCGCACTCTGACGCAGTATTGGGGACTTCTCAGCGGCGGATCCGGTGCGGACCTTCGGGCTCGATGAAGTGGTGTTCGTCTACGGCAGCCGATGCAAGCAGAGGTACTTTACCAAGCGCGGTGAGGACTACTTTCCGCTCTCGGCCCAATGGGACGTTGCGAAAAAAGCGCTGGTTGCCCTACCACGCTGTGACGGGCACCGATTGGTGGCTGTACCCAATCCCTGGACAAGCTGCCATGTAGGCAAGTCAAATGCCTGGGCAAAGAAAGAGTTGCAAAGCTGGACAACAACTTCGCCATGGCGTGTTGGACAGTAGTTTGCGAAACTGCCGCAAAGTCTTAGGGCTGCATCTGGAGCGCTAGAACGGCATGTCTGGACGGCGCAATGCGGGCGTTTGGATACAGCGAGTTGAAGGAAGCCGGTGGCGTTCCCGGCGGATGCGGTCAAGCTATGGGATTTGAATCGACTTTCGCTTGCAAACCGCTGACGGCTATTGGGTTAGCTTGCACGGGCGAAAGTCGATTCAGGACGCCAGCGAAGCTCATGATGCTCGGGTATCGCACGCGAAGCGGGCCCGACGCGAAAGCAATCCGACGTTGGTTATCGCTTCTAGCGCCAGCCCAACGCAGGAGCGACATGCTGAAGAATCGCTTCCATCACGTGCACGTTGTACGCTACGCTCAACTGGTTCGGAACTGTGAGCAGGACGGTATCGGCCTCGGCGATTGCCTCGTCCTTTCGGAGTTGCTCGATTAGAACATCTGGTTCAGCAGCGTAGCTGCGACCAAAGACTGCCCGCGTATTTGCGTCGAGCAAGCCGATGTGATCGTCTCCATCGCCGTCGTGCCCAAAGTATGCTCGGTCAAGATCGTTGACCAAAGCGAAAATGCTGCGGCTCACAGAAACTCGTGGAGTCCTGCTGTGTCCCGCGTCGGCCCACGCGGCGCGGAAGGCACGAATCTGAGCAGCTTGTTGTATGTGTAAGGGTTCACCGGATTCGTCGAGCTTCAGGGTCGAACTCTGCAGGTTCATGCCAAGCTTTGCAGCCCAAACCGCGGTCGCATTCGAAGACGAGCCCCACCAGATACGATCTCGTAGTCCGGCGGAGAATGGTTCAAGTCGCAACAGACCTGGAGGATTGGCGAACATCGGGCGCGGGTTGGGTTGAGCGAACCCTTTGCCGCGCATCAGCGTGAAAAATTCCTCCGCATGACGCCGCCCCATACCGGCATCATCCTCGCCAGGCGCCGGGCGATAGCCGAAATAGTGCCACCCGTCGATGACTTGCTCGGGAGAACCTCGACTGATCCCCAGTTGCAGGCGTGAACCCGCGATGAGGTCAGCCGCACCTGCATCTTCCGCCATATAGTGAGGATTCTCGTACCGCATGTCGATCACCGCGGTCCCAATCTCAATTGTTTTCGTCTTGGCTCCTACTGCAGCCAGAAGTGGAAACGGGGAGGACAGTTGTTGCGCAAAATGATGAACGCGGAAGTAGGCACCATCCATCCCAAGACGCTCGGCCTCCACTGCAAGGTCGATCGACTGCAGCAGCACGTCAGACGCTGATCGTGCCTGCGATTGTGGGGAAGGAGTCCAATGACCGAACGACAAGAAACCGATCTTCTTCATTTGAAGGATTTGATGTGCAACCGCAGCGGAATGATTCGACCAAACGGCCTTCCCGGCAGCCGCAAACTCGATTGGCATGAGGGGTGGTTTGGCTCGTCAGATTCATGATCCCCGTGTCGCGTGTGGAATACATTAAGCACTTGCCGGTTGGTCACGAAGTATTACCCGGGGTCTCTTTGCGCGGATACTTCCGGTCTCAGGCTATTCAAGATTTCGACGCGGTATCCGGCATCTCCGCGCAAATACAAAAAAAGTTGGACGCGTCTCTACAGAGGCAATTGTCCAGACGCGGCGGCTCGCTCGGCCTGTTGCAGCAACTCCGGTCCATTCTTCCGAACGCTGTTCACCTTCGGATTTGCCTCACGCACCTGAGCTTCGCGCACATTCGGATCGGAGAACCTCAGTAATGCCCCCACCCCTCGCAACCGCTCTTCCAGTTGTCTTGCATACAACTGGACCAAGCCGGCATCCTCACGTCAGCCGTTCCTTGTCGACCCCCAATTGCTGTGCCATTGATGTCATTATTTACCTTGAGCAACACTCCTGCGCTGCCATTATCAGATATTCGACGGATGAGTGGTAGCATGCATCGCAAGAGATTGATGAGCTTTCAGGTAAACCGCGGGAAGCAGTGAGATCAGTGTTTGAGCAGGGCGCTGTATTGTTCGATCTGGGTGAGGGTGAGGTCGTGCATATGTGAGCCGGATTGCCATGCGCGGTACCAATCGACGAGGAGTTCGAGGGCTCGTTGCAGGTTGAGCTGCGGAGACCAGTCGAGCTCGGCGTGGGCGCGGCTGGAGTCGAGCTTGAGGTAGCCGGCTTCGTGAGGACTGGGGGATTTATCGAGAACCCAGGAGGCGCCGTTGCCCCAGAAAACGGTCATCTGCTCCGCGATCCAGGAAACAGGCCGGGCGTCCGACTGGGCGGGGCCGAAATTGTAAGCGGTGGCGAAACGCGCGGCTTGGATACGATCAGCGGTGAGGAGTTTTTCCGCTAGAAGGATATAGCCGTGGAGCGGCTCGAGCACATGCTGCCAGGGTCGGACGGCGTGGGGGCTGCGGATGCCGACGGGCTTGCCGGAGAGGAAGCCTCGGACGAGGTCGGGTAGGAGCCGATCGCTGGACCAGTCGCCGCCACCGATGACGTTGCCGGCGCGGGCGGTGGCGATGGCGACGTTGTGGCCGTTGGACTGTCCGAGAGCTTGGACGGGAAAGTACGACTGGCGGAAGGCTGCGCTGACGATCTCGGCGCAGGCTTTGCTGCTGGAGTAGGGATCGTAGCCGCCCAGGGAATCTGTCTCCCGGTAGGGCCAAATCCACTCCTTGTTTTCGTAGCATTTGTCGGTGGTGACGGAGATGACGGCGCGTACACTGGGAGTTCTGCGCACGGCGTCGAGGACCTTGGCGGTGCCAATGACGTTGGTCTCGATGGTGCCGATCGGGTCTTCGTAGGAGTAACGAACGAGGGGCTGGGCGGCGAGGTGGAATACTACTTCGGGAGAGAAGCCCTGCAGCGCGCGCTCGAGGGCGGCGGCGTCGCGGACGTCGCCGCGAATGTCTTCGACCACAGAGCCGACGCGGGCGGCGGTGAAGAGGTTGGGGTCGGTGGAGGGGTTGAGTGCGTAGCCACGAACGGTGGCGCCGAGTTTGGTGAGCCAAAGCGCGAGCCAGCCTCCTTTGAAACCGGTGTGGCCGGTGACAAAGACGCGGCGACCCTGCCAGGAGAAGGAGGAGGGACCGAACGGTTTGAGGCGATCTACCATGTCTTCCAAGGAGCCTTTCCGGAGCTCCAGAGGGCTTCGAGTTGCTGGCGATCGCGGAGGGTGTCCATGGCCTGCCAGAAGCCGCGATGGAAGAAAGCCCGGACCTCATCCTTAGCGACAAGGGAATTGATGGGTTCCTGTTCAAACATCTGGCTGTCGTGGGTAATGTCGGCGAAGATGTCAGGCTTCAGAACGAAGAAGCCACCGTTAATCCAGCCACCTTCCTCACTCGGCTTTTCGCGGAAGGAGAAGACGCTGGCGCCATCGAGGCCGAGTGCTCCGAAACGTGCAGCGGGCTGGATGCTGGTCATGGTGACGCTCTTACCGTGGGCTTTGTGGAAGGCGATGGAGGCGGTGATGTCGATGTCGGCGACGCCATCGCCATAGGTCATGCAGAAGGCCTCATCGTCTGCGACATACTTTGCGACCTTCTTGAGGCGGCCACCGGTTCCGGTGTTCTCGCCGGTGTCGACGAGGGTGACTCGCCAAGGTTCAGCGACGGAGTTGTGGACGGTCATGGTGTTGGCGGACATATCGAAGGTGACGTCGGAGGTGTGGAGGAAGTAATTGGCGAAGTATTCCTTAATGACGTAGCCCTTGTAGCCGCAACAGATGAGGAAGTCGTTGATGCCATGCGCAGAGTAGAGCTTGAGGATGTGCCAGAGTAGAAGGTAGAGCGGCGACAGAACCAGGGCCAAGGTTCCAATGGTTGCGTTGCGCTCGGTGATGCCGGCGCGCACCAGCGTTCGCTGCAGAAAAAAAGCGAGTGCGAGCGAGACCAACAATGTGCTGCTGCGAACCGTGGTGAAGGAGAAGCCGAAGAGCTTGATGAAGGCGGCGCCCAGGTAGAGCTGCCAGATTAACATTGCCGCGGACCAGCCGTTGTAGGCGATGTGTCCAGTGGCTGCGACGTTTTGTGCTACGCGAATGTAGGGGCCATCGTCGCAGATGCCCATATTCGCGAAAGGTTGGCTGATGAGTTCGCAAGAGAGTACGGCAAGGGCGCAGAAGATGGCCGGGAATCGGAATCTTTGGCTGAGTTGCAATGACCCCCCTGGGTGCGATGTCTTGATTGTGGATTAGAGAAAGCGGAGTGCAGCCTGAGTTGCTTTCAGACTAGCAGGGATTGAACGGATGTATTGGGGCAAGGGTGTGGGGTACACTTTTTTCTATGCCGACGAGGTCGAAGGTGTGGGGTGTTCGATTAATAATATTGTTGGCCACGTGCCTGGGCGTTTTCATTTTACCGTTTCTGTTGCCTGCACGGTATTTTCAGGGTGTGTCCGCGTCGAACCTGGCGGGATTCAACAACGAAGTCGCTGCAATCTCCGCCGCTCTTTTAGGAACGGTGGTGTTTTTCCTCGCCTTGAAATGGCCGCAGCTCGTTGGGCGAGACAGGGTTGAACCGCCTGCAGCATTCGAAGCTCAAGGGGACGGTCGGATCTCGCGTCGATTGGTGGGTGCCGTTGTTCTGTTGTGGGGAGGCGCGGTTCTTCTGTTCGGACTAACCATCATCTGGATGGGGGTTCGTTATGAGTATGACTGGGGCTACTTCCTCAACAGGATCAGTGTGCATGCGGAGTTTGGCCGCAAGCTGTATAGCGAGATGGAATTTGCTTACGGTCCTCTGCTCATAGACCTCGCCGTGATGATGCGAGCGATCCTAAGCCCCTTGCATGTGTCGGCCGTGGGTGCATACCTGGTGACGTTCGTCTTGGAGGTGATGGGCGGCCTGTTGCTGCTGGTCTACCTGATCGAACATCTTCCCATGTCGAAGCGATGGAGAGCCGCCATCTTTCTTCTGGTTGCGGCGGGCATGATGGTCACGAACATGGGGCCAAACTATACCTTCGTTCGGTTTGCCCCTCAGTTGGCGTTTCTGGTGCTGGCCTGGAAGAGCAAGCGGGCATGGCAGGCGGCACTCTGGATCTTTGTTGGTCAGGCGGTGTGTCTCGGTTTGTCTCCGGAGATAGGGTTCGCGTTTCTCGCGGGTAGTTTCGCCTTTGCGATCTACTGCTGTTTCACTCAAGGACGATCGTGGGCGTGGGCAGCCGCAGCTCCCATTGTGTCGGCGATGATATTTCTCCTTGTAGAGGGCTGGCCGTACCTGCACAGGGTGGCAATTTCGGCCCACGGGGTCTACAGCTTCCCTGTGGAGCCGCTGCCTTTCATCCTGGTATTTCTGTTCGCCCTGGTGTGGCTGGTTCCGTTGAGTCTTGCGGACTTTTTCCGTCAGCGAAGGGCAGAGGCGCCGATGTTGGCCACGCTGTACATCATGTCGCTGGCGCTGCTTCCGGCGGGCTTCGGGAGGGCAGATCCCGCGCATGTGTATTGGAACGGCCTTTCGGTCCTGCTGTTGTCGGCGGTGGCTATTTCGTCGCGGCCTCGGCGGCAGCAAGTCGCGTGGGGATGTTGTCTCGCCATCGTGATTCTATGGATGTGCAACATCAACCGCTCAGCGGGTATGAGTTGGCAACAGATGAAACCGGTGCTGCTGGCGGAAGCTGCCCTTTCACGCGACATCCTCGAAGGTAAACACCCAGTCCGAGTGCGAGGCGATGATGGTGGGTTCAATCTCGACCGCTTGCAGGCCATCGTGGGGCATGATCGGGTAGCGACTCCAGTGGAGATTCCGTTGCAGGTAGAAAAGTCTCTTCGGGAATCGGGACAATACGTTCCGTCTTTCTACAATTTCTATTTTAATTTGTTCGACGCAGCTGGTGAGGATCGTCAGATTCAGGAGTT
>JBEKFF010000109.1:0-11207 GCA_050013455.1 Acidobacteriaceae bacterium | reverse complement strand
GGGGCCGGTGCGGGTGATGCGGGGGGCGCGGATGAAGACCATCTCGAGCGGGCCGCCGGGGAGGGAAGTTTCGGAGGTGAGGATGGCGGAGTCGTTCTGGCGGCCGTAGGCGTTGCGCTCGACGGCGATGTCGAGTACGCCGAAGGAGGGCTGATGCGGGTTGGACACTTCTTTGGCGAGGAGGATGCAGCCGGCGCAGGTGCCGAAGACGGGCTTGGAGTGGACGAAGGCGTTGAGGGTGTCGTAGAAGCCGGCGCGTTCGAGGTGCTTGAGGAAGGTGGTGGACTCGCCGCCGGGGATGACGAGGGCGTCGAGGGTGTCGAGCTGGGCTGGCTTGCGGACGAGGGTGGTGATGGCTCCGAGGGCGGCGAGACGGTGGGCATGGACGTCAAACGCGCCCTGTAGAGCGAGGACGCCGATGGCTGGGGTTTTGCGATCCACCATTTGATTTTAGTTCATGGCGTGGGGTGAGACTGCAGACGCGGATGCAGAGATAGCGCGATAATGCTGCGATGAGTGCAATGAGCAAAACGGCGGTGTATCCGAGCCTGGAAGATCGCGTGGTGGTGGTGACGGGCGGTGCGAGTGGGATCGGGGAGGCGATTGTGGAGGCGTTTGCGCGGCAGCGGGCGCAGGTGGCGTTCCTGGACATTCATGGGGAGGACGCGAAGAGGCTGGTGGCGCGGCTGGTCGATGCCGGGTTGCGCGCGCCGGTGTATTTTCGCTGCGATCTGACAGATTTCGATGCGTTGGAACAGACGGTGGATGAGGTGGTGGAGCGGTTTGGCGGGGTGGATGTGCTGGTGAACAATGCGGCGAATGATGCACGGCATACGGTTGAGTCGGTGACGCCGCAGACATGGGATGAGGGGATGGCGATTAACTTGAAGCAGCAGTTTTTTATGGCCCAGGCGGTGGCGCCGTCGATGCGACAGGCGAGAAGGGGATCGATCATCAACATGGGGTCGATTGCGTGGGTGATTCCTTCTAAGAATGTCCCGGTGTATGTGACGGCGAAGTCGGCGATCGTGGGGCTGACGCGGGCGCTGGCGCACGAGTTTGGCGAGGACGAGGTTCGGGTGAATTGCGTGATGCCGGGGGCGATACTTACCGAGCGTCAGAAGCAATTGTGGCTCACCGAGGATTATGTGCGACAGGTGCTGGCGCACCAGTCGTTGAAGCGCATGATTCTGCCGGAAGAGGTGGCGCGGCTGGTGTTGTTTCTTGCGGCGGATGATAGCTCTGCGATTACGAATCAGAGTTACGTCGTGGATGGTGGATGGGTTTGACGTGGTCGTGGATTGAAGCCACAGGAACATGAAGAGGCCCGGTCACCTGAGGGTGGCCGGGCCTTCGTATTGCGGGTTGGATGGGGAGATTACTTGGTATGGCGTGCTTGTGCGTGGAAGAGTTCGTTGCAGGTGCGGACGAAGGCGACGGAGCTGGAAGGGGGACGAACGCCGCCGGATAGGATTCTCTCGTAGGAGACATCGTGGCCGTAGTAGGTTTCGGTGTCATTGATATTCTGGTTGACCACGTCGCCATTTAGGTCGACACCGGCGAAGAGACCTTTGTTACGCGAGTACGTGAGGAAGCCTGCGTTGGCCAGTTCGGTGGTGGACGCCTGAGAGTCGCGCCCGACGGGGCCGGCAGCTACGGAGACATCCGCACCCAGCTTGATCTTGTCATGCAGGAGACGCTGTGCACCCGCGTGGGTGACCGCTACGAGGACGAGGTCGGTAGCCTGGCCGCCTGCCTGGAAGCCGAAGCTGGCACCCGTGAGTTGGACGAAGGCCGGAGCACTCCAGCCATGGCCGGTGCGGCAGCTGACGACGCCCTGGCCGTACTCAGCGCCAACGACGAAGGCACCCTTCTTGAAGCTGGGAACGACAACGATGCAGGTAGCATGCGAGGCTACGCTGTCGGGAAGGCCGTGATCGGGGGTGTCCATGAGTTCGTGAAGAACCGCATGGGCTGCGTCGATGCGCGCATCGAGTTTGGCTTTGTCAGCCGCGTGGGCGTTGGAGCAGATGAAGGCGGAAAGCAGGACGAAAGGCAGCAGTTTTCTCATGGCGATCCTTTTGAGGCAGTGTTGTGCCGAATACAGCAGCACATACTGCGATGCCTCGAAAGGGAGGTGAGTTGTTCCGCTCTTAAGTTGCCCCGCTCGGATTGAAAAAGTTACCAGCCGCGGGTCTGCATGAGATCTTTCTCTTCGATGCCTGCGGCAGCGAGACCCTTCATACTGCCGATGATGGCTTCGGAGGCTTCGGAGACGATCTTGGGGTCGTCATAGTGCAGGGTTGCTAGGACGATCGCGCGGGCACGTGAGATGGCCTCGGCGCGCTCGTCGGCGTTGTCCTCGATGTCGAGCGGGATGGCGCCTTCCTTCATGAAGATGCCGGAGCCGACGAAGATGGTTTCGGCGCCGAGCTGCATCATGAGAGAGGCGTCGGCCGGTGTGGCGATGCCGCCGGCGGAGAAGTTGGGGACGGGAAGCTTGCCGGCCTTGGCGACCATGCGGATGAGCTCGTAGGGCGCGCCGTGGATTTTGGCCGCGTTGTAAAGCTCTTCCTCACCGAGCACGGTGAGGGCCTTGATTTCGCGGGTGATCTGGCGCATGTGTTGAACGGCGTGGACTACGTCGCCGGTGCCGGGTTCGCCCTTGGTGCGGATCATGGCAGCGCCTTCGGCGATGCGGCGAAGAGCCTCGCCGAGGTTGCGGGCGCCGCAGACGAAGGGGGTGGTGAAGGCGTGCTTGTCGATGTGGTAGACCTCATCGGCGGGGGTGAGGACTTCGGACTCGTCGATGAAGTCGACGCCGAGGGACTGGAGGACCTGGGCTTCGGCGAAGTGGCCGATGCGGGCCTTGGCCATCACGGGGATGGTGGAGACGGCCATGATTTCCTTGATAAGCCTGGGGGAGGCCATGCGGGCAACGCCGCCCTGGGCGCGGATCATCGCGGGGACACGCTCGAGGGCCATGACGGCGACGGCACCGGCTTCTTCGGCGATGCGGGCCTGCGCGACGCTCATGACGTCCATGATGACGCCACCTTTGAGCATCTCGGCCAGACCCGTCTTGAGGCGTAGACCTGCGCCGTTGCTGTTGTGCGTGCCGTTACCCTGGTTGGTTGCCATGACGAACTCCTTTGGCGTGAGAGTTTGGCCACGCCGTTACAGTTCAAGTTTAGCAGTTTGGGGCGCTGGCCACGCGATTAGGGCCAGGTCTTCCCAGGGGTTAGAGGCCGGATTGTTCCTTGGAGAGGATGCTTTCCTCATCTTCGGCCGGGGTGCTTTCGGGGACGGCAGATTTGTCGCGGCTCCGCTGTTTTTCGGGCGAGCGGGAGAGCTCCATGAGGTACTGCTGGGCGCTGAGGGCTGGAACGGAGCTGGGTGCTCGTACGTAAGAGCCGTCGGCGTCCATGAGCCGGGCCTTGAGATTGTCGCGGAGGTAGGAGTCGAGGATCTCCTCGCGCAGGCGGCGTTTCAGGGCGGGATCAACGACCGGAAAGACGACCTCACAGCGCTCGTAGAGATTGCGGGTCATCCAGTCGGCGCTGCCGCAGAAGATTTCAGATTGCGGGCCGTCGTCGGGGC
Organism: Acidobacteriaceae bacterium; assembly: GCA_050013455.1. GTDB lineage: Bacteria > Acidobacteriota > Terriglobia > Terriglobales > Acidobacteriaceae > Granulicella. Next base: position 7,607 of record JBEKFF010000109.1, on the reverse strand, counting down.
CTCCGTTGGCGAAGAAGAAGATGCGGCTGTGCTCGAGGAAACGGCCGATGATGGAGCGCACGCGGATGCGGTCGCTGAGGCCGGGAATGCCGGGGCGGAGGGCGCACATGCCGCGGACGATGAGATCGATTTCTACGCCGGCATGCGAGGCAGCGTAGAGGGCGTCGATGGTAGGAATGTCGAGCAGGGCATTCATCTTGGCGATGATGCGCGCGGGTTTTCCGGTCCTGGCGTGTTGGGCTTCGCGGGCGATGAGGGCGAGGATATCGCTGTGTAGCGTGACGGGCGCGACCAGGAGGGGGCGGTAGGCGTTGGGGCCGGCGGCCCAGTCAGCGGTGAGATAGCGAAAGACGCGGAGGACGGCGTCGGTGAGTTCGGGGCGCGCGGTGAGCAGGCTGATGTCGGTATAGAAGCGCGACGTGACCGGGTTGTAGTTGCCGGTGCCTAGATGCGCGTAGCTGCGGACAATGCCGTCGGAGTCGCGGCGCACGACGAGCGCGAGTTTGCAATGGGTTTTGAAGCCGAAGATGCCGTGGAAGACCTGCACGCCGGCGTCTTCGAGCTCGCGCGCCCAGCGGATGTTGGAGGCCTCGTCGAAGCGCGCCATGAGTTCGACGACGACGGTGACGTCCTTGGTCTGGGCGGCGGCTTTGAGGGCGCTGAAGATGGTCGAGTCGGCGCTGGTGCGATAGAGGGTCTGCTTGATGGAGATGACGTCGTCGTCCGCAGCGGCGGAGGCGATAAAGTCTTCGACGGTGCTGTAGCTCTCGAAGGGATGATGCAGGAGGATGTCTTCCTTGCGGAGCGCGGCGAAGATGTTGGTGGGCGGCTTGGTGGATTGATCGAGGTGGAGGCGGCGGCCATGGAACTCAGTGAACTTGAGCGCGGGTAGCTTGGCTGCGCTGTAGAGGCTCATGAGACGGGAAAGGTTGATGGGTGCGGAGGTGCGAAAGACCTGCCAGGGCTCGAGCTCGAAGTTGACGCGCAGGCGTTCGGCTATTTCTTCGGAGGCAAAGGCGTCGATTTCCATGCGGACGGCGTCGCCTTTGCGGCGATTGTGCAGCTCCTCGGCGACGGTCTCGAGCAGCGAGCGCGCTTCTTCCTCCTGCATGTAGAGGTTGCTGTTGCGGGTGACGCGGAAGGCGGTGCGGTTGAGGATGCTGTAGCCGCGGAACATCGAAGCGATGTGGGCTTCGATGAGCTCTTCGAGAAGAAGGAAGTTGCGCTGACCTTTGCGCTCGGGAAGGGCGATGAGGGAAGGGAGTGAGCGCGGGATCGTGATGACGCCGAGGATTTTTGGGCTGGTGCCTGACTTGAGCTTGCGTTTGTGGCGGAGCAGGAGCGCGAGGCAGAGAGCCTTGTTCAGGACGCGCGGAAAGGGGTGGGATGGATCGAGGGTAACGGGAGTGAGGAGGGGGTCGACTTGCTCCTGGAAGAATTTGATGGCGAACTCGCGGTCGGGCTTGCGGAGCTGTTTCCAGCTGAGGACGGAGATGCCGGCCTGCTTGAGCTCGGGGACGAGGCGATCATTCCAGCAGGAGCTCTGATCTTCGTTAAAGAGGTGAAGGCGAGCGCGAACACGCTCCAGGCGCTCACTGCGCGTGAGGCCGCCAGCGTCGATTTGCTGCGGAAAGCCGAGGCCCTCTTCCAGACGTTGAAGGACACCGGCGACGCGGATCTCGACGAACTCGTCGAGGTTGCTGGCGGTGATGGCGAGAAACTTAACGCGCTCGAGGAGGGGGTTGGAGGTGTCGTCGGCTTCTTCGAGTACGCGGCGGTTGAACTGGAGCCAGCTCTCGTCGCGATCGATGAGACGGCCGCCGGGGGGTGCGGCGGGAGATTTGGCGGAGCGCCGAGGCGTGGTGCGGGACGGCGGCTTCGTCGGTGCGATTTGTTTCCGGACAGCCATGCGTCTTACGAGACTAAATCAGGGCTGCGCGGGAGAAGGTTAATTTCCCGCACAGCCCTGATTTTGTAGCGCTTAGAAGCAATGTTATGCGTGTTGATGCATCTTCCAGCCGAGGTAGTTGGAGGCAGCCTCGTAGACGGGGCTGGCTACGGTGGCGAAGTTGGCGGCCACGTGATGTTCGAAGCCGTTCTCGCAGATGTAGCGAAGGAGTTTTTGCATGTTGGGGATTTCGACGACGCCGGCGCCACCAAAGGTGTTGAGGGGATCGTCGGTGAAGGCGCCCTGGCCGACGTAGCCGGTGATCTTGCCGGTGAAGTCGTCGGTGGAGAAGCGGGCGAAGCTCATGGCGCCGGCCTTCACTGTGCCGTCGAGGGTGCCGTGCGTGTTTTCCTTGCCGACGGTGCCTGCGATGATGAGCTGATAGTCCATCTTTACGCCTTCGCGGAAGAAGTGCTTGGGCAGGTTGGAGCAATGGAAGCAGACAGCCTTGTCGGGGTTGTCGCCGTAGTTGTTGTTCCAGTCGAGGAGCGCGGAGGGGGTCTCGCTGGCGAGGGTGAGGGCGTACATGGAAAGGGTTCCGAGGACGTCGACTTCGCAGGCTGAGGGGATGAGCTGCTCGCTCATCATCGACATGACGGTGCAGGGAACGATGCCGAGATACTCTTCGATGGAGGTCCAACACTGGACGGCCGAGACGGTGAGTTCGGAGGCTGCCATCCAGCCGTCGATCACCGCGCCGAGCTTGGCCATCTTCATGAGGGCGGCTTCTGGCGTGTCACCAATGGGGATGTACTTCTTGATGGCGGCGAGCTTGGCCTGGACAGCGTCGTCGTTGTCCTTGGATTTTTCGATGCGGCCCATGACTTCGGAGAGGTCGAGGGTTTCGACGGTGATGCCGGAGCGCTCGAGGAGTTTTTCGGAGTAGCGGACGGTGTTGAAGGCGGTGGGACGTGCACCGATGGCGCCGAAGCGAACGTTGCGCAGGCCGCGCACGATGCGGCAGACGGCGGCGAACCACTGGAGGTCGGCCTTGAACTCGTTGGAGTCAGGAGCCTCGGTGTGCAGCGTGGTGAGGGAATAGGGGATGCCGTACTGCTTGAGGTTGTTGCAGATCGACATCTTGCCGCAGAAGGAGTCGCGGCGGAAGGCGATGCCCATCTTTGCGGTGGAGTCGGGTGTGGCTTGGATGAGGACGGGGACGTTTAGGTTGGCGAGGCGGAGGGCGTCGGCGAGGCCACGCTCTTCGCCGAAGTTTGGCAGGGTGATGATGATGCCGTCGATTTCCTTCGCGTGCTGCTTGAAGAGTTCGGCGCATTTCTTGGCATCTTCGTAGGTTTCTACGGCCCCGTGCGCGGTCTGTTCCGGGGTGAGCACGATAGGTTTGATCCCCACTGCTTCAAGCGCTGCAATCATCTCCAAACGTCCGCTGGTGGCAAGGTGGCTGGGAAAAAATCCACGATTGCCTACGACGACGCCCATTGTCATTTGACGACCCATTTAGTTCTCCTCTTTATGGCTAAGCTTTGCTTATGGTTTACGGCTTCTACTTTGTTGATGTCTTCCGGACGGGGCCGGTAACAAGTGGTTTAGGACGTGGGAACGAAGCCTAAGCTTTCGCTACTTCAATGTGGGACTGAATTTCGCCAGGCTGGATTTGGTAGCCCTTCCATCCGTAATAGGCGATGAAGAAGTAGCACAAGAGCGGCATCAGGAGTGAATGGTGAATTCCATAGTGGTCAGCGAGGTAGCCCATCAACATGGGAAACACTGCTCCACCAACGATCGCCTGCACAAGCAAACCCGAGCCACGTCCGGTGAGCGGACCCAGTTCTGCGACAGCTAGAGTGAAGATGGTGGGGAACATGATCGAATTGAAAAGTCCGACGGCGAGGATGGTGACAGCGGCAAAGTGGCCGTGGCCGATTAACGACCCGAAGACCAGTAGGGCTGCACCGAAGCCGGCCCACATCAAGATCTTGTTCGCTGCAATTCGGCGCATCGCTGCCGATCCGATGAAGCGGCCAACCATCATCCCACCCCAGTAGAGCGTCACGAGTTTTGCCCCGTTGCCTAGCGAGATGCCCAGGATATTCGGGTCTGCGAAGTACTTTACGAGGAAACTACCGATCGATACTTCGGCGCCCACGTAAATAAAAATGGCGATTGCACCGAGCCAGAGGTGCCGGTGATTCCAGATGCTGTCCTTCTCGGGGTCAACGCCGCCTGGCCGGAAATCCTGGGTCACTTCAAGACGGGGAAAGCGGTAGAACGCAATGGCTAACGCCAGAACTAACGTGGCGCTGGCAATGGCGAGGAAGGGAAGCTTGATGCTGGCGGCCTGGTGGGCGCGGTAGGCCAGGAGGGCTGCTCCCTGCAGGTGCTGCGCGCTGGGGAGGGTGGCGATCTTACCGAGGATCAGAGCACCGCCGACATAGGGCGCCACTGTGTCTCCGAGGGTATTGAAGGCCTGAGTCAGGTTCAAGCGACTCGACGCTGTCTCGGGAGGACCGAGAATTGTCACGTAAGGATTTGCCGCGACCTGCAGGAGCGTGACGCCTGCAGCCAGGACCACCTCCGCTGCGAGGAAGAAAGAATAGGTGGCGGCTGTGGCCGCTGGAACGAACAGGAGCGCGCCGAGGCACATTAAGCCAAGACCGATCACCATGGTGGCTTTGTATCCGACCGACTCCACCAACTTGCCAGCGGGAAGCGCAAACAGAAAGTAAGAGCTGAAGAAGGCCAGCTGAATCAGCGAGGCTTGCAGATAGCTGAGTTCGAAGATGGATTGAAGGTGTGGGATGACCGCATCGTTGAGCACGGTGCAGAATCCCCAGGTGAAGAACAGAGTCGTCACCATTGCCATGGCACTGTAGTTGGTCGATCCAGAATGCGTGCTGGAGGACCGCAGGTTTGTCGTTGCCGTATTTAGCGCCATTGCTCTTGTCTTTTCTCCTATAAAAGTGCCAAGCGCCTGAGATTCGGGCTGCAGGGTATTCCCGAGTTTTGCAAGCAAGAAAGCGTTTACTGTAAGTCGGGGATCATCATACAACAACGCCATAAGAATCTACCATTGGGCAATGACAATTGGGAAGAGCTTTGATTAAAGCGAGTTAATGCCGTTTTACGGGGCTTGGTCCTGTCGGGGGCGCGGCTGCCTCCGGCGAAGATCTACCCTTCGCCGTGTTTGTGCGCATCCTATGTACAGATCGTTGCAGAATATGGAGATAGGTTGATGAAAAAGCTGATCGTTTCAGGAATGGTACTGGCGGGATTGCTCTCGTTCGGGATTGCACAGGCGCAAACCGTTGGTCAGGATATGCACGACGCCGGGCACGATACGGCCCATGCCAGCAAGACTGTCGCTCACAAGACGGTTCATGGGACCAAGGTCGCCTCTCACGATACCGAGCACGGGACGAAGGTGGCTGCGCACGATACGGAACACGGGACTAAGGTCGCTGCGCACAAGACGGCCGACGTGAGCAAAGAGGGATACCACAAGACGGTGCACGGAACGAAGAAGGTCGCGCACTCTATGGATGGGAACCCGTCTATGTAGTGGTGGTGGACGCCGCGGGTGCGGGTGCGAGGACGGTTGCGCAGGCGACTACGAGGGCGATCCAGTACAGGTCGGCACCCAGGAGGTGAAGTACCTGCAACCAGGTGGGCGCGAGCAGAAGGACGTCAGCTGCGCCTAGCAGGAGTTGCAGGCAGACGAGGCCTACGACTAGCTGGCCGAGCTTGCTGCGAAGTTGCAGGGCGATCCAGATGGCGCAGCTTAGAGCGATGACGGCGGTCGCGGGGTGCAGCCAGCGCATGCGAACCAGGAGAGGAGAGTGGGCGGTGAAGTCCTGCAGGAAGGCGGCTTGCAGGGAGGTGGGTGGAAAGAGTGTGTCGGCAAGCGCAGCTACCGAGCCGGTGGCGCCAACGAAGAGGGTCGCGATGAGGGAGATCCAGGCGACCATCCGGGCCTGGGGGCCTAGGTTCGCGGATGGCTGGGAACGGTCGCGGAGCCACCACCAGGTGATGGTGATGGCGGCGAGCAGGAGCATCGTATTGGTGAAATGGATGCACTGCATGACGACGCGCATGGTGGAGGCATTGCTCTCGACGTAGCCGCCTTTGACGAGGAGGGCGCCGAGGAGCGCTTCGGTGATGAGCAGGATGCCGGACCATACGACGGCGCGCCGGGCGCGGTCGCCGCGGGGACGGGCGAGGAAGGTCCAGCCGATAAGGATCGCGACCAGCGTGGTGCAGAAGCCGGTCATGGATCGGTGAGTGTACTCGATGACGGTGGCGAGGCGGGGATGGTGGGGAAAGAAGTCGCCGTTGCAGAGGGGCCAGTGGTTTCCACAGCCGGCGCCTGATCCAGTGGCTCGCACGAGCGCACCCTCTAGAATGACCAGCACCATGAACCCGACGACGGCTGCGGCATACTGCGGGAGCGCACAGGAACGGCTGCTGCGGGTGCGGGTCGAGATCGGAACGGCTGTGCTGCTCATAGATAGATTGTACGAGCGAACGGGCACAGACGTGTGCGGTATGCGGGCGTGGCGACTAGCTTCTGGCGAGCTCGCGGGCGCGCTCCGTGGCTCGCTTGACGGCCTTGATGAGGGTCACGCGCAGGCCACCTTCTTCGAGCTCGAGAATGCCTTCGACGGTGCAGCCGGCGGGGGTGGTGACTTCGTCCTTGAGCAGCGCCGGGTGAGAGCCGGTTTCGAGGACCATTTTTGCAGCTCCGTAGGTGGTTTGAGCGGCGAGCAGCGTGGCGATGTCGCGGGGCAGGCCAACGTTGACGCCGGCTTCGGCGAGGGCTTCGATGATGATGTAGAGGAAGGCGGGGCCGGAGCCGGAGAGACCGGTGACCGCGTCCATGTGTTTCTCATCGACGATGACGGTGCGGCCAACGGTGGCGAAGATTTGTTCGGCGAGTGCGAGCTGCTGGTCGGTGACAAACTGGCCGCGGCAGATGGCTGTGATGCCGGCGCCGACCATCGCGGGTGTATTCGGCATGGCGCGAATGACGGAGAGATTGCAGCCGGCGGCTTCTTCGATGGCGCTGGTCTTGACCGAGGCGGCGAAGGAAATCAGCAGCTTGCCGGGGCGAAGTGCCGGCGCGATTCCGCTGACGACGTCGTGCATCTGCTGCGGCTTGACGCCCAGTAGGATGATGTCCGCATCTTTGGCGGCGTTGAGGTTGTCCGTGGTGACCGTGATGCCAAACTGTTTGGTGAGGGCAGTGGCGCGGGATTCGTGGGCCACGGTGGCGGCTACGTGCTCGCGGGGAAAGAGGCCGGAGCGCAGAAACGCCTGAACCAGGATGCCGCCCATCTTGCCGGCGCCAAGGACAGCGATATGGAGGTGGGCAGCGGACTCCGATGTGTCTGCAGAGATCATGCAGCAAGGCTATCAAACGCTGGATGCGGGTAGCTTGCCAAATGTGAGAGGACATCTGGGAGAACAACATGGGGGGGACAACAGATATTCGCTGGAAGTCAGCCGACCATGCGCAGATCGGACGAGTCGACAGATTGGGGGCGAGAGGGTGGAGCGCAGGGTTGGGCAGGAATGTCGAGCATGCGGTAGAGGGTCGAGCGGCTGATGCCGAGCACTTCGGCGGTGCGCAGCTTGTTTCCGTGACAGGCAAAGAGGACCGAGCGAATGTGCTCCTGGATGACGTCATCGAGGCGAATCATTC
>JBEKFF010000108.1:0-11213 GCA_050013455.1 Acidobacteriaceae bacterium | reverse complement strand
GGAATCCCGCGCTGCCGAAGATGGATCTGCAGGCGGTGCTGGCGGGGATTGGCGGGGCGAAGGAACTGGTGGCCTCGGCGCTGAGCAAGCTCAACGACGAGGCCGATGCGAAGCGTGGGCAGCAGGAACGCTAACCGAGTACCGCGGCCGCGTAATTTTGTACTCTCCCAGGTCTCAGAAGCGAGACCTGGGGCACCCAAGATCGTGAGCACAATTGCGAAGTCGCGGAGGCTACTTTTCGGTTTCGATCTTGACGGACACGTCGGTGGTCTCCCATTTGACGTGGAGTTCGGTGGAGCGCTTCTTGGTGTTCTCGAAGCTGATGCTCATGGACTCCTGCGCGGTGGGAAGCTTGGCGAGATGCATCTCGGTGCGGCCGAGGTCGTCGCCTTCGGGATAGGGGATGCCCCACTCGCCAGTCTTCTTGCTGATGATGAGCTTCCAGGGTGTTCCGGGAGCGCCGGGCAGCGTGAAGAGCGTGTAGCTGCCGGCGGGAACGCTGAGAGTGCCGATCTTGAGATTGCCGGTGGTGACGAAGCTGGTGGCGGGGTTCGCTCCGGTGCGCCAGGGTTTGCCGTAGGGAACGAGGCCGCCCATGATGACGCGGCCGCGCATGGCCGGCGAGTTGTAGTGGATGGTGAGGGTGGCGCCTTCGAGGGTGACGTCGGTCTGGGCGGCGGGACTGGCCAGAGGCTTGGCGGGAGCGTCTGACTGCTTGGCGGGCATGTCCATGTTGGACATCTGGGCCGAGGCGGGGAGAGCGGCGCTAAAGGTCGCGGCGAGGGCGAGGGTGAGGAGGAGCGGGGTACAGCGAGAAGGATTCTTCATGGCTGCTATCGTACTCCCGAGGTGTTGATTACGGACACCGGTTGCGAGTTCCGGCGCTTTGGGATTTAGTACTCGGCTTTCTCGCCCTTGGCGGGGATGGAGGTGGCAACGCCGGGGGTTCCAGCGTAGGTGATGATGAGGACAGCGGGTTGGTCGCCGGCCTCGCCGCGATGTACATCGTCGACTGACTCACCGACGGCCTGGCCTTGATGAACGACGAGCGTCTTGCCGCTTGCCTTGTCGTGCAGGGTGAGCGTGCCGGAGAGGACATAGACGACGTTGGGGAAGGGGTGGGTGTGCCAGGGGAGGGCGGTGTGCGGCGCGAGGGTGACTTTGAGTGTGGTGAGCTGTACCTGGCCGGCGGGGTAATGCGTATATGGTTTACCGTTCCATGACTTGTCAGTCTGGAGAAGGACTTCGCGCTGTCCCGGCTGAACTTTGAGCGGTGCGTTTTGAGCGAGGAGAGGGGTGAAGGAGGCTGCGGCGAGAAGGAGAGAGATGCCTGCGCTGCGGAATTTGGGGATCATTCGGGTGATTCTCCTTTAGGCTGTGACGCGGAAGAAGGCTAGTTCTATGAGGAACTCGATACGCTGAGAGCTTGGATGCTTCGGGGGCAGTGGCGGTGGCAGAATCGTGGCAGCGGGTCGCATGTCGTTGATGCTTAATGCGGACTCAGACATCTTACATAGGGTTAGCCGGTGAGCGGCTGAGAAGCTGCATCGGGAACATGGAGATCTATGTCAGTAGATAAGCACTTTCATCATTTCAAGTTAAACGAGATTGCCGCGACGTTTCCAGATACTGCAGAGACACTGCTGTTGGATAAGTATTTGACCGATGAGGCGGAGGCGAGTGCACGGGTTTTCCGCGTGTATCGGGAGACGCCGCCGCACTATCACGTGGGTAGCGATGAACACTTGTATGTGCTTTCGGGAAGAGGCACGTTCTGGATGGGAGACGCGACCAACGAGGGGGAGTTTGCGGCGGGGGACTTGCTGGTCTTCAAGCGGCGCACGGTGCACGCGCTGCCGCAGATATTGGAGGGGCCGGTGGTGTTTCTGGCGATCGACACACCGCGTCGTGATCCGAAGGACATTGTGTTCGTGAATCCAGCGGATGGTACGCCGGAAAGTTTTATACGCGAGAACGAACAGTCCGGCGCCTGAGATGGAGATTAACTCGAATCTTCCTGGGCGCAACTCGACCGAAGCGAGTGGAGCCGAGACTCCACTCGACCTGGGTAGTGGACTTCGTCGTGTCAGGCCAGCAATCTCCTCTTGATCGCTGCTGCGCCGCCAAGTAGAGCGGAGCCGAGCAGGATGAGCGTGGACGGTTCAGGCGTCGGAGATGGGCCAATGGATACGCCGCCGACAGTCACTCCATCCATGGCAAGTCCGGTATCGTATAGCTGATCTGCCCAGTTGGTGACACCGACTTCAAGGTAGTAGTTGCCTGCGGCCGCAATCGTATAGTTGGAGTCGACCCAGCCTGTATAACCGCACCCTGCGCTGTAACACGCGCCGGAATAGCCACCCAGGGGCGACCAGGCGGGGCCTCCGGGAATGATGGGCACCGAGGATGGATTCAGGGTAGCCGCGGGTGCGGGTAATCCGGTTCCAGGGACGATGCTTCCGGTAGGTTCCGTGCGTGCTGTGAAGAGCAGCGCGACTGGATCATTCGCGGAGTTGAAGAGCTCTGCCCAGGCATAGTCGGCAAAGCCGGCTCCGTCCGAGGTGACGAAGTTGAAGTAGAAGTTAAGGGCAGTTCCCGCCGTCGCTGAGAAGATCGGCGTGGCGAGGGTTGACCCGTTGGTCTCTGAGCCAAGAGCTCCGGTAGGAAGCGGAGCGGTTGAGGTAGAGCCGTTGGTGGTGACGTACTCGTACGAGCTGTTGCCGGTGGGTGAGAGGGTCACGACGCCGTTGGCACCAAGGGTGCCGCAGGAGCCACTGCAGGTCCAGCCACTGGGAATGGGGTCTCCGAGCGCGACGCAGGAGTATCCCAAGCTCAGAATGGCAAGACCCGCCACAAGACGAAAGGAATTTCTAAGAGAAGAAGCGAAGTGCATGTGAACTACCTCCAGCAGCAGAAGCGGGAGGATCGCTCGAATAGGCGGGGAATGCTCAGCGTCCAGGCGCGAATGAGAGATCCACGTACCTTGACCAAAGAGGATTGCTGCAGTTACCTAAAGTGTTTTCGGGCGAGACGCAGGAAAACACAAGGACCCGGTAAAAGCTTTGTTCGATAGAACAGACTAACGGATGCAATCGAGATGCCAATCTATCTATTGATGATGAAGGGGTTACTTTGCGACTGGCTGGAAAAGCGCAGGTTTTTGCGGGCAAACGGAAAGAAATTTCTGCGGGAGTGGGCTTGGGCCGCGATACGTCGGCGTCGCCGCGGCCGTCAAATTTCGCGAAACTCGCACCGCGTCCTCACCCGCTGCGCCCCCTACATCGCTTGCGCGCCGTGCGGGGATCCTGGCTTAGAATCGTTGGTGACGGAAGGGGCATCATCACTCGCAAAGGTCATCTCTACGCTGCCGGGGATCCTCCTGATGGGTCCCCTCTGATATGCTTGACTCATGCGTGTCCCCCGCAGGATGGACCGCGATCCCGGCAGAATGAGCGCCGATTTGGCGAATTTGGGATTGCAGGGATATCGAACGGGGTCGGATCCTGATGTGTATCGTGCGCCCGTAGCTCAGCTGGATAGAGCGGCAGCCTCCGAAGCTGTAGGTCAGAAGTTCGAATCTTCTCGGGCGCACCATTTCCCTTCCCCAACTAATTAGACCCAGGCATCTACCGTGACGGTGCGCGCGCCTTCGTGGACGAAAAGGTCCAGGAGAGCGGCGGTCGCCCGGACGGTGGCCGTACGGTCTGCGCCGATTCCCTGCTGGTGGCCGTCGTGGAGAAGGATGTTGGCGCCGGTGGCTTGGCGCTGGGCGTGCTCGCGGCCGCGGGTGACGTTCGCTACGATGCGTTCGGGGGAGATGGGCTGCCAGTCGTAGCCCATGGCGTTCCACTGAACGATCTTGAGGCCGAGCTCTTCGGCGGCGCGGAAGACCATGGGGCGGCGCGCGCCGTGGGGTGGCCGGAGATAGTGGACGGGGGCGCCGAGGGTGTCTTCGAGGGCCTGGTTGCAGGCGCGGAGCTCTTCGCAGATGACGCGGGAGGATAGGAAGCTGAGCCATGGGTGGGTCTGGGTGTGGTTGCCGATGAGGTGACCGGCGGCGTGGACACGGCGAACGATTTCGGGACGCTGGCGGACGAAGCGGCCGATCATGAAGAAGCTGGCGCGCGCGTTGTGGCGGGCGAGGAGGTCGAGGAGGGCGTCGGTGGCTGCGTCGTTGGGGCCGTCGTCGTAGGTGAGGGCTACTTCGTTGGGGTCGCTGCCGGCGATGATGGTGTGGCCGAAGAGTTGGGAGCCGGGGCTTAGGGCTGCGTAGGTGAGGGTGAGGCCCGCGGTGACGGCGACTGCGGCAGTTGCCGCTAGCGTCGCGTGAAGCGGGGTGAGCGCGGTTGGCATGCTTACTTCTTCAGGAGAGCGAGGACTTCTTCGGCGTGGCCTTCGGGCTTGACCTTGTTGAACTCGTGGATGAGTTTCTGGTCGGGGCCGATGACGTAGGTGGTGCGCTCGATGCCGGTGACGAGTTTGCCGTACATGGTTTTGGGCTTGATGACGCCGAAGCGGTTGCAGATGGTTTGGTCGGCGTCGGCGAGGAGGGGGTAGGGCAGGTCGTATTTTTCAGCGAACTTCTTCTGGGCTTTCACGGTGTCGCGGGAGATGCCGAGGACGATGACTCCGGCTTTCTGGAGCTTGGCAAAATGGTCGCGGAAGCCGCAGGCTTCGATGGTGCAGCCGGGGGTGTCGGCCTTGGGGTAGAAGAAGAGGACGACGGGTTTGTCGGCGAAATCGGTAAGGCTGACGGGGTTGCCGTCCTGATCGGGCAGGGTGAAGTTTTCGACTAGGTCGCCGGCTTGCATGGGGCGGATCTCCTTCGGGTTAAGCGAGGACGGCCTGGTGGGCCAGATCGTCGACGACAACCTGGTCAGAGGCCGCGATGGACGCCGACGGGGGATAGTAGGCATTCGAGACGTACTGGCCGAGCATGCGGTGAGTGTTAAAGAAGGTGCCGTTGATGGCGATGCAGTGGCGGCGGATGCAGGCCCAGCGCGCCTTGTCGGCGAACGCGGGGGCGACGTAGCTTTCGAGCTTGTTATAGACGCGCTCGGCTTCGACTGCTTCGTCTTCGGAGTTCTCGATGGCCCAGCCGGTGATGTTTTCGGCGCAGCCCTCAACCCACCAGCCGTCGAGGACGCTGAGCGAGGGAACGCCGTTGAGCGCGGCCTTCATGCCGCTGGTGCCCGAGGCTTCGTAGGGGCGGAGGGGCGTGTTGAGCCAGACGTCGACGCCGTTGGTTAGCTGCTCGCCGAGATCCCAGTCGTAGTTTTCGAGGTAGAGGATGCGGAGCTTGCTGGACTCGAGCTTGGCGGCGGTCGAGAAGATGTCGCGGATGAGGCCCTTGCCGGCGTTGTCGGCGGGGTGGGCCTTGCCGGCCATGAGGATCTGCAGGCCGCCGATGCGGTTGGCGATCTCGATGAGACGCTCGGGCGAGTGCAGGATGAGGCTGGCGCGCTTGTAGGTGGCGACGCGGCGGGCGAAGCCGAGGGTGAGGACGTTGGGGTCGAGGTCGACGCCGGTGCGCTGCTTGACCGTCTGGAAGAGGCGAAGCTTGCTGGGCAGGTGGGTGGCTTCGATCACTTCGGGCTCGATGCCGTAGACGGATTTGAAGTATTGGTTATCGTGACGCCACTCGGGGACTTCTTTGTCGAGCAGGTCCTGGAAGGGCTTTGACAGCCAGGTAGCCGCGTGGACGCCGTTGGTGATGGAGTGGACGGTGTACTCGGGGAACATCTGCTGCGAGACTTTGCCGTGCAGCATGGCGACGCCGTTGACGTAGCGCGAGAAGCGCAGGGCGAGGTAGGTCATGTTGAGCAGGTCGTTGTGCAGGCAGCCGAAGCGCTCGATGGTGGAGGAGCGATCGGCGCCGAGGATCTGCCGCATCTGGTCGAGGCCGAACTTGTCGTGGCCGGCGGGAACAGGGGTGTGGGTGGTGAAGATGCACTGCTGCTTGATGGCTTCGGCGTCGGCCTCGGTGGCGGTGCTGAGGGGGGCGGGGGCGACGCGGGCTTCGAGCAGGCCGATGGAGAGGAGCGCGGCGTGGCCCTCGTTCATGTGGCAGACTTCTGGCTGCATGCCGAGGGCGTGCAGGAGGTGAATGCCGCCGAGGCCGAGGATGGCCTCCTGGCAGAGACGATAGTAGGTGTCGCCGCCGTAGAGATGGTCGGTGAGGCGGCGGTCCCAGGGGTCGTTGCCGTCGACGTCGGCGTCGAGCAGGAAGACGGGGATGATGTGGCCGGTATGGCCGATGACGTCGAAGCGCCAGGCGCGGAGGGTGATCTCGCGGCCCTGCAGGGTGATGGTGATGGTCTGGTTGGCGGAGGGGAGTGTCGTTTCGGGAGACCAGACGACGTCGCTCTCGGTCTGCTGACCGTGGGAGTCAAGGTGCTGCTCGAAGTAGCCGCGGCGGTGTACGAGCGAAATGGCTACGAGGGGGACGCCGGTATCGGCGGCGGAACGGAGGGTATCGCCGGCCAGCATGCCGAGGCCGCCCGAGTAGGTGGGCAGGGCTTTGGCGAGGGCGATTTCCATGGAGAAGTACGCGATCTTGCGCGCGGAGATGTCGAAGGAGGCCGGCGAAGGCTGGAGTTGCTGGGTTTGGGAGCGATTGGTGGGCGCTGGGCTCATGATCTAGGGTGGATCCTCTTCCGGGCCCGACCTTCTGGCCGAGACGGTACTAATACAGCAAACAGGAAACTCATCGGCAAAATGCGCTGTCCGATCAGTCGTTTCGGATCGCATATCAGCTTGCCGACAGAATTTCCTGCTGCTTTATTTTACCAAGGTTCAAATAGGGAAAGTGGGAAATGAACCGATTTTGGCACAGTACTCCAGGGTACTGTGCCGAACTTTGGTCACCTCAACGGTGAGTGAGGATTCATCAAATCTGTCGTCCTGAGAGATTAGATGCTCTGTGGAGTCTAGACGCTCTTGAAGCCGAACTTCCAGAGCAGGCCGATGAGCAGGGCAAGGACCAGGGCCATGGTCGAGTTCGGGAAGGTGATGTTGATGCGCTTGCGGACGGCGGCAATGAGCAGGATCACGACGTAGACCAGAAGCATGAGAAGCAGGCCGTCGTAGACAAAGACGCGGCCGGGGCCGGTGGAGATGCTCCAGGTGGGCAGGACGTTCGCGCCGGGGAGCAGTGATCCAATGCCGAAGACGACAAGGTAGAGGATGAATTGAAACACCACCGAGAGAACACGTTTCATCGGGATTCCCTTCCTGCTGGGTTGCTGCGAGATTCAGTCTAGCGCACGGGCTGGCGGTGGGCGGTGACGGAGGAGGGGTTAGGGGATGGAGGCTTCGAAGGCAGCGAAGCGGGATTCAAGTTCGTACTGGGCGGCTGCTTTCTCGTTGGCGAGGAGGAAGGTTTTGCAGGCGGGGCTGAGCTCGGCGGCGGGGGTAGGAGCGGCGCAGGCGGGGTTGCGATGGGCGAAGTCGTCGGGCGCGGCGTAGAGGCTGTCGCCCTGGAGGAAGGCGTGCTCGAGCGAGGTGCGGGCGGAGCGCTTGAGGTCGAGGTAGGTGAGGTTTTGTTCCTCGACGCCGCGGGCGTACTCGTGGGTGAGGTCAATGCGGGAGACACCTTCGTCGTCGGTGGAGAGCGCCCAGGGAACGTGCGCAGCCATGTAGGCGGCGAGGGGATGGGCTTTCTTTTCGATGCCGAGGATGCCCGCGTTGGAGGTGAGGTTGATCTCGACCATGATGTGCTGGTCGGCCATCTGCTTGAGGAGGGCGTCGGGGTGATCTTCGTAGAGCACGTCGACGCCGTGGCCGATGCGCTGGGCGTGGCCGAGGTCGATGGCCTCGCGGATGTGGAAGCTGAGACCTTCGGGGGGGACGAAGCCGGGGGCGAGCTCGCCGGCGTGGAGCGAGATGCGGACGGTGGGGTAGATGCTGTGCAGGTAGTCGAGCATCTGCATCTGGAGGTGGTAGTCCTGCATGGAGATGCGACCGTCTTCAGGCATGACGAAGTTGAGGCCGACTACGTCGGGGTCCGTGGAAGCTACTTCGAAGCCGAGGAGGGTTTGGGCGAAGACTTGCTGGGGTGGGTAGCCGCGGAGGATCTGGTAGAGGAAGTGGATGGTGATGCCGCAGGCGGCGGATTCGTGGTCTGGAGAATCGCAGTGCTCGATGGCACTGCGCGCGGCTTTCGCGTCGGCTAGCTCTTTTACGTCGGTGGCGACTTCATCGCGGAGGCCGCCGGCGAAGAGTTCGTCGCGGAGGGCAGCGAGTTGATCGGCGGAAATGCTGGAGGATGAGTCTGCTGGCCAGCCCAGCTTGTAGCCGAGGGTTGCGGCGTGGGTGAAGCTGGGAGTCTGCATGATCTCGAGGTACTGCTCGTTCTGTGCGGTGGCGCGGGTGGCTACTTCGTCAAGCCATTCGGCGGCGGTTGCCTTCTCGAGCGCGCCCCAGCGGGAGAAGGTGGAGAAGAACTGGTCGTGGCCGTCCCAGGCGGAGAACGGTACGTAGGCACGCATGGAGAACGCGTCGATGAGCTTGTCATAGAGGGGCTGGTTGGTAAGCGTGTCAGCGGCGGGGAGAAGCGGCTTTTTGCAGGGCGGCGGGGCGAGCTTGAGAGCATCCGGATCGACGCAGAGGTTCTGCTTGACGGCCTCAGCGAGGAAGGTTTCGGCGTAGACGGCGCCGGAGAGATGCATGTGGAGGTCGGCACCCTTGGGGAAAGGTTTGAGGAAGGCGTAGAGTTCACCGGGGCCAAGGGACTTGGCGGAGTTGAGGGCGCGGGTGGCGCGGACTTCGCCGGGGGTCGGGGTGGAGGCGGCGGATTTATTGAGGGTGGTCGCGGTGGATTTATTTTGAGCGACGGCGGTGCAGGTCATCGCGGTGAGGGCGAGCGTGAAAGCGATACGAGCGCGGACCATGTTCCCGTGCCTTTCGAGTACTTTGAATTGTCCAAGGATACCGCAGGGGACGGGCGAGGAGGCGATGGGTTTGGAGCTTGGGCGTGAGGATTGCTATACTGTGGGTCGACGTTCTCGAAGGCGCCATCGACCGATGAAGCCGTAATTCCCTCCTGACAGGCAGGCGAAGTTGAGACGCACGAGCCCGGCGGGCGATCTTGGCTGCCTAAGGGTTGCGTTCGCGCAAAAGCAAGCCAAGGCCAGATAGCTCAGTGGTAGAGCGCGGCCCTGAAAAGGCCGGCGTCGGCGGTTCGATCCCGTCTCTGGCCACCACCTCCCGGTTCCAGCACATCCCATCCCGTCTCATCCCTTCCATAGGTCCTTATTTTTCAGCATTAGACATCTCAGGCTATTCCGCCGTGTTCGTTAACAGCGCACGTAGTGTGGAGCAGCAAGATCGCAATTCCCATGAGCCCGAGGTCACTGAGAATCTCGACGGTGAAGTGGGGGGCGATACCAAGCTCGTCAACCCCTCCTCTTTCGCTACGAAGACCTTCAAGATGGTTGGAATTCTTAGCCTCTTCGGCGTTTTTGCCACGGAACAAGAAGCAATCGACGTCTGCACAGCCGCGTGACCTCACGCCGATTCTGTTACCTATGCTCATAGACTACGTAATTTCCCACAGTGCCTCGGACTTTCCAGTTGTCCGCGAGGTTCTGCGCGAATCGTAGTCCAACCGTATAAACCGGCCGTCTTGTCCGATAAGGAAGCTGAATGCCCAACGCAAGTTTCAAGTTCTCCGGCCGCTCGGCATAAACGTATGTCCCTCCTTCCGGAATGAGCGCCCACTTGAACTGGTTGAACTCCTCGATCTGAAGATCCTCATCGGTTATATAAGGAAACTCGTAAAAGGATGGAGCGTATTGCCCCGCTGCTCGAAGAGATTCTTCCACGGGCACAGGCAGATCATAGGGAGTCGCCACCGGATCATGCCCCACGATCGATTGCAGGCGCTGTAGATCGAATCCACCATCGGGCTTTGGCCTTGAGCTTGGATGTCGCCCTTCCACGATATGGCGGCACACGCCAGCCTCCGCAGCCAGCACAGGCCTCATCTCATACCAATTCACCTGCAGGTTGACATTGCACATCCACACAATCGCGATTGCAAGACTTCCTCCCCATGCCATTTGCTGCCATCGGGGCCGGGACGAAATTGCCACGGCCGACAGTAGTAATACTGATAGGCCGTTCCAATACACATGTGCAGGGTCTGCCCTCCCAAAACCCGCCGGAAGCAGGGCTAGCGACATCACATAAAACGCCGCCAGCATGGGCGCCTCCGCCCTTCGCTGGCGGAAAAACTCAGCGAGACTCACTGGCACCAGCCACACGAGGGCGTACAGGAACACCAGGATGAGGGGCAGCGGCTCCACAGGGAAGCTGTACGCCCCCTGGGCCGATCCACCTACTCGATGCAGATACGCCCAGCCCTCATTGACCAGGAATAGCATCGCCGACACAATGGGAGCCGCCGCGGCCCATGCCCACGACCGCCCTTGCGTAAAACAACGGTAGAGCGCAAACGCAAAACTGCCCGCAAGAAACGCGAACCCTATCTCCGGAGATAAGCCGAGACACACTGCTTGGCCAACAAAGATCCAGAGTGCCGCTTCCCATCCTCGCCGACACTTCCAAGCCAACACGAGAAAGACCAGTTGCGGCGTAAAGCGAACGAACGTATGGTTGAGGCCCATATTGCCAACTATCATGCCCGCCGCAATGAGAAGAAAGATGACAGCTTTCCATCGTTTTGACATGGGAAGTTGATTAATCACATAGGCCAAGAGCAAGAGGCCGATCATGACCTCCAGCACAAGCGTCACGAGATATGCAACCGCAGTCGACACATGGAAGGGGCTTAGCATCGCCCTCACCTCAATTGGAAATTCCAGGAGCCAGGGGCCGTAAGGAAATTCCAGTTGAGAATAGAGCTTTCGGCCAAAATCCGCGTGCGCACTGATCCTGTTGAGAAAATAACCCCAATCGTACTGATAGCGGACCCCCAACCAAATGATCGTTAGTCCGAACAGAAGAACAGAAACTCCCCAGAACAGAATGACGGCAGCCACCAATCGACGCGAGATCCGACCGTGGTTATGAACTTGTAATTCTGCGGCCGGTCCAACGTCGGCTTGAACCGCGATCTGAGGCCACTTTAGGGCGAGGAAAAACACAATCGTCCCTAAAGTAGCAGCGGCCAGCGCAGCGACTTCGTTGTTGAACCCCGCCAGGTTGGACGCAGACACGGCCTGCAAATACCGAGAAGGAAACAGAAAAGG
>JBEKFF010000107.1:0-11265 GCA_050013455.1 Acidobacteriaceae bacterium | reverse complement strand
GTCATCGCGCTCGACGGCAACCCCGTCGCCACGCCGCAATCCGTCTCCATGCTTTCACTAGCCCCCGCCGAGCGCGTCTCCGCCCTCGTCGAGCTCAATAACCCCGGCGTCTGGATCCTCGGCGAAGTCCGCAAACACATCCAGGACGCCGGCATGGGCATCATCGTCGAGTACGCCAACGCAACCAACAAACCAACGTGGATTCAACCCCAAGAACTCGTCTGGAACTACAGCCAATTCGGCGCCCCTCAAACTCCCAATACCCCCACCTCCGATGCCCACCGCATCGATCTCGTCATCGACGCCAAGTTCCACGGCCACGGCGCCGAAGAGCAGTGGCGCATCAACGGCAAATCCTATCCCGACACCGACCAGCCCGTCCTCACCGCCGGCCAGCGCTATCGCCTCGTCATGAAAAACAACAGCATGGACGCTCATCCCCTCCATCTCCATCGCCACACCTTCGAGCTTCGCCGCATCAACAGCATCCCAGTTGGACGCAAGCCCTCAGACGCCTCCCCCGATCTCCGTGGCATCTTCAAAGACGTCGTCCTCGCTCCCCCCAACCTCACCACCGAAGTCGAGTTCGTCGCCAACAACCCCGGCCTCACCCTGTTCCACTGCCATCAGCAGGACCACATGGATCGCGGCTTCATGATGGTGTTTCGCTATGCGTAAACTTTGCACCACTCTCTCTCTTTTGCTCGCCCTCATCCTCTGCGCCGCAACATCGCACGCACAAGGCAACTACGAGATCCAGGTCTACGGCGCCGACACCGTCGCTCCCAAAACCCTCATGACCGAGCTCCACTCCAACTACACCATCGACGGCCAGAAGAACACCATCGACGGCGTCTACCCCACCAACCACCAGGAGCACGAAACCCTCGAGCTCACCGAAGGCATCACCAACTGGTCCGAGATCGGCTTCTACGTCTTCACCAGTTGGCAGGATGGCCACGGCGTCCAGTGGGTAGGCGACCACATCCGCCCCCGCGTTCGCGTTCCCGATAGCTGGCACTGGCCCGTAGGCGTCAGCCTCTCCACCGAGGTCGGCTATCAGCGCCCGGAGTACTCACCCGACACCTGGACCTGGGAGATTCGTCCCATCGTCGACAAGTCCATGGGCCGCTGGTATCTAGCCTTCAACCCCGCGCTCGAGCGCACCCTCCACGGTCCTGACGTCAACCAGGGCTGGGGCTTCGCTCCCGCCTTCAAAGTCAGCTACGACTTCACCCCCATCATCAGCGCCGGCTTCGAGTACTACGCCGACTACTGCAACATCGCCAGCCCCTGCCCCGTCCACGATCAGCAGCAGCAACTCTTCGCCGTCACCGACCTCAATGTCTCCCCCAACTGGGAGATCAACTTCGGCGTCGGCATCGGCCCCACCGCCTCCACCGACCACCTCATCGTCAAAGGCATCCTGGGCCGCCGCTTCAACTGGGGCAAACACCCCGACGTCCAGTAGCCGCCACTGAACGCCGAGACCACCCATACTCCACACCAGCGAAGCCTCCCAAGAACTCCGTCATCTCGACCGGAGGCGTGCGGCTTTTGCGCGCCGTAGTGGAGAGACCCCTGTATTGGCTTTGGCTTTGGCCTTTGCCTTTGCCTTTGCCGTTGCCGTTGCCGTTCTTTCTGTCATTCCCTCTGGGAATCTGCTTCTTCTCCTGCCCTTGCCGTTGCCGTTCTTAGACAATTTCTAAAAGAAATTGTCATTCCGACCCTGAGCGAAGCCGAAGGGGAGGAACCTGCTGTCTCCCGTTCTTGCCCTTGTCCCTCCCTATGTCGCGCCGAGGACTTACTTCGCCCCAGCCCCAATCGCGTCCAGCTCCTTCAGCGTCTCCGCATCTAGCTCCAAATCCGCCGCCGCCAAATTCTCCCGCAAATGCCCCACCGACGACGTCCCAGGAATCAGCAACAAATTCGGCGAGCGATGCAACAGCCAAGCCAACGCCACCTGCATCGGCGTAGCTCCCAACCGCTCCGCAATGTCGTTCAGCTCAGACGACTGCAACGGCGAGAACCCACCCAGCGGAAAGTAAGGCACATAAGCAATCCCCTGCCTGGCAAGATCATCAATGAACCCATCATCACCCCGCTGCGCCACGTTATAGAAATTCTGGATGCAAACAATCTCCGTTACAGCCTGCGCCGTCGCTACCTGCTCCGCCGAGACCGTGCTGAGCCCGATATGCTTAATCAACCCCTGCTGCTTCAACTCGGCAAGCGCAGTGAGCGGCTCTTCAAACGGTTCATCCTCAGGCGCACTCATCCCGCCGAGACGCAGGTTCACAACATCCAGCACATCAAGCCCAAGATTCCGCAGATTGTCGTGCACGGCATCAATAATCTCCTGCCGCGAGCGAGCGTGCGGCCAAGACCCATCCTCACCACGCCGCGCCCCCACCTTCGTCACGATCACCAGATCGTCGGGATAAGGATGCAGCGCCTCCCTGATAATTTGATTCGTTACATGCGGACCATAAAAGTCGCTCGTATCAATGTGATTCACGCCCGAAGCAACCGCCTCGCGCAGAACAGCAATCGCCTCCGGCACATCCTTCGGAGGCCCCCACACCATCTTCTTGCCATCCTTCCCTGCCAACTGCATCGCGCCATACCCCAGTCGCTTCACCGTCAACGTCGTTCCCGGAAACGTAAACGTCCCGCCAAGCTTCTCTACCTTCGTATTCGCCATGAAATCCTCCCAGCCCTCTTCGAGCCGCACGTGTTTAGATGAAGCTATCTTCAGTTTCGGAGTTCGCATTTGCCCACCGCCCCCAAACCGCTCCTGAAACCCCGCAAAACCCCTATCCAGGCCCGTTCCAACGCCTCTGTCGACGCCATTCTCCAAGCCACCCTTCAGGTTCTGACCTCTGTCGGTAAAGAGCGCCTCACCACCACCCGCGTCGCCGCACGCGCCGGCGTCTCCGTCGGCACCCTCTACCAATACTTCCCCAACAAGAGCGCCCTCCTCCAGGCAGCCCTCCGCCGCCACATGGACCAGGTCCGCACCGCCATCGAAACAGTCTGCGAGCAACACCAATCCGAAAGCCTCCTCGACATGGGCACCGCCCTCGTCTTCGCGTTCCTCGCCGCCAAGATGCAGAGCGTCAAAGCCAGCGCAGCCCTCTACGCCGTAAGCTCCGACGTCGACGGCGCCGCCATCGCCAAAGCCGCCGGCCACCGCTCCCGCCGCGCCATCGTCGAACTCTTCGCCACCGCCCGCGAGCCCCTCACCAAGGACCCCGAACTCATCGCCACCGCCGTCGTCTCCGCACTCAACGGATTCTCCCGCAGCCTGCTCGAATCAAAATCCCCCGAGCTCCAACTAGAACCCCTGCGCGACGAACTCATCGTCCTGGTCCACGCCTATCTCCGCACCTGCATCCGATAACAGCAGCGCGTCTACATAAACTTGACGCCGCTCTCCCCAATCACCGTAAACACCTTGAACAAATCCGTAACCCCCAGCAGGTGCTGAATCTGTTTACTCAAATTCTTCAGCTCCACGCTGCTCCCCACCGACCTTCCCGCCACATACAGCCGCACCAGCGTCCCCAGCCCGCGACTGTCCGTATGCTGTAAATCCGCCAGGTCCAGCACAATCCGCTTGTTCTCCGGCATCAGCGCGCGGACCGTCTCGTAAAAACCATCCTCGGTGCCCGCCACCAATCGACCATGGCACACCACCACCGCGCAGTCATCCGCACAAAGCTTTATCTCGGTCGTCAGAACAAGCAAAGCCGGTAAATTTTCAGACATTGGGAGCACTCCTGGACGCAACAGAAATACCTGGCCCGGAACCCCAAAATTATCGCACGCCCCCTCTTACCTCGGCGGCGCATTCTTCACATACTTATCAAACCATCGCAGCATCTCGTAGATCAGTTGTTCATTCGACTCCATCGCCGTGTACCAATGCGGCTCATGCGGCAGAATCACCAGCCGCGCCGTTCCGCCATTCCCGCGTATCGCCTCGTACAGCCTGCTCGACTGCAACGGAATCGTCCCCGGATTCGCATCCTCCCCTCCATGAACAATCAGCAGCGGCGTCTTGATCTTGTCCGCGTAAAAAAACGGCGACACCTTCATATACACATCCGGCGCCTCCCACACCGACCGCTGCTCATTCTGAAATCCAAACGGCGTCAGCGTCTTGTTATACGACCCGCTAGTAGCCACCCCCGCGCGAAACAAATCCGAGTGCGCCACCAGGTTCACCGTCATCAACGCACCATGGCTATGCCCCGTCACACCGATGCGATTTGGATCGGCAACCCCCAGCCGCACCGCCTCATCCACCGCCGCCTTCGCATCCGCCACCAACTGTTCCGTATACGTGTCGTACGCTTTCTTCGGATCGCCGACGATCGGAAACGAGGCGTCATCAATAATCGCGTAGCCCGCAAGCAGCAACAACCGGTACTGATACAGCTGCGTGAACCGCTCCTCCGACCCAGTCACCTGTCCTGCCTTCGACGGATCGGCATAGTCCTCTGGATACGCATACAAAATCGTCGGAAGCCGCGTGCCCTCTTTGTAATCCGGCGGCGTATACAGCGTGAACGACAAATCCAATCCATCCGCGCGCTTATACTTCACCAACTTCTTCTTGATCGCGCGCACCTCCGGCGAGGGATCAGGAATGTGCGTAATCTCCACCTTCGTCGACGCGAACATCGCCTCGCCCGCAGGCGCCTCCACATGCTTCCCAAGCGTGCGCTCGTACGCATTCGGCGGATCCATCGGCGACTGTTCCCACGTCAAAAACTTCCGCGTGTCCGCCCCGGTGAACGATAGAAATCGATCGTACGAAGTCTTGTCGCTGCGAAACAGCCGCTCGTACGTCAGCGTCTTCACGTCGAAGCGATCCAGAAACGGCCGATCCCCCTCCGGCGACGACCCGATCCCCGCCAGGTATATCGAATCCCCATCCTGCCGCATCACCTGGAATCCGTTAGCCAGCTGCTTCGTTACCGGCATGCCCGGGTCCGCGTAATGTTCGTCGCTCGACAAATCCCAAATCTGCCGAGGCGTCTGTTGCGGCTCATCAAAATCCACGATCAACGTGTGCCGCATATGCTTGTTGTTGTCGTACTCATACAACAGCGCAACGCTCGGACGCTCGCTCCAATCAACCCCCGCATACCGCTGCTCGCTCTGCACAATCTCTACAGGTGGCGCTTGGAACGGCGCCTTCTGCAGCATGATTTTGTCGCGCTTCGGAACATTCACATTCCAGTCGCCCTTATCCAACGCCTCTGCCCACACCAGCGTCGCCGGATCCGTCGGCCTCCACTCAAACTCGCGCGGCCCCATCGGCACGCCTCGAATCGGAACCCGGTCCGCCAGCGGCAGCGACGCAATCGTATGCGTCGTCACCCCTGCGCGATCGGAGATGTCCCACACCTCTACCTCGTGCGGAAAGCGATCGTACGTCGTCACATACGAGTAAGGCTTATGAATCGCGGTCACCAGAATATGCTGCCCATCCGGCGCCGCCGACACAGCGTCATAGTTCGCCGCCTTCCCTACCCGCGTGATCGCCCCGGTCCCTGCATCCACCAACGCCAACTGCGACGCCGCGTAGTAATCGAACACGTCCTCATCATGCGTATTCCCCAGCGTGTCGCGAGTCTCATACGTACTGCTCTGCCCCGTCTGCCCACCCGTCTCCTGGATCGACGGCCCAGCCGGCGTCACCGGCTCCGGCGGAGGCCCGCCCATGCCTTCCGGCACCAGTTTCACCAGCAGCGCCTTCTGATCCGGCATCCATTGCATCTCCGCTCCGAACATTGGATTCAGTCGCACGCCCTCCACGCGATGCACCGCACCCGTCGCCGCGTCGCCTATCCAAAGCTCCACCGAATCCGCAGCAATATTCGCAAACGCAAACTTCTTTCCATCCGCCGCCCACACCGGCTCCTGCGGACACGCAGCCTCAGGCAGCGCCACATGAACTAACGCCCCACCCGGAATCGTCGCCAAATCAAACGACGTCGCACAGTTCGTAATCCCGTACCCGCCCGGAGTGTCATGCCGGCTGTGGTTCTTCGGCTCAACCCGCACACCCGCCAGCCGCAGGTACGGTGTAGCCACGCGCGCAATCGACGGATACAGTTGCCACACCACCAGCAGCATCTTGTCCTTCGTAGGACTCACCACCGGCGCCGGCGGCAACGGAGCCCGCATCACATCCAGAATGTTCTTCGGCGGCAGATCATATCCAGAGCTCTGCGCAACCACGTGCATCGACGCACACGCAATCAACACTCCGACGGACCAGGACCTCAAGACTCGTTGCAAAGGCATACGCTTCCTTTCAATACTCCGGCGCCCGCCAAACCTCCGGCAGCCTCAAGAGGGATCCGGGCAAAATGTTGATGCTGAATTGTATAGCGGGCCAGAATCTCGCAGCACAAAAGACGACCGAAATTCCCCCGGACCGCGAATGCCTAGACGCCTTGCACCCTGCACGAACCCACGATCCACTCTGTGCCCGCTGAAGACAAGCCGCCCTAAGGAACGACGTTCTGTCCGATCGTGTAGTGCCCCGGACCGCCCGTCACCCGCACCGGCACCACCGCGCCCGCATGCTTCTTTCGAAAGAACGGCGCCAGCGGTTTCAGCAGAAACGACTTGAACCCCGTCGTCGCGTGCGTTAGATCCGCCTGCATCCGAAGCTGGCCAGTGATATCCACTTTCTCACTCCCCAGGTCGAACGTCCCGTTCCCCTCAATCGACGCGCCTGGCACCGTGAACACCAGTCGCGTCCCATGCACCACGCCCTTCGCAATCACCACACTCCCCACCAGGCTCGAAAGCACATCCTGGTCATCCGCCGCCGCAGCCGCCTTATCATCCGACACGCCCTGCGCCCGTTCGCTGAACGCCGTGAGACTCTTCTCGGTTGGAGAATCTGTCAGCCGCTCCTTCGGAATCTCGAACTCCCCCTTCATCGTGAATCGTTCCAGGAAACTCTCCGCATGTTCCGCCGCCGCAAGGTGTGCGTGGCCATGCAGCTGCACCGGCCCAGCCACCGGCGGTTGCGCCCGCATAAACGGCCGCAACAGATCCTGCGTTCTCCCGCTCGCAACCGAGACATCCAGATCCGTCACCTTCGGCGCACCCACAACCTGGCCTTCCACATGCACCACCGTCTTCCCCACCGTCACATCCACGCCATGCAGCGCGATCTCCCCGTTCAACGCATTCACCGCCCCCGTCGCCGAACCCGCAAGCGTAACCCCCTTCCCCTCGCCCACACTGAAATTCGTAATACTCCCATCCGCCCGCGCCTCAATTGCCGCCAGCCTCCCCTCAAAACTTCCCTTCGCCGTCAGCACTCCATGCAGATCGCTGATCCCATCCAGCTTCACATCCTCATAGGTAAACCTTCCGGTGACCGGCGTCTGTTCGAGCTTCCCACCAACCAGCGGCCCGAAGTTTCCTGAAGCCACCAGTTGCCCAACCGCCTGCGGTGTCGCCATCTCCACGGTGTACCCCACCGCCGCATTTTTCTGAAGATTCGTAATCACCAGCTGCTTAATCGGAAAGGAGTACCGTCCCCCATTCGTGCGCAAAATATCGAGCACCGCATCCCTCATCACAAATCGACCAACCGCTGTATCCGGACCCTCAAAATCATTGCTGCTTCCTGCCGGAAAATCCTCCTGGTTCGCCCGGCTGCCCACCGGAGGAATCACCACGTGCAGCCCATCCGCATACACCGCGACAATCCGCCGCCGCAGCAACAGCAGATCCAGCCAGCTCCCCTCCACCCGCACCCGCTCCACCGACCCCACCGGCGGCAGATCCGGCGCCGTGTTCCGCCGCAGCGTCAACCCATCCGCAACAAATCCCGGATGCGGCCAGTACGTCCGGTGGTAGTGCGTCATCTTGATCTTGCTCGCGAAAACCTTCTCCAGCGTAGGCTCCACCATGCGATACCGGTAAGGCCAATACGTGCTCACAAAATAAAACCCCACCGCGAACAACACCACCGCAACGGCGCAGCCGCCGATCACGCCTCGACGCAAAACCACCCCGCGCTTTGTAGTCACCATCGTTCCGCTCGCCATCTATCGTTCTGATGCCGTCAAAATAGACCAGGTGTCCCGCCCCGCATCTTTATTCTCCCCACACCACGGCGTCGACGAGCCACCAGCCCATTCCCAACCACTGAGAATTCAGTTGCCAAAAACCCAACTTGAGTAGAAACTCGGAAAATTCACGCTTGCACCCTTCGAGAACGGGCGAGACCATTTTTCGACATCCGCACACTCCTGCGGGATGTCTTTCGATGTGCGAACTTCCCAGGCGAACGTGAACGAAGTCGGGCGCGATCGTAGCGCCAGAAACGACTCAGCGCTCGTGCAAGCCCTGCGATAGCTCTTACGGCCAAACATTCATTTCAAGCGAAACCCAGTCGAGGTACGTTCTGGGCATTCCAATACGAGGCGGTGTTTTATGAAAGTCAAGCTCTTTGCATTGACTGGATGGGTCCTTTCCTTCGGCCTATCCTCGGCTCTCTCGGCGAACGCACAACGCAAGGCGAAAGTTGTCTCGGAAGTCCCCGCGTCCGAATCGGTCACCTTCGAGCTCTACATTCCGCTCTCGCATAAGGCGGCGCTGGAACAGCTTCTCATTGACCAGCAAACGACCACCTCAGCGCAGTATCACCAGTGGCTCACGCCCGCGCAGATCCAGGAGCGCTTCGGTCCTTCCGCAGAGACAGTGTCAGCCGTCAACCAGGAACTGGTGCGCTACGGGTTGACCGTCAAGCAGGTTTCGCCGCAGTTGCTTCAGGTGACCGGCCCGGCTGCGGCGGTCACGGAGGCGCTCGGCGCCCCGCTGGCACACGGCCTCACGCCCTCAGGCCGCAGCGTAGTCTTCACCACCCGCCCGGTTTCTCTGCCGTCCGCCACCACCAGTGCAGGTGCGCTGCTGACCGGCCTCTCCGGCGTAGTGCGCCAGCATACGCACGCGAAGAAAGTCGCCTTGCCAGCCAACCGCTACTCGCCCGAAGGCGGTTACTGGTTCGATGACCTGAAGCAGGCCTACACCTTCCCGTCCTACCAAAACTACACGGGCAAAGGCAGCAAGATCGGCATCCTCATGTCGAGCGACATCAACCCCAGCGACATGGCCGCGTACTTCGGCCACGAGAAGCTCGCCGTTCCCAAGATCACCGTCGAGCCAGTCCTCGGCGGCGCGCCCTTCGATCCCAACTCCGGCGCTTCGGTAGAGGTTAATCTCGACGTGCAACAGAGCGGCGGCATGGCCCCCGACGCCAGGATCACCGTCTACAACGTTCCTGACCTCTCCGATGAATCCATCATTGCCGGCCTGGATCAGATCGTGAGCGACAACAAGGTCGACGTGGTCAACATGTCTTTCGGCGGCCCGGAGCTCGGCTACACGCCGGCCTATAACTCCGGCGTCGATTACACCTATCTGCTTAAAGCCGAGGACGAGATCATCGCCAAGGGCAACGCCCTGGGCATCACCTTCGTGGCATCGTCAGGCGACCTCGGCGCGCTCTCCATTCCCTCCGCCGCCTGCTTCGATGAGTTTCCGCCTGACCCCTGCGGCACCTTCCAGCCCTCAGCCGAGTTCCCCGCCTCCAGCCCCCACGTCACCGGCGTTGGCGGCACCAATCTCATCACCGCCTACAACCCCAATAATCCCAACGACCTCAACTCCGCCTACATCACCGAAGAGGCCTATGCCGACACCATCTCCGGCGACTATGAGTACGGCACCACCGCGACAGGAGCCTACTTTGGATCTGGCGGCGGCGACAGCGTCCTCTTCGCCAAGCCCTTCTACCAGTTCCTCGTGCCAACCGGCAGAGCGACGCGTACCGTTCCCGATGTCGCCTTTCACATGGGCGGCTGCCCCGCGGTCCCGGCAGCATTCACAGAAACCTGCAGTCCCGACGACAGCTATGACATCCTGGCGTTCGCCGGATACTACTACGGCGTAATCGGCACCAGCGCGGCCGCGCCCGACTTCGCTGGCCTCACCGCACTGAACATCGAGAAGTCGCACGGCCGCGTCGGCAACGAAAACGCCTACATCTACACCCTGTCGGCTCTGCAGTCGGCCGGCCTGCTGAAGGTCTACCACTGGGGCATCCCCGGCTTCAACGGCCTGTACAGCTCCGGCAACCAGGGCTACAACCGCGTCCTGGGCAACGGAACCCTCGACGCCAAGGACTTCCTCCTGGCCCCCAACACTCCCTCCGCAGGCATCCCCCAAACCAGGACCAATCCATAAAACCGTTCCGCAATCGTTCAGCAGCAGACCACACGCAATGGCCGTTTCCCTCTCAAGGAAACGGCCATCGCGTTGAATAGTCCACCCACTCCTCAGCGACCCGCACCCGCATCCAGCGCCAACCACGCATCTACATCCCAGCGCCAACCGCGCATCTACATCCCAGCGCCAACCGCGCATCTACATCCCAGCGCCAACAGCGCACCCGCATCCCAGCGCCAACAGCGCACCCGCATCCCAGCGCAAACGGAGCACCCGCACCCAGCGCAAACGACGCACCCGCACCCAGCGCCAACGGCGCACCCGCACCCAGCGCCAACGGCGCGACATATCACAGCCTGGGGCAACGCCCCAGGAAACAATCGCCGTGCGAAGCACGCTACCACGCTGCCGCAGGCCGGAGTGAAGCCGCAGGCGCAACGACTGAATTGCCCTCTTTCGCACCACCACAAATCTCCCGGGATGCTACCCTCAACCCAACGCATGTCCGACCCAAAAAACAAGCTCTACTACGGCGACAACCTCGAAGTCCTCCGCGACTACATCCCCGACCAGTCCGTCGACCTCATCTACCTCGACCCACCCTTCAACTCCCGTCAGGACTACAACGTCCTCTTCGCCGAGAAGGACGGCTCGCGCAGCGCCTCCCAGATCACCGCATTCAAAGACAGTTGGGAGTGGAACCTCGAAGCCGAGCGCGCGTATCAGGAAGTCGTCGAACGCGGCGGCCGTGTAGCCGACGCCATGCGAGCCTTCCGCACCCTCCTCGGCGGCTCCGACATGCTCGCCTACCTCGCCATGATGGCCCCACGCCTCGTCGAGCTACGCCGCGTCCTCAAAGAATCCGGCTCCATCTACCTCCACTGCGACCCCACGGCCAGCCACTATCTGAAGCTCGTCATGGACGCTGTCTTCGGCCCACAATTCTTCCGCAACGAAATTGCCTGGAAGCGTACAAACACGCCTACGAGAATC
>JBEKFF010000106.1:0-11298 GCA_050013455.1 Acidobacteriaceae bacterium | reverse complement strand
CAGAACGTCTGGTTCACCTCGCTCGACAGCTCCTCCCTCCTCGAGGTCGCTGGTTCCGCCGCCACCAAACCCGGCGCCGAGCTCAGCCCCTCCACCGGCGTCCACGGCAACGGCGGCTTCGGCCTCGATGCCTCCCTCACCCAGCCCTACAGCCTCGCCCCCGACCGCTCCGGCAACCTCTGGGTCTCGAACAACGGCCAGAACACCCTCGTCATGTTCTTCGGCCTCGCCACCCCCACCGCCACCCCCCTCCAACCCACCCCCACCGCGCCCTGACCTCGGCGGCCTCTGCAGGTAGAATCATTCCTGCATGAGGCACGATTTCCCATCGACGTTCACCGGTCCGCAAGCCCCCCGACTTGACCGGAGCATCCCCCCGGGGAGCCGCAAGATCGCCAAAATCTCGCCGCCGCAAACGCAAAATCGCCGGGTGCGTCATTTCACCCAACTCCTCGCGCACCCGATTGCGAGTTGCGCTACCCGAAACCGGGCTAAAGACGTCGATTTGCGTCCCGAAACCCACCTGAGTCATACACAAAACGCACGGATTTTGGCCGAAACCCCTCCCAATCCGACCCTCCCGCGACTGGCGGCCGCCTGATGTCCACCCGCGTCCGCTCCTTCTGCAAAATAAACCTGGGCCTCGCCGTAGGCCCCCCGCGCACGGACGGTTTCCACGCCCTGGCCACCGTCTACCAGACTCTCCAATTCCATGATTTTGTGACAGTTACCGCAGAACGCGCTGCCGCGACCATGATCCAGATCACCTCCAATCATCGCGGCGTTCCCCGCTCCGAAGCCGGCAATGCCGAGCGCAATACCGCCTGGCGCATGGTCCAAAAAACCCTCGATCGCCTCGAAATCGCCGCAAGAGTCCACATCCACATCGAAAAGACCCTCCCCATCCAGGGCGGCATGGGTGCCGGCTCCGCCAACGCAGCGGCTGCAACTCTAGGATTAGAAAGGGAGTTAGGCGTCGCCCTTCCCGGCCCAGCACGCTTGGAAGTGGCCGCGGAAGTAGGCTCCGACGTCCCCCTCTTCCTGCTAGGAGGCACCGTCCTGGGCCTCAACCGCGGCGAAGAAGTCTACCCCCTCCCCGACTCAAGTCGTTTGCAATGTGTAGTTGCGCTACCCGAAATTGGCGTCTCGACCGCGCTGGCCTTTCAACAACTGGACGCCGCTCAATTGACTTCCGGCGCAGCTGTGGATAAACTAAAACAGTTGAGCCGCGCTCTAGCCTCTGTCTGGTCGACAACTGGCGTCGAGTCTGGCCCCTCCGGTATCGCTTTTATGGACCGCACTGGAATGATTCCAGGCGACTTACCCTCGGGTAGGACCTCAGAGATGAGGGACGTATCAGGCGATCTGGCCGAGAATCCCCTTCTCGCGCTTGTCCGCACCGGGATTGAGAACGACTTTGAAGAGGTCGTCTTCTCGCAGCATCCCTCCTTGCGTTCAACCAAGCGTGATTTAGTGGGAAGTTCAAGCGAATGTGCGGTTTACGCAGCTCTCTCGGGTTCTGGTTCGGCGTTGTTTGGACTCTATAAGTCACAAACAGACGCTCTCGCCGCTCAACATCGTGTCCAACAAAACGGCACGCGGGCAATCTTAACCGAAACCCTGCCTCGCCAAGATTATTGGAATACGATGTTCGCAGAGTAGCTTTCCCGGCAACCAGCGCGCCGGCAGTACTGGGCGATCGACTAATGGTAGGTCAAGTGCCTTTGACGCACTTTGTCTAGGTTCGAATCCTAGTCGCCCAGCCATTCAGTCGTTCGCTAGACTTATGGATGACCCGTAAGTCCTGCATTCAAGGAAGTTAGGGAACTTTTGATTTTTCGCGATGGAACCGATATCGCTCAAGATTTAGCAAGGCCCGCACATGTTTCTCGGCACAACGCCGATGCGCGGGAGTAGCAGAAAGTTTGCAGTTCGCCGTGGAATGAACCAATTTCCGGCAATACATAAGGAACCAAGCTCTCGCACCATGCAGATGACCGGTGATAACAATGCCGGCCGCATAGCAGTAAGGCAGCAGTATGGAATAACCCTAAGGTCAACCAGCCTGGAGGATTTCAACGTGAGCGAACAAGACACGACTGTGGTTCCTTTCCCGAGTTCTATTCAAGAAGTCTCCCCCGTAACGGCAGCATCTGCCCCACTTACGGGGGAGCAACCGAAGCAAGTCCCCGAGCCAGTTGGTACGCCGGCGACCTCTGCTACGGGCACAAAGGCGGTAGATGCGAAAGCAGTGGAGAAAAAACGCTCCTCACGCCTGAGTGAAGACAAGCGCTTCAAGATCTTCTCCGGCTCGGCGAACCGGCCGTTGGCGGAGGAGATTGGTAAGTTTCTGGGTGTACCTGTCGGGGAGACGCGGTTACAACGCTTCTCCGATGGCGAAACCCACTTTCAGCTCATTGAAAACGTGCGTGGCGCGGACGTATTTCTGATCCAACCCACATGTCGTCCGGTGGACCAGCACCTGGTCGAACTGCTGATTATGATGGACGCGCTCAAGCGCGCGTCGGCAGGTCGAATCACGGTAGTGGTTCCGTACTACGGCTATGCGCGGCAGGATCGTAAGGATCGGCCACGCGTCGCGATTACCTCCAAGCTGGTGGCGGATCTGCTTACTACCGCTGGAGCGAACCGGGCATTGTTTGTCGATTTACATGCGGCGCAGATCCAGGGCTTCTTCAATATCCCGGTGGATCATTTGTTTGCCAGCCCGGTGCTGGTTGGATACTTCCGGGACTTGAAGTTGCCGAACCTGACCGTGGTTAGCCCAGATGCGGGCGGCGTGGAGCGTGCACGATTCTTTGCGCAGAGATTAGAAGTGCCTTTGGCAATCGTTGATAAACGCAGGACGGATATCAATGTGACCGAAGTGATGAACGTGATTGGCGATGTGCGCGGTCGGACCTGCTTGATCCTCGACGACATCATCGACACTGCGGGAACGCTGGTGAAGACAGCAGAGGCGTTGTTGGAGCAGGGTGCTGACAAGGTGTATGCGTGCGCTACGCATGCGGTGCTATCAGGGCCAGCAGTAGAAAGAATCAAGGCGTCGAAGTTGGAGGAGGTTGTCGTGACCAACACGGTCCCCCTTACAGAAGAGGCGCAGCAGTTGAGCAAGATCAAGGTGCTATCGATCGCCGGATTGTTAGGCAGAGCGATCGAGAGCATTCACATGGAGACGTCGGTATCGACGCTCTTCAACTAGAGTTTTGCAGTTTGCAGCAGTTTTGCATTGCAGGAAAGGGAGCGAGGCTCAACCTCGTGCCCGAAAGGACAAAGAAGATGGCAGAGAAAAAGATTGAAGCGGTGGTTGCAAAGCCTCGCACGGGAACCTTCAACAAGAACCACGCGCGCCGCGTGCGCGTACAGGGACTGATTCCCGCTGTGGTGTATGGCGCGGGCAAAGAGTCCGTTGCGGTGACGGTTGATCCTAAGGTGATCACCAAGATTTTGTACGGCGAGTCTGGCCATAACACGATCTTCGATCTCACGATTGAAGGCCACGGCGCGGAGAAGGCGATGATCGTCGATTGGCAGCACGAGCCTATCAAGGGCAAACTGCTGCATATTGATCTGAAGCGCATCGCGATGGACAAGTCGATGACGGTGTCGGTTGAGGTCAAACTGATCGGTATTCCTGTCGGCGTGAAGACGGGCGGTGGCATTCTTAGCCAAGTTCTGCACGAGGTCGAGATCGAGTGTCTGCCGGCGGATATCCCCGGCCACATCGACGTCGATGTGAGCGGCCTGGAGGTTAATGGAGCGATCCACATCTCCGACCTGCCGCACTCGGACAAGATCGCGTTCCTGGGCGAGGAAGATGCACTGGTTGCTCACGTGACCGTGCTGAAGGAAGAGGTTGTGGCTGAGCCGGTTGCTGGAGTGGCCGAGCCCGAAGTAGCGAAGAAGGGTAAGCAGGATGCACCTGCTGCCGATGCTGCTGCACCTGCTGCAGACAAGGGCAAGAAGTAAGTAGCTGGAAAGGCGTTGTGCGAACGTGAAGCTGAGCGTGAAATTGTGAAGCTGATTGTGGGCCTTGGGAATCCTGGTCCGGAGTACGCGTTCACACCGCACAACGCCGGGTTTCTGGCGATCGACCGCATCGCAGTGATCTGCGATGTGCAGGTTGCCAACCGTCGCGGACGAGCGTTGACGGCGCGGACGAAGCTGGCAGGACATGATGTTCTGCTGGCCAAGCCGGAGACCTTCATGAACCTGAGCGGGCTTTCGGTAGCTGCTCTGCTGAACGAGTTGGAACTCGGCTTGGAGGACTTGATTGTCCTATATGACGAGCTGGCAATTCCGCTGGGTACGATTCGCATTCGCGAGCGTGGTTCAGCGGCCGGGCACAACGGAGTGAAGTCAATCTCTGGTGTGCTTGGGACCGAGGAGTGGACACGCATCCGTATCGGGATTGGCAAACCGCCGACCGAGACCGGAGGCATCGTCAAATCCGGCGGTAAGGATTTTCTTTTGACGCCTATGCGCAAGCAGGCGTTGAAGGAGTTGGATGAATCGCTCGACCAGGCAGTACGCGCGGTTGAGGCTGTGCTGATGAAGGGTGTCAGCGCGGCAATGAATGAGTTCAATCGCAAGATTGACCCAGGTAGTGAGAACGGCGTTTCTTGAATTGGCAGCAACAATCTTCCACACCGGTTTCGGATGGAAGTTTTCACCGAAGCGGTGCGGGGCAGAACCCCGCAGAAAGAAGTAGAGATGAATCGCACTTACGAAATCATGTTTATCGTTCGGCCCGACGTTGAAGAGGCCGAGCTCGACAAGCTCATTGAGACGTTCTCCGGTTATGTGACCGGGGGTGGCGGCACGGTGAAGACGACCGAGAAGATGGGTCGCCGCCGGCTGGCTTACACCGTCAAGAAGTTCAACGATGGCTTTTACGTACTGCTGATCGTCGATGCGCCCGCATCGCTGATCTCCGAGATCGAGCGTCGTCTGCGCGTCTCCGAGCAGGTGATCAAGTTCATCACGGTTCGTATGGACGAGGAAGACAAGCGTGTGGCGAAGATCAAGGCGCACCGCGATGCACACGTGAAGCGCAGCGCACAGCCGCAGGTCAACGTCGAGGCTGCTGCCGCGACTGAGGCGCACGAAGCTCCCGCCGTCGAAACACCTGCTGCCGCAGAGCCGGTAGCCGAGGCTGAGCCCGCCGTCGCTTCGTAGAGCGGGCTTCGTTCGCGAACAAACAAGCTTCGCAGGCTGGACAATTTCTGCCTGCTGACAGGACAAACGCAACGCTGCAGGATGCTTCCACGATCATCGGAACGCTCCGAGATTTTCGGAGCGAGAGAAAAGATCCAGTCCAGAGGCCCCCAAGCGGGTCTGGAGCAAGAGCAGCAGAACCGGCTGATGGCACAAGAGCCATCAGCAGACAAAGGATAAGCAACATGGCTGACGAGACAGTGAACCAGGCAGCACCCGCGGCACCGGCTGCGGCATCGACCGAGGGCAGTGCAGCCCCGGCACCACGCACGGGCGGTTACCAAGGACAGGGCGGCCCACGTTCGGGTGGATCGCGCCCACCGCGTCCAGCAGGAGCTGGCGGCGGCGCAGGCGGAGCTGGCGGACGCAAGTTCTTCCGCCGCAAGAAGGTTTGCAAGTTCACGGTGGAGAAGATCGATACGATCAGCTACCGCGATGTGCGCCTGCTGCAGCAGTTCGTGTCGGACCGCGGCAAGATCATTCCGCGCCGTTTGACGGGCACCAGCGCACCCTTCCAGCGCAAGCTGACGCGCGCCATCAAGCAGGCCCGCGCGATTGCTCTGCTGCCGTTTGCAGCGAAGTTCTAGTTCAACCGCGTCGGTATGCGGCGCGAACCAAGTACGTTGGAGACGTGTCATGGAAGTCATTTTGAAAGAGGATGTAAACAAGCTCGGCCACCGAGGAGATGTGGTGAAGGTCGCTGACGGATATGGCCGCAACTACCTGTTGCCGGGCAAACTGGCGATGGAAGCCACGCCGGCCAACAAGGCTGTCATCGAGCAGATGAAGGCTTCGGCGATCCGCAAGTCGGCGTCCGAGAAGGGCGGAGCTGAAGAGCTCGCTGCCAAGCTCAACGAGTTGGTGCTGACCTTCGAGCGCAAGACGGGCGAGAACGATCAACTGTTCGGTTCGGTGACATCGCAGGACATCGCGCACGCGCTCGAGGCTGAGGGTTACAAGGTTGACCGGCGCAAGATCCACCTGGAAGAGCCGCTGCGGTCGATTGGCGAGTTCCATGTCCCGATCAAACTGCACCGCGAGGTGTCGGCGCATGTGCAGGTGAACATCAAGAGCGATGCTCCGGAGCGTTCGGCTGAAGAGGCGTCGGTAGCGGATGATTCGGTGTTCAAGTCGACTTATACAGGTGAACTGGACGATAACCGCGACTAGTTGTTCGACGCTGTAGAGCAACGCCCGCGTTTCCGGATGGAGGCGCGGGCGTAGTCGCGTTTGGTAGGAGTTTTTTCAAGCGCTGCTAAGGAAGCCAAGGTTTTGCTGCATCGCGGGCCAAGGATGGTTAGGGGATGCTAGGCTAAGTCCATGTGTGGTCGGTATTTCCGTAAGTCGGACAAGCAACATATTGCTGAGCGATTTCATGCGAGCAAAGTCTTTGAGGATCCGCTGGCGGCGGACTATAACATTGCGCCGACAACGTATCAGCCAGTCATCCGGCTGAGCCGCGACTCGGGCGAGCGAGAGATGGCGCTGCTGCGGTGGGGATTAGTGCCGTTCTTCGCGACGAGCTTGAAAGAGTTCAAGGGCATGACGACCTTTAATGCACGTGCGGAGTCGGTGGCGACTTCTGCTACGTGGAGGGAGCCCTTCAAGCGACGGCGATGTTTGATTCCAGCAGACGGATTTTATGAGTGGGCGGAAAAGAATGGAGACGTGCGCGTCGGGGCACGTCCGAAGACTCAATCCAAGAGTGGCAGGCAGCCATACGCAATCACGCTGAACGCTGGTGGCGGGGGGCTTATGGCCTTTGCTGGATTGTGGGATGCGTGGAAGGAGCCTAAGAAGTCTCCGCAAGAGGTAGACCGCTGGCTGCAGAGCTTCGCGATCGTTACGACCGAGGCGAACGAGTTGATGTCGACCATCCACACACGGATGCCGGCGATTCTGCATGCGAGGGACTGGGAGGAGTGGCTGGATAGGGATGATTCGAGGTCGGCACCCGCGCACTTGTTGCGGCCCTACGGGTCTGAGGGGATGACGGTAGAACTTTGTAATACCGCGGTGGGAAACGTGCGGAATAATGGGCCGGAGATGTTGAACAGCGCGTAGCGACTTGTTTCCCGGAAATCCGGAAGAGCCGGTGACTGTATTGGGCAGAGCGAGTTGCGGGTGGGCGTGATAAGCGTCACCGACCTTGGTGGTGAGGACGGGATAAAAATGGGTGGTGTCCGCTGCAGGAAAAGGGACGGGCTCAATGGACCGAAACACGGAAATGGGGATCTATGTTGAATACCCAAGGGTTGAATATCGCCGAAGGTCAGGGAACGCAGTTGGTCAGCGCAGGAGACGTGATGGGATGGCTGGGAGGATTGCCGCTGACCCTGATTGAGGATGTACGCATGGGGAGGACTACGACCAGCGCGAAAGCGGCACAGGCTTTCGGCAGCGTGGGCGCGATGGATTGTGCGAGTGGGACAGGGGAGTGCGGAGTGGGCGCGGATTGCGCTGGCGGGTCAGGGTGTTGCGGCATCGGTGGAGATTGCGCGGGGCACTAAGACAGTGCGGGAGCGCGTGTTTCGACTGAAGCTGGCTGACGGCGTAGTCTACGCAGAACGCGCGGGGAGGCATCTGTTCCTGCAACCGGAGTCACCCGACTGGATGGTGGTGAATCAGAATGGCGCCATCCTGTTGTCGCGGTGTGATGGCGCGGCGATGGAAGAGGTCTTGGGACAGGCAGGCGAATCGGCGTGGGAACAGGCAAGTGCACTGTTTGTCGAGGCACTGGCGCGAGGCGTTCTGGTGAATATCTCAGCGGACACGAAGATAGAAACTTTGAAGATTGTGCGCCGCGAGCAGCGAGACATTCCTCAGAAGCTGAGCATGGTGCATTTGAAGCTGACGAACCAGTGCAATCTAAGGTGCAGCTATTGCTATGCGCAGAGCGGCAAGCGGTCAGAGGTATTGTCCTGGGGAGACCTGGAGATGATTGCGCGGGATGTGGCGGCGCTGTCGGATTCGGTGGCGTATGTGCTATCCGGGGGTGAGCCGTTGTTGCATCCCAGCGTGCTCGACTTCGCGGAGAAGGTGAGGGCGGCTGGAAACAAAGTGCATCTGCTTACCAATGGCTCGCTGATCGACGGCGCGAATGCGAAACGTATTGCTGCAGCCGTAGATGTGGTGAAGATCAGCCTGGACGGCAGCAGCGAAGCGGTGCACGCGGCGACACGAGGGAAGGGCAACTTTGCACGGGTAACGCGGGCGATTGAGATGCTCCTGGGCTGCGGCGCAAATGTGATTGTGGCCATGACGGTTACAAAGGCGAACTGTGGTGACATCGCGGCGATGGTGGCGAGATATGGCTCACGCCTTGCGTTGCAGCCCCTCTTCAAGGCCGGACGAGCGAGTGCGGCGGATGATTTGGCGCTCACAGGAATTGAGTATTACCGAGCGCTGGCAGACGTGGAGGGAGTGGCGCCGATGGGATCTGTCGGCGCGAAGCTGAATGCGCTGCGCGGTCGTGGTGTGCGACGGTGCGCGATGGCGGAAAGAGAGATCAGCATCGCCGAGACGGGCGAAATGTATCCGTGCCAACTGCTGCATGAAGAGCGGTTTCGCGCGGGGAATGTGCGGGAGCGGTCGGTGGGAGAAATCTATTTGCAATCCCCGGTGTTTGCGAGAATGCGGCAAATCAGCGTGGATACCCTGGAGAAATGCTCTGCATGCCCCGTGCGATATCTATGCGGCGGAGCCTGCCGAGCGCGAGATTTGTTTGAGGTCGGGTCAGAGGAGCTAGTGGGCGAATTCTGCGCGTATGAGCGCGAGGCGCTACTTAGCGGAATCTTCGAATCGGTGGAGATGCATCGAGTGTAGAAGCTACTCGTATTTGAGGGTGGCGACAGGATCAAGAACGGCGGCGCGGTTGGCGGGCAGCGTGCCGAAGATGACTCCAACCGCGACCGACGTGGCGAGCGAGATGACCGCGGCCCAGTACGAGAGCGGGATGGTAAACGGGGTGAAGAGGCCAACGCTGAAGGGTACGGCAAGCCCGATGATGGTGCCGACCAACCCTCCCGACAGCGAAAGAAAGACCGCTTCGGTGAGGAACTGGAGGCGAATCTCACGGCTGGTGGCGCCGAGTGCCTTGCGGATGCCGATCTCCTTGATGCGCGCTTGCACATTCGCGAGCATCGAGTTCATGATGCCCACTCCCGACACTACGAGCGTAATCGCCGAGGCAAGGACGAGAACGATGGTGAGCATGTCAGCGATGCTGTTCATCGAGTTGAGTATGTCGATGAGAGTGGCAGCGTTGTACTCACTGGTGGGTCGGTGGCGGCTGGAGATGAGCGTGGTGATCCGCTTTGCGGCGGGTTCTACTTCCTCGCGTTTGTCCATGCTGAAGAAGATCTCTTTGAGATCGTTGCTCCCCGTGAAGTAGCGGGCGACTTCATAGGGAACAAGCAGGGTGTGGTTGCTAATCTCGGAGTTGCCAAAGGTGTTGATGCTTTCTTCGAACACGCCGATGACGGTGAAGGGAATACCGCGGATGGAGAGGGTTCGGCCGATGGCCGCACCGTAGCTGCCGTAGAGTTCGATGGCCATGCGACCGACGATGTCGGCGACATAGGCGTGGGTGGAGGCGTCCTGGTCGTCAAAAAAACGGCCGGCTTTGATCTTGAGACCGCGAATATCTTTGTACTCGGGGCTGACGCCGAGCAGCATGGCGTCTTTCGTTTGGCCATTGCCGACGGCGATGCTGTCGTGGAACTCGAGCATGGGCGAGCTGTAACGGATATCGGGAATTTGCTGGTCGACTGCCGCCATATCCCGAATGGTCAGGTAGTCGGGGGTACTGACGTTGTCAGGGCCCATCACGACGCCGCCGGAATATTGCATCTCGACTTTGTTAGGGCCGAGTGAGGAGATGGTATCGAGGGCGTACTGCTTGCCGGTAAGGCCGACGGTGGCGACGAGTACGATGGACGCGGAGCCGATGACCATGCCGAGCATGGTAAGCAGGAAGCGGGTCTTGCTGGCGCGGAAGCTGTCGTAGGCGAGGTTCAACGTCTCGCGGAAGGCGACGGTGGAGCGCGCGCTGCGCAGGGTGTTTTCGAAGGTGTCGCGGACAGTCGTCATAGACGAGAAGAATCGAAGTTAACTAGCCTAAGTATCGCAGGGTGGCCGCGATGCGGCCAGCGTGCGAGAAAACTTCTATGTTTCTTGGATGCTGGGGGAACGATGTCGATTCTCCCAACGAGAGAGTATTGCGACGATCAGGCACCGCTCCAGCTCCCGCCGGTACCGTGAGAAATGCGCAGTTGCGGTTAAGCGGAGGGATAAAGGGGCGGCACCCCGGAGGAGGCAAAGGGGTGCCGCAAACTCTTACAAGAGGTGGACGCCGCGCGCGCAGGGCCTACTTACGCAGAACCGGCGCGCGGCTGTCGCTATGAAACGAACTCTATCGAGCGCGCGCTATGGTGCGCATCGGCCAATGGATTGAATTATTTTCAACCGGAATCAACGTGGATTAATAGCGGAGACGCCGACTGGATTGATATCCAGGCCAAGGTCGAGGGCGCGGACGCTGTGGGTGAGGGCACCTATGGAGATGATGTCGACGCCCGTGGCAGCGATATCGCGGATGCGGTCCAGGGTAATGCCGCCGCTGGCTTCGGTGAGGGCCCGGCCGCTGATCTGACTAACAGCGGTTCGAAGATCTTCGATGGAAAAGTTATCGAGGAGAACAGTGTCTACGTTGGCGGCGAGGGCTGCTTCGATCTGGTCGAGGCGATCGACTTCGACTTCGAGGTGAGTGGTGTGCGGGACTACTGCGCGTAGGGCGAGCAGGGAGTCCGTGAGATTGGCAGACGAGTGGGCGGCAAGGACGGCGAGGTGGTTGTCCTTAGCCATGACAGCATCGGATAGGGAGAAGCGGTGATTATGGCCGCCGCCGCAGCGAACGGCGTACCGCTCGAAGAGGCGAAGGCCGGGGGTGGTCTTGCGAGTGTCTGTTATTCGTGCGCGAAAACCTTTGGTCTCCCGCACATAGGCTGCAGTGAGGGTGGCGATGCCGGAGAGACGCTGCGCGAAATTGAGGGCGACGCG
>JBEKFF010000105.1:0-11330 GCA_050013455.1 Acidobacteriaceae bacterium | reverse complement strand
CGCATGGGTACTACGATCCGGGCATGCTGCGGATCAAGAACTCGATACGCGTGGAGCCGAGCCGGCTGAGAGAAGAGTTGGAGGCGCTGCGGGAGTTCATGCAGCCGGAGTGCGAGATCTATCTGTACTGCTCGTGCGCGCATGAGGCGACGAGCGTGCGCGTGGCGAGGATGCTGGAGAAGGAGAACTGCTCGACCAAGGTGATTCGCGGTGGGATGAAGGCGTGGGTGAAGGCGGGTGGGGAGACGGAGCCGGTGCCGTTGGGGGATGTGGAGCATCTGCCGCGGTTTGAGTAGGGGTGGCGCGTGGAGGATCGTGATGTTCGCTTATACGGTCGCGTTATAATTTCGCGTGGCTTCTGGGAGCATCGCCGAAGAAAATACGGGCGCAGGGTGGGCATGGTGGCAGCGCGCATTGTTCCGGTTCGCGGCGTTGTTCTGGGGCTATTGTTGCTTGTTCAATCCCATTGTCCTTTCGCAGCTTACATCGCTTGGGATCTGGGTTAACCGTTGGATCCTATCCTGGACCGTCTTTGCTTTGCTGCGGCCGCCTGAAATGCTCGAGGCCTGGTTTGCGACACACGTCTTTTACCTGACTGGTATCGCGGCGACTCGTCATCCTACAGGCTCGGGTGACACGGCGCGGGACTGGATTGGGATGCTGTCGTTGATCGTGTTTGCGGCGGTTGGGGCGGCAATCTGGAGCGTAATCGCAGAGTGGGGAATTGCGCGGCGGGGATGGCGAAGGGAGTATCGAACGCTGTATGCGTGGTTGCTGCTAGTGGTGCGCTTCACTCTGCTTAGCATTCTGTTTGCCTATGGAATCTCGAAGCTGTTCGATTTGCAGTTTTCACCGCCGGACGTTCGAGTGCTGAACGAGCGCTATGGCGATTCTTCGCCTATGGAATTGATGTGGACGTTTGTGGGCTACTCCGTGCCCTACACGGTCTTTTCCGGGCTGGTTGAGGTCATACCGGGAGTGCTCTTGTTGTTTCGCCGGACTGCGGTGTTGGGGGCGTTGATGGCCGTTGCCGTCATGCTCAACGTGGCCTTGTTGAATTTCTGCTACGACGTGCCGGTGAAACTGTATTCCACGTTGTATGTTCTTATGGCGTTGTTCCTTCTGTTGCCGGACATACCGTCGTTGTTCCAATTCTTTCTGCGCCGCCGCGGTACACGGCTGGGCGGCGTTTGGGTCAGGCGTCCGGAACGCAGGTCACTAAGGATAACGGGGTACTGCCTCTGGATCTTAGTGATTGGTCATCTGCTCTATCTGCAAGTGGGTGCTGATGCTAAACGATGGAGTCAGAGGCGAACGAGTACTCCTGAGATTTACACCGGATATCCGCTCATGACGAGGGGATTTCATTGGGTGCAGGAGTATCCGTACAGTCGGTAAACGCTAGACGAGCCTTGCTAGCGCGGTGATGAGGCTGGTGTGGGGTAGGCCGTCGGCGTAGGTTTTTAAGATGAGGGAGCGCATGAAGGGGAGGCGCATGGCTTTGAAGCCGCGCTCGGGCTGGGCGTAGAAGGCGCGCGCGGCGCGGTGGGAGAAGGTCAGGGTCTTGAGGAGCGGGGCGAGGTGACGGGCGTAGGCGGCGGCTACGTCCTTGGGGTGATCGTTGAGATCGCATTCGAGGATGGCGGCGGCTGCGGCCTGGCCGCTGACGATGGCGGAGTGGATGCCTTCGCCGGTGAGCGGGTCGACGAGGCCGGCGGCGTCTCCAACGAGAAGGACGCGGCCGCGCGGGATGTAGGTGTGGCCGCCCATGCCGAGCTGCTGGCCGGTGATGTGGGAGAGCGTGGTGACGCCGAGTTTTTGGTGGGCGTAGTCGAGGAGGAGCGCGCGGGTGACGTGTTTGAGGTCCCTCGATCCCACCCATGACGATGAAGCCGTCATGAGTGGGGCACCCGAACTTTTTGGTAAGGAGGGGGCGAAGGCGCCTACGCCGATGTTAATGTGGTCGGCCTTGGGGAAGAGCCAGCCGTAGCCGCCGGGGAGCGGGGCGAAGTCGAAGACGAGGTCGTGGGGGGCGGCGCCGTTGGGGAGGGTGGCGGGGAGCGAGGTGTAGGGTACGGCGGCTTCGAGGGCAAAGCCATCCTGCGAGGGGGCTTCGCCGTCATGATCTACGAGGCGACGGGTTTGGCCGTTGGAGCCGTCGGCGCCGATGAGGATGGGGGCGCGGAGAGTTTCGGGGCCGCGGGGGGTGGCGACGTCGAGCTCGACGAAGTCGGGGGATTCGCGGAGGGCGAGGATGCGGTCGATCTTGCGGAGCTCGACGCTGCCGCCCTGGCGCGCGGCAAGGAGGGTTTGCTGGAGGCAGAAGTTGTCGAAGCGCTCGCGCACGGCCATGGCGCAGATGGGGTTGCGGGTTTTGACGCGCACGTCGGTCCTGCGCGGACGGCGAGAGTCGGGCTCGGTGGCTGAGGCTTCGGTGGGTTGGAGGACGATCTCGTGGCAGACGCGCTCGGTGACGGGGTCGACGGAGTAGCGGAGGGCTTTGAGGGTCTTGCGGGTGAGGCCGCAGGCGCA
Source organism: Acidobacteriaceae bacterium (assembly GCA_050013455.1). Classification (GTDB taxonomy): domain Bacteria; phylum Acidobacteriota; class Terriglobia; order Terriglobales; family Acidobacteriaceae; genus Granulicella. The sequence continues at coordinate 8,798 of JBEKFF010000105.1, read as the reverse complement.
GGGTTTGTGGCGCGGGAAGGTGCGCTTGTCGAGCAGGATGACGTGCTTGCCGGCCTGGGCGAGGTCGTAGGCCGCGGCGCAGCCGGCGGGTCCAGCGCCGACGATGAGGATGTCCACTTCGCGAATCATTGCTGGATAGAGTTTATTCCTGCGAGGGTGTGGACTGCGAGGCGGCAGGCGCCGCTGGAGGAACAAAGATCGCGCGGTGCGCGTAAGCCTCTATGCAGCCAGGAAATGGAGACCCGGATGGTGAGAGAGATGCTTGCAGGAGTAAGGATGAGGCGCGCGGTTTGTTCGGCGCTGATGTTGTTCAGTGTGGTGGTGGGTGCGAAGTCGGCGTTGGCCCAGGCTTCGTTTGACGCTGCCGTGATGCGGCCGAGCAGCGGAGAAGTCAAGTTCGAACGCAACGGGACGACCGAGGCTGCGTTCGGCACGTTGAAGATGCACGACGTCACAATTAGCAGCTGTATCCAGTGGGCGTATGGGAAACCGCAGGTGCTGATCAGTGGGCCGGCTTCGCTCACGGGCGCGCGCTATGACATTACGGCGAAGACCGATCCGCATGCGACCAAGGAACAGATGCAGGAGATGCTACGCACGCTGCTGGGCGAGCGTTTCAAGCTTGCGTTCCATATGCAGAAAAAAGAGATGCGGGTGTATACGCTCACCGTTGCGAAGGGTGGGATCAAGATGAAGCCATCGGCTACGGGCGTGGAGATGCATCACGAAAACAGCGCGACAGGGATGGTTGCGCAAGCGATCACGATGCAGGAGCTGGCGAACTATCTGTCGGATCCGCTGGACGCTCCGCTGACCGATGGCACGGGGCTGGCGGGGCGGTATGACTTCATCATCGACTTCACGCCGTACGTGAATATGGAGCAATCCGACGTGAGGCCGGACCCGGCGGCTGTGTTGAAGTCGGCGCTAAAGGGCGACCTGGGGCTGGACCTGGTGCAGGGAAAGGCGGTGGTGGACGTGATGGTGGTGGGCCATGTCGAGGCGCCGTCGAGCAACTAAACCGGTGGCCACGCAGGTGCTGAGCTAGTGAGACGGCGGCTGTGATTCGGCGAAGGCTGCGGCGGCTGCCTGCGCGATCGCGACGTCGTTGTCCTTGCTGAGGCTGGCGACTCCGATGGCTCCTACAACTTCGTTGCCCGCGAGCAGGGGAACGCCGCCTCGGAGGGTCATGAATCCTGAGGTGACGAAGGCGACGCGGCCCTTGTCGACATTGTCTTCGGTCTCTGCGCTGGGCCGTTGCAGCAGAGCGGAGGTTCGGGCCTTGCCGATGGCGAGATCCGGACTGCCGGCGCGGACGCCGTCCATCTTGAGGAAGGCGACCAGGATGCCGCTGCTATCGACGACCGCGATGGCGCAGGGGGCGTGGAGCTTTTCGGCTTCGTGTTCGGCAGCCGAGAGAGCGCGTTGCGCTCCGGCTTCGCTGATGACCTTTACGGTGATGGTAGGATCGACGGCCAGAGCGGGAAAGCTCCAGAGGGCCTGCAGCGCGAGGCATGCGGTGCATGCAATTTTCTTCACGGATATCGTCATGGGTTATTCCCCCTGGTGGGCGAGTTAGCGAGTTAGCGAGTTAGCACGTTGGCTAGAGGCCCATCGTTTCAGCGAGGAGAGAGTAGCTGCGCTTGCGGGCTTCGTGGTCGTGGGTGATGGTGTTGACCATGATCTCTTTGAGGTTTAATTCTGCGGCGAGGTTGCGGAGTTTTGCGGCCACGTGGTCGGGGGTTCCGGTGAAGTAGGTGGGCCACTCGTTGTCTTCGGGGGCGTCGAGGCTGCCGGCGGTGAAGGGGATCAACGGGTTGGGAGCGGCGGGCAGCGCTTCGAGCTCGCGGAGAGCATCTTCGGGGGTGGCGACGGGCCGGCGATCGTCCATGCGGATGCGGCGCTGGAGGAGGCGGACGGAGGCGTGGAGGCGCTGAGCTTCGGCATCGGTGTCGGCGCAGATGACGCCGATGGCGAGGGTGGCTTCGGGGGACTGACGGCCATCTGAGTTCGGGCCAGGGCTAAAGCCCGATTCTGTTGTGAATTGAGATTCAGTGGGCTGAAGCCCACTGCTAATCCGGGTTGGGGAGGGTACGAAGTTGGCCTGGTAGTATTCGATGGCGCGGCGGGTTTGAATGGGAGAAAAGAAGTGGGCGAAGGCGTAGGGCAGGCCTTGCTGCGCGGCGGTCACTGCTGACCACATCGAGGAGCCGAGCAGCCAGATGTCGGGGGCGCCCGGAGCGTCGGGGGAGACGCGAATGCGGGCGAAGGGGTGGTTGGGGCCGAGGAGATCGGGAAAGCGCTCGGGGTGGAAGAAGGCGCGGAGCTCGGCCAGCTGCTGCGGGAAGTCGTCGGGGACGGGCGACTTGCGCTCGCGGCGAAGGGCGAAGGCCTCAAGCTGGCCGCCGCCGGGAGCGCGGCCGATGCCGAGATCGATGCGGTTGGGAAACATGGCGTGCAGGGTGCGAAAGACTTCGGCGACCTTGAGCGCGGAGTAATGCGGGAGCATAATTCCACCCGACCCTACGCGGATGCGCGAGGTCTCGGCCGCAGCGCGGGCGATGAGAATCTCGGGCGCGGTGCAGGCGAGGAGATCCATGGCGTGATGCTCGGAGTACCAGAGGCGCGTGTAGCCGAGGTGGTCGACGTGGCGGGCGAGGTCGAGGGAATTGGCGAGGGCCTGCGAGGGCGTGGCGCCGGCCGGGACGGGAGATTGGTCCAGAACCGAGACACGGAGAGGGAATTGGCTGGCGGAAGTGCCCATGAATCTTAGATGATGGTGAGCACGCTGCGGATGGGACGATCTTGGAGCATCTGACGAATGGGTGAGGTTTCTGAAACATTCGCGCGGATCGGGCGTCCAATCCTGCAACAGACGGGCAGGATGATTTGTTCTGCAAAGGCGTCTTGGAGGCGGCCTTGAGGGTTTCGTGGAAGGCCTGGTTGAGGGATTCGTTGGTGAGCCCACAGTGCGTGAGGGGAGTCGCGTCGGCGATGCTGCTGATTTGCGCCGGTGCGCTGTACTCGCAGGATGGGGAGCCGCTGGGCGCGTTGCGGCATGGGCCATTGGTGGTGTGGTATCTGGCGGCGTCTATGCGGCCGCCGCAGTCGAATCTGAATGCGATTGCCGCGCTGCACAATGCGACGCCTTTGAACTATAGCGAGAAGACGACGGGCACCTTTGGACAGAACGCCTCGAACTACGGACAGAATGCAGCAAGTTATGGCGTGGACGCAGACAGCCCCACCATCAGCACGCCCTCGATACCACCGGGCCAGAATGCAACGAGCGCGAAGCCCAACGGCATTGGGTATCAACAGAAGGATTTGAGCAACTTCGGCCAAAATGCAGCGGGGTACGGAACGACGGCCAGCAACTATGGGCAGAATGGCAGCACTGCCGGCCAAAACGCAGGGAGCTATGGCCAGAACGCAGGGAGCTATGGAACGGCGGCGAGCAATGTGGGGCAGAATGCGTCGGATTATGGAGCGTCGAATGGCAACGGGGCGCCGGCGGAGGCGGCAAATTCGGTTGCGCCGATGCAGCAGCAGGGGCCGTTGAGGAATGCGCAGGCAGAGCAGGTGAAGGAGGGTCTGCGGGAGGCGTTCCCTGACCTGCAGATGCGGTTCATGGCGGTCGATCCGGATCAGTTGAAGGCGAGGCTGATGGCGGCGCGCGGAACAGTGGACTATCCGGATGTGCTGCTGGGAACGTTGCCCGCCGCGTGGTGGAGTGGCATGGACACGGAGTTTGGGCTGGGCATGCTGCAGCCTGCGGTCTTCTATCCGAACGGCGTCACGGATAATTCCGAGGGCGAGCCGGAGGTTGCGATTCTGATGCATGCGCCGCATATGCAGGCGGCACGCGCGTTTGCGCTGTGGATGAGTGAACCGATGTCGGACTGCCCGGGCTGCGTGCAGGCAAGTCTTAAGGACAAACAGGCCGCGGCGGCGACGGTGGCGAAGACTGCCATGGAGCGATTGCTCAACGGCGAGCCGCTGGGCGACGTGGCCGATCCGGACCTGGTGATGGACTCTTCGCACAGTGTACGGAACATGCTGGCAATTATGGGCAGCACATCCGGTAGCACATCCGGCAACACGGCGGCGCCGAAAGACGGCGCGCGTGTGCAGGTGGCGGAAGCTTCGGTGAACGGCGGCCTGGCGGCGGTTGCGCTGCGCGTGGTGGTGTCGTCGCCCGGGGTGTTTGGTGTAGCACATCCGCTGGTGGTGTTGCGCGCAGGAAAAGATGGTCAGTGGAAGGTGCTCCAGATGTCACTGGACCTGCCGCAGCACGAGCAGTCCAATGTGCGCCAGGCGCTAATGGTGAGCGCTCCGCCGGCGTCCGCGGAGCAGAGTGCGGGAGTGAAAGGTATCGCGCAGGCTTCGCCGCAGGATGGACAAAACGTCGCGCAGATACCGCAACTGGTATGGGATAACCGCGGTGGCGCCGGACTGCAGGTGGTGGAATGGCAGCATGGCGAAGGCGGCGCGTGGTCCGATGCGCGGCTGTACCTGGTGGAGGACCGCAACCCGACTTTGCGTACGCAGGTGCTGGCGGAGTTCGCTAGTGCCAATGGCCGCTATCGATGGAGAGTGTGGAGTGTGGGCGCGCATGGCGCACTCGAGATCAGCCCGTGGCGGACATTCCGGCTGATGCAGTAAGGGCGGCGTGGGGGAAGCTGGGCGGCGCGATCCGCTATGCTCGAAGGGTGAGTGAAGATCTACAGAATGTTGCTTCGCCGTTGCTTTCGGTAAAAGACTTGCGCATTGCGTTCTCAGGGCAGGAGGCGGTGCGGGGGATCTCGTTCGACATTGCGCCGGGAGAGACGCTGGGGCTGGTGGGTGAGTCTGGCTCGGGAAAGTCTGCGACGTCGCTGGCGTTGCTGCGGCTGCTGCCAGCGAGTGCGGCGATCAGTGGGAGTATTAAATTTCGGCGGGCGGATGGCGTGGAGGAGGAGCTGCTGACCTTGCCCGAAGAAGCAATGCGGCGGCATCGTGGCCAGTCGATTGCGATGATTTTTCAGGAGCCGATGACGGCGCTGAATCCTGTGATGAAGGTGGGGCGGCAGATTGCCGAGGCGCTGCTGGCGCATGCTCCACGAACGCCGCGCGCACAGGTGCGCGAGCGGGTGCTGGCGGCGATGCGCGAGGTTGCGCTGCCGGATCCGGAACGGAGGATGGAAGATTATCCGCACCAGTTTTCCGGCGGTCAGAGGCAGAGGATCGTGATCGCGATGGCGCTGATCTGTAAACCGCGGCTGTTGATTGCCGATGAGCCGACGACGGCGCTCGACGTGACGGTGCAGGCGCAGATATTGGAGTTGCTGAAGACGTTGAAGCGCGAGCACAATCTGTCGATGCTGTTTATCTCGCATGATCTGGCGGTGGTGGCGCAGGTGGCGGACCGCGTTGCGGTGATGCGGCACGGCGAGATCGTGGAGCAGGGCGGTGTGAGCCAGGTGCTGACGCGGCCTCAACATGACTACACACGTAACCTTCTGGCTTCGGCGCCGACGATGCATACGGCCCGCGACCTTCCCCTTGCTACGATGGTGCGGTCGGGCGTCTAATCGTTTTCGGACTGGTGGTTTTTAGATCTTCAGACTGGCTGTTTATGCGCGCCCTGGTAATTTCGGACATTCACGGAAATTTGCAGGCTCTTGAAGCAGTGCTGAGAGTAGCGCGAAGTCGTACCGGTGGAGGGTTTGATCAGCTTTGGAACCTGGGCGATGTCGTAGGCTACGGAGCTCGACCCAACGAAGTGATTGACACCCTGAGGGCGCTCGAGACCGAGCGATCGATTCATGTGCGGGGCAATCACGATCGGGTGTGCTGCGGTCTGAGCAGCTCGGTGGGATTCAATCCGATTGCGGCTGCGGCGGCCGCGTGGACGCGGCAAAATCTGCGGCCGGACAATCGGGAGTGGCTGCGCGGCCTGCCCATGGGACCCATCCAGGCGACGGAGCGCGCGCTGTGCGCACACGGTTCACCGCTGCATGAGGATCAGTACATTGCCTCGATGCGCGATGCGTGGGCACCTCTGCAGAGGATGCCCTCGGAGCTTGCGTTCTTCGGGCACACGCATCTGCAAGGCGGGTTTTCGCGATGCGACGAAGACTGGGCGGAGGACTATCCAGCGTATGACCCTGAGAACAGCGACGACGTTGAGGAGTACACGATGAAGGTGCCGCTGGGGTCGCGACATCTGATCAATCCCGGCGCCGTGGGGCAGCCGAGGGATGGAGACTGGCGCGCCGCTTTCGCGATCTACGATGAGGCGCTGGCGAAGGTCACGTTCTTCCGCACGCCGTATGATGTGGCCGAATCGCAAACGGCGATACGCGACGCGCACCTGCCGGAGCGGCTGGCGGTCAGGCTGAGCGCAGGGCGTTGAAACAGAGTGTAGACAGTAGAGCGTAGAGAGGATGCCGTCTTCCCTACGCTCTACACTCTACTGTCTGTCTTAAAAGAACTTGCCGATGGTGAAGACCAGCTTGCGCTCATCGTTCGTCCCAAAGGCGGGACCGATGGAGATCAGGCCTAGCGGTGTCTCTGCGAAGATGCCGAAGTAGACGTCCTGCTGCGTGATGGTGGACGCGTCGGGTGCGCGCATCTGTCCGGCCTCGTAGAAGCCACCGACGTAGAGGCTGCTGCTCAGCGGTGCGGGGAGAGACTTGATGCGGCGCAGATAGCCGGGCGTGACCAGGAAGTAGTCGGTGCCGCGATATTGATCGATGGCGCTGGCGCTGAGGCGCAGGGGTCCGCCAAGGGTGAAGCGGAACGGTTGCGCAACATCCCGATTCAACATTGTTCCGCCCTCCATGTTCATCAGGAAGACATTCTTCTTGTTGAAGGTGTGGGACACGGAGAGTTGGCTGAACAACTGCGGCGCACTGGGGCTGTCGGGCGTTCCGTATAGATAGCCGATGTCGGTCTGCCAACGAACGCCGAACTCTGGCACCAGCGCGCGGTCCTCCGAGTCATAGATGTATTGCAGTCGACCGGTCTGGGCATTGCCGCGATACTCGGGCATGCCATCGGACCCTGTCGTGACGTACCAGCGAACGTTCTCGAGCTGCCAGCCAACGCGAAGTTCCTGCGTACGTCCATTGCTCCAGCCGAAGTCTGCGCCACCGCCCGCGCTCTGGTCCAGACGCTCCGAGATCCGCGTGTTCCCGCTATAGATGTAATACGGTGTGCGCGTGATGTTGGCGCGGGGTGCGACAAAAAATCCAGCCCAATTAATTTTTCGGTAGTACTCGGTTGCAATACGCGAGGCGAAACCGAAGTCGATGTGCGTGCGCCACTCTGAACCATAGCCGCCCAGGTCCTGGTAGAGCAGGATGGTGTTGACGGAGGCGCGGGTGACGCCCGAGGTCTGCGCCTCGAGATTGAATCCGGCTATGAGGAAAGGCGGCCCGGTAGGCTTGTCTTTCACGTCGACGAGAAGAATCGGACGGCCTCGTACGTTGCGATCATAGCCGACCGTGTAATCCGCCTCGTAGCGACCGTCGCTGCGTAGCTGCGAGAGCAGCTTCACGACGCGATCGGTATCCATGGGCTGATCGACGAGTGGAGCGAAGAGGCGCTCGGCGGCGGCCTTGACGCCGGCATTGGGAGCATCGACTTCCACGCGCAGAACGTTGCCTGGCGGTCCGTGCATACGGGCGTTGCGCTCGGCCAGATATTGCTGCCATTCGTCTTCGGGCAGCGAGTACTTCAGCAGGGCAGCCTTGTTGGCTTCAGCGGCGGCGTACCCTCGCTGAGCAAGCTGATAGACCTTGTTATAGCTGCCCGCATTGAAGCCGTTGACGTCGGGCGTGACGATGACGTTCGCCAGCTTTCGATCGCGCTCTTCATTCACCTCGATACCTACGGCGAAGGCACGCTGCAGAACGCCGAGGATGTTATTGAGATCGCCGTTGCCAACCGGCGCGAGATCGAGGCTCACCGCCAGCACGACGTTCGCGCCCATGGCCTTGACCTCGGGCGTGGGAAGATTTTCTAGGATCGCTCCATCCACGTAATCGTGGCCATCCATCTGGAACGGTTTGAAAACGCCGGGGATGGATGCGGACGCGAGGACGGCATCGCGGAGAGAGCCGCGTGCAAAGGTGACGGTCTTGGCGTCGGTCAGATCGGTCGCCTGGGCGCGAAAGGGGATGGGTAGATTGTTGAAGTCGACCGCATCGTTGTAGCGCAGGAATTGCTTTTCGAGCAGCTCGTTGAGGCCGGCTTCGGTGAGGAGACTGTTGCGGAATCCGATGCCATGCTTGAGGCCAACCGTGATCCCGTTGGGAACGTCGTGGCTGTCTTCGCGGCGACGAAAACTTTGCGCGCTATAGGCCTGGTCGATGCGAAAGACCGAGTTGATGGATTCCTCGGTCAGGATCTGCTTCATCTCTTCCGGTGTGTGGCCGGTCGCGTAGAGCGCCGAGATGATGGAGCCCATGCTGGTGCCGGCGATGACGTCGACCGGAATGCGGTGGTCTTCAAACCACTGGAGGACGCCGATCTCGCTCATGGCCGGCGCACCGCCTCCTCCTAGCGCGAGACCGATCACGGGACGATTGGTGGGCAGGTTCTTCGGGGGAGTGGAAGGGGCAAGTGGACCGAGCGCGAGCCGTGTGGCGCTGGCTGCTTCTTCGCCGTTGTCTTCGAAGGCTTCCTTGGTTTGCGGCTTCTGTTCCGACGTTTTGCCGGTTACATCGGGCTGCTTTACTGGATGGTTGGCTTGTGCCTGCTTTGCTGCCTGTTCGGGAGTAGTGGGAGGTTGCGTTACCGTTTGCGCGCCG
>JBEKFF010000104.1:0-11472 GCA_050013455.1 Acidobacteriaceae bacterium | reverse complement strand
CTCGTCGGTGACAATCTCGACCTGCGCATCGGCGACCCCGATCCGAAATCACCGGGCGGATGGAAGCCTCTCAAGAATGCCAACCTGTTGCTTGATCACAACCATCTCATGCACCTTTACGCTATCCGCCAGCCCGAGATGGATGCCGTCTTCCACCTGCATCCTGCACCCTCCGGCGAAGAAGGCCTCGATATCACGCTGCCGTCGATGCCTCCCGGCACTTACAAACTTTTCGGCGACATCGTGTATCGCAGCGGCTTTCCCGAAACCGAAGTAGCAACGCTCACTATCCCCGCGGGCTTTGCGGGCGGCACGCTCAGCCTGGAGGACGCCTCCGCCGCGCCTCCTCCTCTGTCACAGGGTGAGCTCGGTCCAACGTACAAACTTCCCGACGGGTACACCATGGTCTTCGATCGTCCGTCGACCATCACGGCCAACACTGCCTACGCCCTGCGTTTCCGCCTGCTGGACGGAACCGGCAAACCCGCATCGGACATGGAGCTGTACCTCGGTATGCCCGGCCACGCTGCGTTCGTAAAGTCTGACTTCAGCACCTTCGCCCACACACATCCGGATGGCTCGGCCGCCATGCCTTCGGTCATGCTCGCCAACGCCAGCACGGCAGCCAGCGAAACTTCAGCAGGCGGCAGCATGCCTGACATGAGCGGCATGGCGATGAGCGCGGCACCCGCCGAGCCCGTCTCCTCCACCGTTGAGTTCCCCTACGGCTTTCCCTCTCCCGGCCGGTACCGCATCTTCATTCAGATGAAACACGGCAACACTGTCGAGACCGGCGTTTTCGATGTAGAGGTCCACTAGTTTCGCGATGCTCCGCGCCGCATTCCTTAGTGGCCGAGATGCTTGTCGAAGAAAGCCGTGATCTCTCCGAAGGCCTCGCTGGTCTCGGGCACTCGATCGTCGAATTGGTATTGAGCGTGCGACATTCCTTCGAAGACTTCGAGCTGGGCCTCTACGCCCGCCTGGCGGAGCTTGCGGTGCACGCGGACAGTGTTGCTGAGCAGCAGGTCGCGAGTTCCGGTGGTGAGGATGGCCGGCGGGAAACCGTGCATGTCCCCGTACACGGGTGAGAGCAAGGGATCGCTGAGATCGTGACCGTGAGCGTAGACGACGGTAGCCGCGTCGCAGAATCCGTTGCGGGAGACAAGGACGTTGTCCACGAGTTCATTGGTGTAAAACGTGTCGCCGGTCTTCGTGACGTCGGACATGGGAGTGCCGGGCGCGATGGCGCCGGGGAGAGGAAGTCCCTGCTGCTTGGCTCGAAGCATCATCTCGAGCACCAGGGCGCCGCCAGCCGAGGTGCCGAAGACCGCCGTGTTCTTTGGGTCGGAAGTTTTGAGCACGGACTTATACACGGTCATGGCATCGTCGAGGGCTGCGGGGAAATAGGCTTCGGGCGGCATCCGGTAGTCTACCGAGATCACTTTGAAGTGGCCGATGCCGGCCATGAGGATGGCCTCGCTGGTGCCGGCCTCGCCGGGCGAGAGAACGTAGCAGCCGCCATGTACGTGGATGAGCAGCTTGTCGCGGTGCTCGGGCGGAATCACGTCGGGGGTTACGACGAAGGCGCGTACACCGTCGATCGTCGTGGGCTGCACCGTGACGTGGAGACGTTCGCGCATCGCGGGTAGAGTCTCAACGGTCTTGGCGGCCTGTTCGTTCGCGACCGCTCGCCACTCTTCGCCGGTCGTCCAGAGCTTGTCCCAGCCAGGCCTGAGCGGAGCCGCGATCAACTTCTGAAGCTCGGGGCTGACATCGGTGGGCACCGGCACGACCCTGGCGGGTACCCGCAGAGCCCCAGGGGCGGCGTTATCGGATTGGGCGACCATGCGGCGGACGATCAGCACGGTGCAGGCGAGCATAAGAAGTGAGCGAATGCGCATCCGTGAGCTCCTTTCGTTTTGAGAACTGAGATTTGTTTGAAGCTGGCAGGTCTGTACGTAAGACAGAAGCCAGCGAGTTTTTGATGCGCAAAGCATCGCAAGCGCACCCAGCCGCATGCGCCTTCTCTCTCAATGCAATTGGATAGCCAAGCGCCCTGGGCCTGGCCCGACGAAAACCTGAGCCCGGCAACTTGCGGCCCTAGAAGCACATCGCTCGTTGCGAAGGACGACTTAGACTTAATTGCCGAGGTGAGTCATCGACGAATCCAGAGGTGCGGTGTCGAAGTATTGACGCGGCAGGTTGTGTCTACGACTAAGCAGCGTTTACCGATCGGGTCTACCTGCCATGGCGTAGAATGACTTCGAATGGAGGGTATGTGACGAAGCCGCAAGGCTACACACAGGCTGCGGAAGAACAACTGTTCTGGTTGTTCGCGCTGTGCCTTCCTTACTGGCAGACGCTGTTGTTCGCAGGCATGAGCGGGATGGTCTCGTTCCTGCTGCTGACTTTGCTGCTGCTGTACGTCGTCGATCGCTCGCCAGCGATCTTCCGCGTCCTTACCGCCCGACTGAAGGACTCGTCGGCGAGGTGGTGCGCTGCGGTTCCGGATCGCCGAGACCGCTGGGTGTCAGCGCATTTGCACGTTGTAGGTTCCGGGCCGAGTCTGGCTCCTTCGTTCCAGCGTCCCCCGCCACTCTTTTCCTAATTCCAGCTGATTGCAAGCGCGTGGCGAGCTTCGTCGCCATGCACCCCCTGTCTCTTGCAGCGGTTCTCCGGGCCATCGTCCCGGAAGGAAAAGGTGTCCTTTGTCTGAAATTCATTGTCCTGAGGTTGCGGTCCAGAAATCTGGTGGTAGTGGCGACGCGCGCTCAGTCCTCGTATTCGTCGCGATGTTCTTTATGCTTCTCTTCGGCTACCGATACGTCCATAGGCCCGCGGCTTCTGTGACCGTGGCTGCCGTTCCGGTACGATCTCAAATGCCTCAACCGGAGGCATTCAACGCGCCAGTATTAGCGGCTGGGGGTCATTCTGTCGGGACACCCGATAATTTTGGGTGGCTTGCCTTCATCGCGAAACCGCTCTACCTGGCGCTCCGATTTCTTTACAGCCACGGCGTTGGCAACTGGGGATGGGCCATCATCGTCCTGACCGTGATGTTCAACCTGGTGACCGCTTGGCCGCGCGTGGTTTCGACGAAGTCGTCGTTGAAGATGATGCGGATTCAACCGAAGGTTGACGCGATCAAGCAGCGCTATGCGCACCTCACGCTCCACGACCCGAAGCGGGCGGAGATGAATGTGGAGATGATGGACCTTTACAAGGCCGAGGGGGCAAACATGTTCGGCGGGTGCCTGCCGATGGTCTTGCAGATGCCGCTGCTGTTTGGGTACATGAGGGTGCTGCGGAGTGCGCCCGAGTTGCACCAGGCTCACTGGTATTGGCTCAAGGACCTGTCTTCGCCGGACCCGTTGCACATTTTGCCCTTGCTGATCATCGCGAGCATGATTCTGACGCAGTGCATTACGCCTGCGCCCAGCATGACTTCTTCTCAGCGGTGGATGCTCGGAATCCTGATGCCGGCAGTCATGGGATTTTCTTTATGGCATTATGCCTCGGGATTGTCGCTCTATTGGATTACCGGCAACCTCATCAGCCTGGTGATCCAGTTGGCGATCAATCAAAGCAAGATCGGAAGGGAGATACATGACCTTGCTGCAGAGCGCTCTGCGAGGCCACGGCCTGCTGAGTGTTCCTGAGATGGAAACCAGCGGGTGTCAATCGAGCCGATGGATCGCGCTCGAAGCCTGCCGGCTCGGAGTCGACGAGGAGCGGCACCTTGAAATCGGCTAAGAGCTGTGGCTATAGCTCGCGACTAGATTTCTGATGGGTTTGGAGCGAGCATAGGTGATGAGTGTTCGTTCTTTCTCAAGCGGACATCAGGGGTGTGCTCGTAGTGAAGCAAGTTGTGAGGTTGGCCGCGCTTTTTATCTTCTTGATGTTCTCTGTTTGTGAGAGCCGTGCCCAAGGCATCGGGGAGCAGCCGTATGTCGCGTTCACTGCCGGCTCTCCAGGCTTTCCGGTTGTCAGCCAAGGGAAAGCGACACCGATTCTCGTCAGCGATGATGATTGGCCTGGCGTGGTGCGGGTTGCGGGGGATCTTCGCGATGATATTCAACGGGTTTCGGGAGTGACTCCGGCCATTCTGCACGCGGTGGGCGATGCGGCAAAGACCACCCCGATCATCCTGGGCACGATTGGACATAGCCCTTTGATCGACGATCTTATTCGTCGCCATAAGCTGGACGTCGCGGGCGTCGAAGGCCACTGGGAGTCTGCCGTTACTACCGTCGTGGAGAGGCCATTTCCAGGAGTGAGTCGCGCGCTCGTTCTTGCCGGGGCAGACAAGCGCGGCACCATCTACGCTGCGTATGATCTCTCGGAACAGATTGGCGTCTCGCCCTGGTATTGGTGGGCAGACGTGCGCATTCCACATCACGACACCTTGATCGTCGAGCCGGGTAGACACCTGCAAGCTGAGCCTGCGGTGAAATACCGCGGCATCTTTCTCAATGACGAGGCGCCTGCGCTGTCCGGCTGGACCACTGAAAAGTTCGACGGAATGAATTCCAAGTTTTACACGAAGGTGTTTGAGCTTCTACTGAGGCTCAAGGCGAACTTCCTGTGGCCGGCTATGTGGAACAATGCCTTCGCGACGGATGATCCTGAGAACACGCGTCTCGCGAATGAGTATGGCATCGTGATGGGTACGTCGCATGAAGAACCGATGATGCGTGCCGAGAAGGAATGGACTCAGAATCCGAACCATGGTCCCTGGAACTATTCAACCAACTCGAAGCAGATTGATGAGTATTGGCGCGAGGGGATGATCCGCAACAAGAATTACGAGCAGATCGTGACGCTCGGGATGCGTGGTTTGGCCGATACTCCGATGTCCACCGCGGCGGGGAGCGCGCAGCTCGAAGCCATCGTCGCGAAACAGCGCGAGATTCTGAAAGAGACTGTGAACCCGGATATCACCAAGGTTCCGCAGCTCTGGGCGCTGTACAAGGAGGTGCAGGATTACTACGAGAAGGGTATGCGGGCGCCCGACGATGTAACGCTGCTCTGGTCGGACGACAACTGGGGTGACCTGCGCCGAGTTCCAACGCCCGAGGAGAGAAAGCGTTCGGGCGGGACCGGGATCTATTATCACTTCGATTACGTTGGAGGGCCTCGCAACTACAAGTGGCTCAATACCAACTACGTTCCAAAGATCTGGGAGCAGATGCACATCGCGCTCACCTACGGCGCAGATCGCATCTGGATTGTGAATGTCGGAGATCTGAAGCCGATGGAGTTCCCCATCGAATTCTTCCTCGACTACGCCCGCACGCCGGAGCGATGGAATGAGGACAACCTGCATCAATTTACCGTGGACTGGGCTAGGCGCGAGTTCGGTCCAGACCATGCCGAGGAGATTGCTTCCAGCGTTGAGGGATACACTCGCCTGAACAGCGACCGTAAACCCGAACTGCTGGATGCGAATACCTTCTCGATCACGAACTACAACGAGGCCGATCGTGTGGCCGACGAATGGAATGGGCTGATCCAGCGAACCGACGCGCTCGCGAAGGAACTGCCGGCCGACGAACAGGCGAGCTTTTTCGAATTGGTGAAATACCCGGTGGATGCCAGCGGTAATGTCGCGCTGATGTATATCGCTGCAGGCCGCAATGCGCTTAGCTCGCGTCTTGGCGATATGAAGACCAACGAGTACAAGTCTGAGGTCGAGCGTCGCTTTACTTTGGACAAGCAGCTAACCGACGAATACAACCATCAGCTGCTGGGCGGCAAGTGGGACCACATGATGGATCAGACACACATCGGGTACACGTACTGGCAGGAGCCTCCAGCCAACGCCATGCCCGCCGTTACGGAGCTTCAGCCCGGAGGCCATGAGTTGCACATTACTCCGCATGAGCTTCCGAGCCGTTTGCCACCCTTTCTGCGCAACGGACAACTGGTCCAGGCCTCCGGGCAACCGCCGTCCGCTGACTTCAAAGGCTTCGTCGAGCAGGACAACGTTGTGGCCATCGAGGCCGCCGACACATCCGCGCGCACTGGCGGAGCTCTAAATTCCACGGAGGCACACTGGGTAGAGCTTCCAGCGTATGGCGAAGGCAAGTCTGCTATGACTGTATTTCCGGTTGACTCGCCGAGTGATACCAACTCGCCGGCCGGCCTGAGCTACAGTGTGTACCTGTATGACACGAAAGACCTCACGCTGCACCTGCGTTTAGCGCCGACTCTCAACTTCGTTCCGAGGCGCGGACTTCGGGTGGCCATCTCCGTCGACGATGGACCACGACAAGTGATCGACACACTCGAGCACAACACCGAACTCGACTGGGGCATTGCTGTCAGCGATGACAGCCGAAAGGTTGAGATTCCGCTCTCGATCTCGCAGCCGGGTGCGCATACGTTGCATATCTGGGCGGTCGACCCAGCGCTTGTACTCGAGCGCGTGGTTATCGCGCACGGCCCACTCAGAAGCAGCTATTTTGGACCGCCGGAAAGCCCCAACAACGCAGCCGGTGCGTCAGCGGTCAGCCAACGTTGAGCTCTCAGCGTGCGCACACGTTCCTTCCAATTCTGCCGATGCAGGCTTGCGCGCAGATCTCATGGCAGTCAACAGCGCACGTGCATCGTCACGCTTCGCATCCGGAAGGGGTTGGCTCTCGGCAAACATCCTCAGCGGAGGGCAAATCTCCTCGAGCGCGCGCCATGATCGATGCGGGAAATAGCGGGCCTTAGCCGCAGAGATCAGCTCGTGGTGTTGGCTTTCGGTAATTACTCCTGCACTGAGTGCGAGCGCTAACGCTTCGCGAAGGTTAACCATTGGATCCGAGAGCGCCCGGTAGGTACCCGGTTCATAAGCGACCGCAACCTCGTCATCCGCATCGAGAATGCCATCGCGAAACTGCTCAAAGATGCGGCCAATCCCCACCATGCCGAAGGTGTGCGTTTCCGCGGCTCGAAGTGCGCCCATGCTGGAAGAGCCGTAAACCTTGATGCCGCGATCCAGAGCCTTGATGATTTCCTTCGGCGAGATCGCTAGTTTTTGGAAGAATTCCCCATCGATGATTCCGATGAAGCGAATGCTGGCAGGCAAACGATCGATGTCGCCACGGCAAATGGGCGGAAGAAACTCCGCATCGAGCAGGCGCCGGGCTTCAGCCACAGGCAGGCTCGAACCCAGAAATACGACGGTGTCATGCATGTTGGTTCCAGAACTCGACGGCACGTGGGCCAACACGTCCGTGGTCGCTAGCCCACAACTCAATCCCAGGAACAATGACGCGCACCACGGAATGGGTTGTGCAGCCAGGGGTGAAGTCTACGACAATTGCTTCGGATAAACCGGCAGACTGGAGCCGCTCCATTAGCCACTGGAGATCTTGATTAAGGTCGTCGAAGCGGTGAGACTCGATCGCTTCAAAGGGGCGGCGGGTCCGCGACTCAGCGGTCACCCAACTTCTCCGATTTATGACGGCGATCCGCTTGGTGTGGGGCGCAAACGTTTCTTTGGGTGCGTTGGAGTCTACGATATCTTCGCGAACGCTTTGAATGTCGACGCAACGCGACTGCGCGACTTCCGTAATTGCCCGGCGCAAGGCGACATTGGCGTTTGGGTTGCAGCCAAAACCGGCGTGCGCCATCGGAAAACCGAAGATGCTTTCATCTGCTACGGAAGCAACAAATGCCGGCACCTGAAGAGCGGAGCTTATATCCCGTACCTGCAAATCCAAGCCTGCCTCCCGAAAGGCCCGGAACAACTCATTGTCCTGAGGTATTTCAACGCTAGGACAATGTTCGAGATCATCGCTGTGACCTGCTGAACTGCCACGGATGATTTGGCTTCTTGCCGCGGGCAAGAAGCTTGCGCCCAGTTCTGCAAGGCTCCAGGAGTCGCGTTCAATCAGTTCGCAGAGCGCATGGTACACAGCTTCAAGACGGTTATTCCCGGAAGCGAGCCCATTGCTGTCGTTTACTGTGAACGGTGAACGATGGGGCACATCATTCCAAAGGTATCCTGCCAAATGTGCGGGTACCCAGACTTGTTCTCCTGAAAACAGGTCCGTTCCGCGCACCCAACTGCACAGGCTTTCCGGTGTGAAGTCTTCAAACAAGGCCTGGTTAATCTTCCAGGGATCCAGGGTTCGGGCCTGTTGCGAGAGTTGACGGTAGGTCGCTTCAATGTAAGGCAACCTGGCCTTGAGTGCCGTTTGCCGCTCGATGGACTCCATCAGCGCTCCCACCTTCGCATCGATGGGCCGCAGTCCTTTTCCGTTGTAAACAGAGAGGGCGTCATCAGACAATGGCACGATCGCAGAGTAGACAGGTATCCCGACTCGGTCGAGGCCGGTGATATCCGCCATGCGTCTCACGCCTAATGTGTTCCCGATCTCTCTTAACCGGTCAAAGGTTTCGGAGGCGCCGAACACGCGATCTAAACCATCAACTTTTTGGCTACTCAGGTTCCTCGGGCTTGTATTGATGGGGGGCAATGGATCTCCTGGGATCGAGGTTCATAACTCGGATGGCATGGCAATTTAGCATGACGTAATCAATCCCTTCGAGAATCTCTTTCAAAATCTCGCCGAGTCGATCTGGAGTCACTTTCGGCCCCATCGAACGGGCGGCTTCCGTAATCGTCGGCAGCGAGCGGTGGATGGCATCCCTCTGGGCTTCATTCAACGGTTCCAGAAAGTAAACAAACTTTTGGATAAGATCGCGGAACTCTTCGCTACTTAATCCCACCTCATCTAGAAACTCTTGCCTTGTCATGTGACCTCCTCCTTCATTCGATATTCATGCGACCAAGCAGCTGCTGAAAGCGAGGATCCGAATGCAGAGGCTTTAGCAAGGGATCCACTTTGACGGAAAGCAGGTCGGTGTCTCGCCGGGCGTAGGCCATTTCCAACAAGTCCAATGACTTGCGATAATTTCTGAGAGAAGTGTAGTAGACCGCGGTCTGATACGGGAAAGAATTTTGCGGATCGCCCTTTTCCGAAGCCTGCTTGAACCACTTCGCGGCACTGGCACGGTCTCCGGCCTGAGCATAGGCAAT
This sequence comes from Acidobacteriaceae bacterium, assembly GCA_050013455.1. Taxonomy (GTDB): domain Bacteria; phylum Acidobacteriota; class Terriglobia; order Terriglobales; family Acidobacteriaceae; genus Granulicella. The sequence continues at coordinate 2,438 of JBEKFF010000104.1, read as the reverse complement.
GCTGAGCATGATGGCCCTGTCAGCCTCCGTCCCGGGATCAACAGGGGCGGTCCGGAGAAGGTGGATGGCATCCGCTGGCCGCTTGAGCTCAAGGTAGTCAACGGCGAGCACTTCGATTGCCTGCTGGAGGTTGGGCGTTGTTTTGAGTTGCTCTTCCAGCAAGCGGGCCGACTCGGCTGGCCGCCCACCGCATTGCGCCACCCAAGCTCGACTGATGTTCGTAAGTAGCGAATTCGGATCGATGGCCTGTACATAGGCCATCTGCGCCTGCGCTTCCGCATCTCTCCCCAGGGGGACCAGCAGGTGGACGGCATAGTCAATATGAGCGTTCAGATCGTTGGGGTTTAGTTCCACAGCGCGTTGATAGTCGCTCTCTGCCCCTTTCCAGTCGTAGTTCAAAGTGACGCGAGCCAAGGCGCGCGAGGCATAGGCTTCACCCAGGGCGGGGTCCAAGGCAAGCGCCTGGTCCGCCGTTTTGAGGGCGTTCTTCAGCATGGGGATCGGGTTTCCAGAGCGGAATATCGCCAGCACGCTGTAACTTTCGGCCAGACCTGCGTAGGCCGGAGCGTAGTGTGGATCAGCATTGAGTGCATTTTGAAATTCCGCGACCGCCGCAAGCAGATCGGCACCCGACCGCTTCGTGAGCCTGTAACGGCCTTTCAGATACGCATCATAGGCTACCGAGTTGGTGGTGTATTGGCGTTTGAGCCGGGCCTTCATGTCCGGACTGAGACGAACCTTGAGGTGGTAGGCCACGTCGGTGGATATATCGTTTTGCAGCCCGGCAAGATTGGAAATATCGCCCTCGTAGGTCTGACCCCCTATTTGCGAACCGCTTTTTACGTCGATGATTTCTATGGGAATGCGCACCTGGCTACCGGCTTCGGAGAATGACCCGCTCACCACGGATTTCACCTTCAGACGTCTGCCGGATTCACCGGGATCGTTGCTTTGGGCAGAGTACCGTTCGGTGATGCCAGCCGCCTTTACCTGCAGGCCGGGCATTTCAGCCAGGTCATTGGTAAGCGCCTCGGTGAAACCAGCGCTTACGTAGTCGAGACTACTGTCCCCGCTGGCATTGTGAAGCGGTAACACCGCCAGACTGGTCGGATCGGCTGGACGATTGTGCCACCTCCAACCGATTGTTGCCAGCACCAGGCACGCGATGGTGATACCCGCCGCCCAAAATAGCCATTTTCGTCGGGGAGGCCTGAGAGCCGACACGATGTCGTCAAGCCTCGGGAATCGATCTTGCGGGTGCGTCGCCAAGCAGCGCTCGATGACGTTTGCCCAGCGATCGGGAATCGATTTGGCGGGAAGCTTCCCTCCCTCTGCCTCCTGCAAAGGATTGCTCTCCGTGCGAACGGGGAGAGAACCGGTGGTCATTTCACACATCACCACACCCAGGGCATATTGGTCGGCGAGCGCCGTAACATCGCCCGTGAGCCTTTGCTCAGGCGCCATGTAAGCGGGCGTGCCTTGCCCGCTGGCCTCCTGCAGCCCGCCGTTTGGCGTGAGAACGTTCAATGCCAGTCCAAAATCTGTGATCACTGCGCGCAGTTTTCCGGGTCCAGCGTTCACGAGCATTATGTTTCTGGACTTTAGGTCGCGGTGAACGACGCCGAGAGCATGGGCGCTGTTCAATCCCTGTACTAACTGCTGCACGAGGTCGAGTGCGGCATCCGTTTCGAACGGGCCGTTGTGGCGGAGATACTCACTGAGCGTGGGGCCGTCAAGGTATTCCATACAAAGGAAGATTCCCTTGGCGTGGGAGGGCGTTTCGTAGGTAAACAGCTCGTGAATCCGACAAATGTTGGGATGAGAGATGGCTCGGGCCTGTCGTACTTCACGGCGGAAACGCTCGACCACTTCAGGATGCTGCACCATGTCCGGGCGTATGGTCTTGAGGGCTACACGCTCCTGCAACTGGCTGTCCCAAGCCTCCCAAACTTCTCCCATTCCGCCGCGGGCGATGAAGCGCAGAATCTTGAAACGGTTGAAGATCACCCTGTCTATTTCGAAGGGGCCATTGGTGTCCAGATCGGAAGATTCAATCACGACAGAGGCTGTCGCGTCCTCCGGCGCTTCCCTTGCCGCAAGCAGGGCCTCGACGGCGTGGCGCAGGTCGGGGTCACCCTCACAGGTGCGATCAAGGAGGGAGGTACGCTCCTCGCGCGATAAGGGCAGGGCCGCAGCGAAGAGTTCCTCGGCAGGGTCTCCCCGAGTAGACATGTCAGAACCCATGAACTCGCGGAAATTATCTCTGAACTGGGCCAAGCTAGCAAGAAGAAAGCGATAACGGCCGGTTACGCGTGCCAGGAACGCTTGAGGAACGACACCGGTTGTGGGGCAGAAGGGAGCCCGCCCGGCTGGGGAGGCGGTGAAAATATGCGCGACTTAGCCCTGTTTCGGGTTACAAATCGACGTGTTTAGCCTAG
>JBEKFF010000103.1:0-11690 GCA_050013455.1 Acidobacteriaceae bacterium | reverse complement strand
CAGAAGAAAATCGGCTCATTGAGTTTCGAGAAGGAACGTGGCAACTTGGCTAAGACCGTGGATAAAAAAGAGGGGACGAATGGTCCGCGCGAGCCGTGGAAGGCTTTCCAGGCGCGGCAACGCAATCTGGATACGAAGCGCGACGCGGTGTTGCAGACGGCGGCGCATCTGTTCCTCGAACACGGGTATCGACGGACGTCGATGAGCGAGTTGGGGACGCGACTGAAGATCACCAAGCCCGCGCTGTACTACTACTTTCACAATAAAGAGGAAATTCTAGTTGAGTGCTATCGCCTGGGGATTGCGGCGATTGAGCAGCTGCTGGATAAGGCCGCGGTGAGCCATGGGAATGGGCTGAACAAGGTGCGGGCCTATGTGGAGGCCTACGCGAAGGCGGTGGTGAGCTTCGACTTTGGGCGGTGCGTGGCGATGTTGGATGATGCGGAGCTCTCGCCCAAGGCGCGGCGCGAGGTGCGGGATCTGAAGCGGAAGATCGACATGACGATTCGATCGTACGTGGAAGAGGGGATTCGTGACGGTTCGATTGCTGCGTGCAATGTGAAGCTCGCATCGTTTGCGCTGGCGGGCGCGGTGAACTGGATTGGGACGTGGTATCGGCCGGAGGGTGCGCTGGGTGCTGAGGAGATTGCGACGCAGTTTGCGGACCTGCTGACGCAAGGGCTGCGGGGATGCGACGCGAAGCCGGCAGTGGTGAAGAAGACGCAGGCGAAAGCGGCCAGTAAGCACTAAGACTGAAACAGGCGAATTAGAGGTTGAGGAAAAGGTCATTTCCCTTCTTTTCCGAAGGTGGATTTTCGTCGGTTGACTTTCTTACCGTGCGTTCAGTATTCTGCACGGGCTGGTGAGGCTGCGAGATATTGGCATCTCGCACAGGTTGAGAAGAGCCCGACTTTGGTCCGGGGGAGTGGTGACGATGGCGTCGTTGGAATTGGAAACCGTTGTGGATGAGGCTTCGTCCCATGGACGAGCGAGCGATAGAGTGTATGACGTGCGGCGGGTGGCCGTGCTGGGCGCGGGAACGATGGGTGCACGGATTGCAGCACACATTGCCAATGCGGGATTGCCGGTGTTGCTGCTGGATATCGTTCCTGCGAATGGAGAGCGGAACAGCATTGCGGCGGGCGCGCTCGAGGCGTTGAAGAAGGCTAAGCCTGCGGCGTTTGCCGATGCGTCATTTGCAAGCCACATACGGATTGGGAACTTTGAAGACGACCTGGCGAAGCTGAAGGATTGCGATTGGGTGATCGAAGCTGTCGCCGAAAACATGGAGATCAAGCACAGCCTTCTGAGCAAGGTTGCGGCACATCTGCGCGGGGATGCGATCCTGACAACGAATACCAGCGGGCTGCCGGTGGCGAAGGTCGCGGAGGTTCTTCCGGAGGATTTGCGGCGGCGGTGGTTTGGAACGCACTTCTTCAATCCGCCGCGGTATATGCGGCTATTCGAGCTGATTGCAACGCCGGAGACGGATGTGAAGGCGATTGCGGCGATCGCGGAGTTTGCCGATAAGAAGCTGGGCAAGACGGTGGTGCCGGCCAAGGATGTGCCGAACTTTATTGCGAATCGGATTGGCACGTTTTTCATGCTGAATACGCTGCGCATTATGGAGGCGCAGGGGCTGAGCATCGAGGAGATCGATCTACTGACAGGCGCCGTGATGGGTTGGCCGAAGACCGGAACGTTTCGGCTGGCGGACATGGTGGGAATCGATGTGCTGGGAAATGTGGCGCGGAATTTTGCAGCGAACATTCGCGATGAGCGTGCGGATGTGACGCTGCCGCCGATTATTGAGCAGTTGATGGAGCGCAAGTGGCTGGGTGATAAGACCAAGCAGGGCTTCTACAAGAAGGAACGCGGTGCGGATGGTAAGGAAGCGCGCCTGGTGCTGGACTTCGCGACGATGGAGTATCGGCCGGCGGGGAAGGCGGCGCTTGCCGAGATCGAGATGGCGAAGTCGAATGACTCGCTGACTGGGAGGATTCGATCGCTGCTGAGTGGGAATGCGGCGAAGGATAAAGTGGCGAAGTTTTACTGGACAGCGCTGCCGGAGATGTGGGCCTACTCGGCGAACCGGATTGGGGAGGTTGCGGACACGATCGTCGAGATCGATCGCGCGATGAAGGCCGGTTTCAACTGGGAGTTGGGGCCGTTTGCGATGTGGGATGCGGCGGGCGTTCCCGAGACTGTTGCCAAGATGCGGGACGCTGGGCTGGCGATTCCCGCGGCGGTGGAGAAGCTGCTGGCGGCGGGTGGAACGTCGTGGTATCGCGCGGAGGGTACGGAGTTTTTCGATGTGGCATCGGGAGCGTATCGGCCGGTGGACTTGAATCCGGAGTTGGCGCCGGTGGCTAGTTTCAAGCGAAGCAATGGAGTGTACGCGCACAATGCCGGGATCTCGCTGATTGATATTGGCGATGGGATTGGGTGCTTCGAATTTCATTCGAAGATGAACAGCTTGGGGCAGGACATCGTTGGATTCCTGAAGCAGAAGTTGCAGCCGGGCAGCGATGCAGTGAAAAACTTCGACGGGTTCATCATCACGAGCGACGCGCAGAATTTTTCTGTGGGTGCGAATTTGATGCAGCTGCTGCTTGGGATCCAGGACCAGGAGTGGGATGAGATTGACCTGATGGTGCGCGAGTTTCAGCAGATGACGCAGGCGATCAAGTTCTGTCCGCGGCCAGTGGTTGCGGCGCCGTTTGGGCTGTGCCTAGGCGGAGGGACGGAGATCTCGATGCATGCGGCGGTGCGTCAGCCGCATGTGGAGTTGTATAGCGGGCTGGTGGAGACGGGCGTTGGTTTGCTGCCGGCTGGCGGCGGTTGCAAGGAGATGGTGCTGAAGGCGCTCGAGGCTGCGGGAGCGGTGAATGCTGGCGGTGGCGCGGAGTCGGTCGAGGTGCACGAGGCGATTAGGAGTGTGTTCGAGACGATTGCGATGGCGAAGGTTTCTACGTCGGCATTTGAGGCGAAGGCGCTGAGGATTTTGGAAGAGAGCGATGCGATCTCGATGAACCGCGACCGGCTGGTGAGCGATGCGAAGGCTCAGGCGCTCCGGCTGGTGCGTGGTGGGTATTCGGCACCTGTGATGCGGACGGATATTCCCGCACCGGGTAGTTCGGTGGAGGCGACGCTGAAGCTGGGCGTGTACACGATGCTGGAGGCGCAGTACATCAGCGTGCATGACGCGAAGATTGCGAACCATGTGGCGAAGGTGCTGGCCGGCGGCGGCGTGACGGCGGGGACGCTCGTGAGTGAGCAATATCTGCTGGACCTGGAGCGGGAGGGATTTATCTCGCTGTGTGGCGAGGCAAAGACGGTGGAGCGGGTTGGGTTCACGTTGAAGACCGGGAAGCCGCTCAGAAACTAAATCGTCCTTCGCGGACGGCGGTCTTACGCAGACTGCGGTCCTGCGCGGACGGCGAGAGTTGATGAAGCGCAGTGGGCATAGAAGGAGTTGAGGATGAGAGAAGCAGTGGTGGTGAGCGCGGTTCGTACGGCGGTTGGCAAGGCGCCGCGAGGGACGCTGAAGAATACGCGGCCGGATGATCTGGGTGCAGCGGCGGTGGTGGGCGCGCTGGAGCGCGTGCCGATGCTGGATCGGTCGGAGATTGAGGATGTGATTATTGGGTGCGCGATGCCGGAGGCGGAGCAGGGCATGAACGTCGCGCGGGTGATTGCGCTGCGCGCGGGACTGCCGGTGGAGTCGGCTGCGATGACGGTGAATCGATACTGCGCGTCGGGGTTGCAGACGATTGCGCTGGCGGCGGAGAGGATTCGTGGTGGTGGCGCGGAGGTGATTGTAGCCGGCGGTGCGGAGTCGATGTCGTATGTGCCGTTTGGGGGTAACAAGATTTCGGTGAATCCGTGGCTGGTGGAGAATTTTCCTGGCTCGTATATGTCGATGGGATTGACGGCCGAGCGGGTGGCGAAGCACTACGGGATTACGCGCGAGGAGTCGGACGCCTTTGCGTTGAGCAGCCACCAGAAGGCGCTGGCGGCGATTGAGGCGGGAAGATTTGAGGACGAGATCGTTGCGGTGAAGGTGCTGCACACGGCGCTGAATGGCGGAGGCAAGCCGGAGTCGAAGGAGAGGGAGTTCAAGGTGGATGAAGGGCCGAGGGCGGATACGTCGCTCGAGGCGCTTGCGAAGTTGAAGGCTGCGTTCCATGCGAAGGGCGTGGTGACGGCGGGGAACAGCTCGCAGACGTCGGATGGTGCGGCGGCTGCGGTGATCATGTCGGATGAGCGCGCGAAGGCGATTGGGGCGACACCGCTGGCGCGGTTTGTGTCGTTCGCGTACGCGGGCTGTTCCCCGGAGGAGATGGGCATTGGGCCGGTGTATGCGATTCCCAAGGCGCTGAAGATGGCGGGGCTGAAGCTCGAGGATATCGACGTGATTGAGCTGAATGAGGCGTTCGCTGCGCAGTCGCTGGCGGTGATCAAGACGCTGGGGATTGATATCGCGAAGGTGAATGTGAATGGCGGAGCGATTGCGCTGGGGCATCCGCTGGGATGCACGGGAGCAAAGCTGACGGCGACGCTGATCCGGGAGATGAAGCGGAGCAAGGCGCGGTATGGGTTGGTGACGATGTGCGTGGGCGGCGGCATGGGCGCTGCTGGAATTTTCGAGAATTTACAGAATTAAGAGCGAGAAGCAGATCCCCAAAGGGAATGACAGAAAGAAAAGCAAGGGCAACGGCAACAGCTTTAGGAATTGAGCGGGAGGAATGACGATGAGTGCAGCAGCTGTAGAGAATCCAACCAAGCGGGCGTCGGGTGGAAGTTTTCTGATTGAGGATTTGCGGCCGGAGGATGTGTTTACCCTGGAAGATCTCTCGTCTGAGCAGAAGCAGATTGCCGAGATGACGGCGAACTTTGCGGAGGAGAAGATTCTTCCGCAGGTGCCGGAGATTGAGGCGAAGAAGTTTGAGGTGAGCGTCAAGCTGATGCGCGAGGCCGGCGAGTTGGGGCTGCTGGGCGTGGATGTGCCGGAAGAGTATGGAGGCCTCGAACTGGACAAGGTGACGTCGGCCTTGATCGCGGACAATATTGCGGTGATGGGAAGTTTTTCGGTGACGTTCAGCGCGCATGCGGGGATTGGGACGCTGCCGCTGGTGTGGTATGGGACGCCGGAGCAGAAGGCGAAGTACCTCGCGAAGATTGCGACGGGCGAGTGGATTGCGGCGTATGCGCTGTCGGAGTCGTCGGCGGGGTCGGACGCGATGAATATCCGGACCGTCGCGAAGCTGAGCGAAGATGGCAAGCATTATGTGCTGAATGGCGAGAAGATGTGGATCTCGAATGCCGGTATTGCGAATTTGTTTACGGTGTTCGCGAAGATCGATGGAGAGAAGTTCACCGCGTTTTTGATTGAGGCGGGGACGCCGGGGCTGACAGTGGCGGCGGAGGAACACAAGCTTGGGATTCGCGGGTCGTCCACGTGTCCGCTGCGGTTGGAAGACTGCAAAGTTCCGGTGGAGAACCTGCTGGGCGAGGCGGGCAAGGGGCATCACATTGCATTCAACGTGCTGAACGTGGGCCGGTACAAGCTGGCGGCTTCTGCGATTGGTGGGGCGCGGAAGTCGTTCCGCGATGGCGTGCGCTATGCGAAGGAGCGCGTTGCGTTCGGCAAGCCGATCAGTTCGTTTGGATTGGTGCAGGAGAAGATTGCGGATGGTGCTGTTGGAATCTATGTCGGCGAGGCGCTGATCTATAGAACCGTTGGCGCTATCGAAGCCGCGCTGGCGGGGCTGGATAAACACTCGCCCACCTACACGCAGGATGTGCAGAAGAGGATCGAAGAGTTCGCGGTCGAGTGCTCGATTCTGAAGGTGTGGGGATCGGAGATGCTGGAGCGGGTGGTGGACTCGACGCTGCAGATACATGGCGGCTACGGGTACGTCGAGGAGTTTCCGGCGGAACGCAGTTATCGCGATGCGCGCATCAATCGGATCTTTGAAGGCACCAACGAAATCAACCGGCTGATCATTACAGGATGGATGATTAAGCGGGCGCTGCAGGGTCGACTGGCGCTGTTGCCAGCGATTAAGCAGGTGATGGATGAGGTGATGGCGGGACCGGTGGCGAAGACTGGCTACGAAGGTCCTCTGGCGGAAGAGCGGGCGCTGCTGTCGAGTGCGAAGAAGCTTGGGCTGTTCTGCGCGGGCGCTGCTTCGCAACGCTTTGGGATGGACCTGGCCGAGCAGCAGGAAGTGATGGGCGCGCTGGCGGATGTGTTGATCGAGGTGCTGGCGCTGGAGTCCGCGATCTTGCGCACGGAGAAGATGGCGGGTAAGAATGCGCTGGCAATCAAGATGACGAAGTACTATGCAGCGCGGTCGTTCCGGGTTGTGGAGACGGCGTCGGAGCGGGTGATTGCTGCAGTGGCGGAGGGAGACATGCTGCGGACGCAGATGGCGATCTTCCGGCGGCTGGCGAAGCATGAGCCCGTGAATACGGTGACGCTGGGGCGCGAAATTTCAGCGGTGATGGTCGAAGCTGGCCGGTACACGCTGTAAATAAAGAGGCCCGCGGGGTGCGTGAAACGAACGCGCTCCGCGGGCTTTTTAACAGCAGATTCCCAGAGGGAATGACAGAAAGAAAGGCAAAGGCAAAGGCCGCTAGCCTTGCAGGACTTGCTTGGCGATGGTGGCTAGCTGCATGTTGGAGGTGCCTTCGTAGATGGTGCCGATTTTGGCGTCGCGGTAGAGCTTTTCTACGGGGTAGTCCTTGACGAAGCCGTAGCCTCCGTGGAGCTCTACGCATTTGCTGGCTACGCGCTCGGCTACCTGCGAGACGAAGTACTTGGTCATGGCGGCTTCCTTGAGGAAGGGCAGGCCGGCTAGCTTGCGGCGGGCGGCGTTGTAGACCATGAGGCGGCTGGCTTCGATGTCGGTGGCCATTTCGGCGAGAGCGAATTGGACGGCCTGAAACTCGGCGATCGGTTTACCGAACTGGCGGCGTTCCTGGGTGTACCTGGCGGCGTGTCCCCAGGCACCGGTGGCGAGGCCGAGCAGTTGCGCGGCGATGCCGATGCGGCCTTCGTTGAGGGTTTCGATGGCGATCTTGTAGCCCTTGCCAATCTCGCCGAGGATGTTGGCGGCGGGAACGCGGCAGTCGTCGAAGAGGAGCTCGCAGGTGGAGGAGGCGCGGATGCCGAGCTTGTCTTCTTTCTTGCCGATGGTGAAGCCCGGCGTATCGCGCTCGACGAGGAAGGCTGTGATGCCCTTGTAGCCGGCAACGGGGTCGACGGTGGTGAAGACGATGAAGAGGCCGGCCTCGGCGGCGTTGGAGATCCAGAGCTTGCGGCCGTTGAGGATGTAGTGGTCGCCGCCCGTTAATCCCTCTTCGCGGCGCGCGGTGGTGGTGAGGGCGAAGGCGTCGGAGCCGGAACTGGCTTCCGAGAGCGCGTAGGAGCAGATGGTGTCGGTGGCCATGCGCGGGAGGTATTGCTGCTTTTGGGCTTCGGAGCCCCAGCGAAGGAGGGCGTTGACGGTGAGGGTGTTCTGCACATCGACGAGGACGCCGATGGCGGGGTCGACGGCGGAGATCTCTTCGACGGCGAGGATAGAGCTGAAGAACGAGCCGCCGACGCCGCCGTACTCTTCGGGGATTTCGATGCCCATGAGGCCGAGTTCGAAGAGGCGGGAGATGATTTTGGGAGACATTTTTTGCGCTTCGTCCATCTCGCGGACGAGCGGCGCGATCTCCTTGCGGGCGAACTTGCGGACCGTCTCCTGGATGATCTGCTCTTCGGCGGTGAGGGTGGAGAGAGGCGCGGGGAGGGAGGTTTCGGTGGCTAGTGTGGGCATGGGCGAGGGATTCTCCGGGAAGGGGTTGCGTAGTTATTCTACCCGAGGGTAAATTAACAGATCAGCAGTGACACACGCAAATTCTCTGCGCTGAAATCATAGTGAAATCGGCGCGTAACGGTATAGGTAGGAGTTGGACGGATGCGGATTTTGACGTTGATACGCCAGGTGCTGGACGCGGAAGAGAGTGTGCGGGTTCGCAATGGCGCTGTGGAGTTGGAAGGCAGCAAACTGGTGATGGACACCATGGATGAGTATGGCGTGGAAGAGGCGCTGCGGCTGCGCGAGAGCGGTGCGGAGGCGGAGATTGTGGCCGTCGCCGTCGGGGCAGCTCGAGCGGAGGAGGCGCTGCGAACGGCGCTGGCGATGGGAGCGGATCGCGGGATTCATGTGGTGACCGATGTGGCTCTGGATGCGATTGCGTTGAGTGCGGTGATGGCGCAGATTGCGAAGACCGAGGGCGCGGAGTTGATCTTCTGCGGTGGTCAGGAGGCGGACTGGGATAGCCAAGCGCTGGGTGCGGCTACAGCGGAGCGGCTGGGATGGCCGCAGGCTACGTGGACGAGCGCGCTGGAGTTGAAGGATACGACGCTGGTGGGGAAGCATGAGGCGGATGAGGGGAGCGAGTCGTTTGAGGTGGCGCTACCGGCGGTGGTGACGACGCAACAGGGGTTGAATGAACCGCGGTATCCGACGCTGCCGAACATCATGAAGTCGAAGAAGAAAGAGATTCGGAAGGAGATGCTGGAGGCTTATGGCGTGGCGCCGAAGGTGAAGGTGAACGGCGTGGAGATCCAGGTGAAGGAACGGCTGAAGAAGATTCTGGATGGCAAGGATGCGGCTGGCGCTGTGGCACAGCTGGTGAAGATGTTGCGGGAAGATGCTGGGGTGATTGCGTGATTTTATTTGTTGCGGAACATGCGAATGGGAAGCTGAGCAAGAGTGCGTATGAGTTGGCTACGGCTGCTCGTGGGTTGAATCGCGGCGATGTGGCGGCGCTGGTGTTGGGGAGTGGTGTGGCGTCGGTGGCTGCCGCGGCCGCGTTGATTGCGGACCAGGTGTTGGTGGCGGACTCGGCTGATTTAGCGCAGTATGATGCGGAGGTTTGGTCGGCTGCGGTGGCGCAGATTGCTACAGAGGGTGAGGCAGAGGTGGTGCTGATTGCTGGCAGTCGCAGTGGGCGGGAGTATAGTCCGCGGGTTGCGGTGAAGCTGGATGCACCGTTGCTCGAGGACGTGACGAGTTTGAAGGATGAGGGCGGCGTGCTGCATGCCGAGCACTACACATTTCTGACGCGCGTGACAGAGCGTGTGGAGGCGAAGGCGGCTGTCGTGGTGGTGACCGTGAAGGCAGGGGCGTTTGCTGCTGCGGCGCCGGGGACGGCGGCGGCGGAGCAGTTTGATGTGGATCTGGAGTTGCCGAAGCGGCGGCTCAACGTTACCGGAAGCACGAAGGAGAAGACGGGGCGGATTGCGTTGACGGAGGCTGACATCGTGGTTTCCGGAGGGCGCGGAGTTGGGACGCCGGAGGGATTTGTGCAGCTGGTGGAGGGGTTGGCGGACCAACTCGGCGCGGCAGTAGGAGCTACGCGCGCGGTGGTCGATGCGGGGTGGAGGCCTTATTCGGAACAGGTGGGGCAGACGGGAAAAACTGTGCAGCCGAAGGCTTATATTGCTGTTGGGATCTCGGGGGCGGTGCAACATTTGTCCGGGATGAACAAGAGCAAGTGTATTGTGGCGATTAATAAAGACGGGGACGCTCCGATCTTTAAGATTGCGGACTACGGCATTGTGGGTGATGTGAAAGAGATTGTGCCTGCGATGATTCAGGAACTGCGCAAGTAGTTTGTACGTGGGGTGAGTTCGAATGCTTCCTTTGGCGCAGAAGATTGCCTTCCTGGTGTTCGCGGCGATTACTGGCGCGTTTGGGGCGTGGGGATTCTATCGCCTGTATCGACGCATTGCGCGTGGCCGTGAGGATGCGGACTTGCGGTGGGATCGGCTGGCGGCGCGGGTTTGGTATGCGCTGACGACGACGCTGCTGCAGTCGCGGACGTTTCGCAAGCGGCCTTGGGTGAGCTTCTTTCATTCGTTTATTTTTTATGGGTTCACGTTTTATATCCTGGTGAACTTTGTCGATGCGGTGGAGGGGTATCTTCCGGTTTCGATCTCGTCGGGGAGCTGGTGGGGCGCGACCTACAATCTTGCGGCAGACTTGCTGAGTGCGCTGGTGCTGGTGGGTGTGGTAGCGCTGGTGATGCGGCGATTCTTTCTGCCGGGTAGGCGGGACTTTCGTTTCAATGAGCGGACGCTGCTGCATGAAGATGTGCGGCGGCGGTATATTTCGAGGGACTCGCTGATTGTTTCGGTGTTCATACTTTTCCACGTGGGAAGCCGGGCGGTGGGTGCGGGAGCGAAGCTGGCGGTGGAAGGGACGGATCGGTTTCAGCCGTTTGCTTCGCTGCTGTCGCATGCATTTTCGCAGGCGAATGCTGAGGCGTGGAGGGTGTTCGGGTATTGGGGCGCGCTGGGGAGCGTGCTGCTGTTCCTGATGTATTTCCCGTACACGAAGCATGTCCATTTGTTTATGGCGCCGGCGAAGTACCTGGTGGCGCGGGAGGTTTCGTCGGGTGTGCTGCCGGCGCTGGATGTGAATCTGGAGACCGAGGAGCCGAAGCTGGGGGCGAAGAGGCTGGAGGATCTGGGGTGGCCTCGGCTGCTGGATGCTTATGGGTGTATCCAGTGCAACCGGTGCCAGGATGTTTGTCCGGCGTCGGCTACGGGGAAAGCGTTGAGCCCGGCGGCGCTGGAGATCAATAAGCGGATGGAGTTGAACTCGCTGGCGCGGGTGGGTGTGGGGTTTGAGAAGGGCGGAGAGAGTCCGCGACCGCTGCTGCAGTTTGCGCTGTCGGCGGAGGCGGCTTGGGCTTGCACGACGTGTGGGGCTTGCATGGAGGTTTGTCCCACGCAGAATGAGCAGATGCTCGACATCATCGACATACGGCGGCAACAGGTGATGATGGAGGGCGAGTTTCCGACGCAGCTGCAGACGGCGTTTCGGGGGATGGAGCGGGCGAGTAATCCTTGGGGGATTGGGCAGGACAAACGGTTGGAGTGGGCGGAAGGGTTGGTGGTGCCGACGATCGAGGAGAATCCTGAGCCGGATGTTTTGTATTGGGTGGGATGCGCGGCGAGTTATGATCCGCAGTCGCAGAAGACGGCGCGGGCGTTCGTGCAGTTGCTGACGCGGGCAGGCGTGAACTTTGCGGTGCTCGGGAAGAAGGAGTGCTGCACCGGGGATACGGCGCGGCGGGCGGGGAATGAGTACCTGTATCGGCAGCTGGCGGACGGGAATGTGGCGACGCTGACGACGGTGCGCCCGAAGCTGATTGTGGCGACGTGTCCGCATTGCATGAACACGATTGGCAAGGAGTATCGGCAGATTGGCGGCGACTTCAAGGTGGTGCACCACACCGAGTATTTGGAGTCGCTGGTGGCGGAGGGGCGGCTGGAGGTGGAGGCGACCGAGTCGTCGGTTACGTACCACGACCCCTGCTACCTGGGGCGGCATAGCGGGGTGTATGACGCTCCGCGGAATGTGCTGCGGGTGTTGACGAATGATTTTGTGGAGCTGGAGCGGAAGCGGGAGAACTCGTTTTGTTGTGGGGCGGGTGGGGCGCAGTTCTGGAAGGAAGAAGAGGCTGGCGCGGAGAGGATTTCGGATAACCGGTATCGGGAGGCGGAGGGACGGCTGGCAGAGCGGGGCGAGAACAAGGTGTTGGCGGTGGGATGTCCGTTCTGCAAGAGCATGCTCGAGAGCACGCCGGGGAAGGGTGAGGGTGGGATTGCGGTCAAGGAT
>JBEKFF010000102.1:0-11694 GCA_050013455.1 Acidobacteriaceae bacterium | reverse complement strand
ACTCGCCCACGGCAGCGGCGTGTGCCCCCACTCCCCTGCCAGGCCATTGGGCCCATTGTGTACGCGCCCCCCAAAACAGACTCCCCCTCCGCACCCAGTGCCAAAGATTACGCCGAACACCACCTCATATCCCTTGGCCGCGCCATCTGTCGATTCGCTGATCGCAAAGCAATTCGCATCATTCGCGCAGCGCACCTCCCGGCCCAGCGCGTCCGACAGATCCTTCTGCAACGGCTTCCCATTCAGCCACGTCGAGTTCGCATTCTTCACCAACCCCGTCGCCCGGACAACCGTTCCCGGAATCCCCACACCCACGGTCCCCGTCTGCCCCGTCACCGTTTCCAGTTCCTTCACCAACCCCACAATCGCGGCAATCGTCCCCGCATAATCCCCCTTCGGCGTTGCGGTGCGAATCCGCTGCAACTCCGCACCCTTCGCATCCAGGGCAATCGCCTCAATCTTCGTTCCACCAACATCCACACCAATCCGCATCGTCTTCTTTCCGCTCCTGATCCTTCTACGCTCTCGTCCCTACGCCCCCGGAATATGCGTCAAGCCTAACGCGAGAGCGATCCCGACCGCCAAGCCAACAATCTGCCCCAGCACCGCCCTCGGTCGGCGCTCATGCTGCAACTCCGGCAGGAGATCAACAAGTGAAATATACAGAAAACTTCCCGCACTCACCGGCAACAGCCATGCCACCTTGTGCGATCCATCGTTACCCATCGCCGCGACCAGCCCCCATCCCAGCAAGCTCGACGCGCCCGCACCCACAGCCAGCACGGCCGCCCGTCCACGCGCAATCCCCATATGAATCAGCAGCGCAAAATCCCCCAGCCGATGCGGCACCTCGTGCAGCCCCACGGCCAACGCCGTCACCCAACCCACGCGCGCATCAATCGCAAACGCGGCCGCAATGCCCGTACCATCCACCAGGCTATGCATGAAGCTCCCCAGCAACAGCGTTGCCGGTCTCGACGCATGATGGTGATGATGATGTCCCCGCTCATGCGCCTCCTCCGCATCCGCCGCCGGCTCCGCACTCACCCCGGAGAACGCATGAAACAAGCGCTCAAAGCTATAGAGGCCGAACATCGTCACGACCAGCACAATCCAAACACCACTACGATTCCCCAGCGCTTCCACCGCCTCCGGCAGCAGATGCACCGCGCCCGTCGCCAGCAGCACCCCCACCGCCACGCTGATCACATACGGCAGCGCACGCCGCAGCCACGCCTCCGAGCGATGCAGCGACATCACCGCAATCGCGGCAAATACCTGAACCCCCATCACCGCAATCAGCGACGCTATCGTTCGTGTGTGCACAAACTCTCCCCCACCATCCTACCGTCGAACTCCCCGCACCCTCTGTGATGGCCGCCCTACAATCCCTGCGAACGCCACGCCGCATTCGCCCAAAGCCGCTCCCTGCCCTCAAACCTCCGGCAAAACTCCGCAATCCCCGTAGTCGCCGCCTCGTCAATCTGCGAGTCATAACACCACGCCACGCGCCGCTTCTTCGCCACCGCGTCCTTTACGTCGACCAGGCCATCACCCCCCGCGAACACCGGCTCCAGCGTGCTCTGCACCGCCAACGTCAGCGACACAACCGCCGCATCGACGGCCTCTTGCGCACCTTCCCCCACCGCCTCAGGAAGCTCCTCGTAAAACGCCACCGGAACAGCCGCCGCGCCCAGCGCACTCAACGCCACATCCCGCGCCGTCACATGATCGACATGCCCACCCAGCCCCAGCGGCAGCACCCACGCTCCCGCCTTACTCCTCTCCAGCGCAATCCGAATCTTCGACACCACTTTCTCCGAAGCATCCGCCGCCCGCCCAAACACCTCATCCGCTCCAACATGCAACCGCAGCGGAGCATCCTTCAAATTCAAATCCGTGATCGTGAACTTCGCAGCCCCAACCTGCTTTCGCCACGCCTCATCCTCGCGCTTCCGCACCGCCGTCACAAACGACACGCGATCGTTCCGGTGCACCGACCCCACATCCGAGTACGGCGCAAACTCGCTGCGCGTAAAGCAGCTCACCACCTCAACGGCGTGGCCCTCTCGGAGCCACGCCTCAATCGATAGCCCCAGCGCGAAGGCCGCATCTCCGCGATGCGGAGACACCACGGTAATCTTCACTGTCCGGTCTCCTTGAAACTTCCAGCCTTGTTCACTTACTTAAGATTGGTCAGCGTGGGTTGCACCTTCACACTGATCCCATCCAGCTGCGCCTGGTAAGCCACAATGCGCTTCAGCGTGTCGTAAGGAACGTCCACCGGCGGCAGCACGCGTCCATTCACCACAAGCATCGGTGCCAGATCCACACCCGCCTTAGTCGCCAGCGCCATCGAAGCCTCCACAACCGCCTTTGTCTCCGGCGTCGCAGAGCAAGCCGCAACACTCTTCGCATCCGCGCCCGCAGCCTCAACCGCAGCATCCAGCGCCGCCTGCAGAGTCGTCGCCGTCAGCCCCTTCTGCCGACTGTAAATCTCCTGTCCATACGCGAAGAACGCAGCATCCCCCTTCGCCTTGCGGACACACACGCCCTCTTCTGCTGCATGCATTGCATACGGGCTGCCATCAGCCGGAAGATACTCCACCACCAGCCGCGCCTGCGGAATGTCCTTCACCAGGTTGTTCGCAACATCCTGTGCATCCTTCGACCGCGCATTCAGGAAGTCAGCGAACAACACCATCAGCAGGTCTTTACCCGCAGCGCCCTCGCCAGGTCCGTCCGCCTGCTGCTGCAGCAGCGCGCGCCGATCCGCAAACGGTGTTGGCCCAAAGTCGACCACGCCACCCGCAATCGCATGCTTGCCATCCGGCGTGACGAAAAACTCGTTCCGCGAAACCTTATCCGGATGCGCCTTGTCGGCTGCGAACACAACCACTCTCACCACACCAGGAGCTTGCGTCTTGACGATCGCCGCGATGCTCCAAATGCGATTGTCGTCAAAACCCCAAGCCTGCTTCAGAAACGCGTTCACCTCTGCCGTCGTCGGTGAACTCGCCGTGAAGTTCTTTAAATTCACTGGCGGAAATGGATCCACCGGCGCCGCTGCATTTCCCGCTGGAGCCTGCGTTCCCCGCGTCGCCTCCGCAGTTGCTGGAGACATCACCGGCGCTGCCGGAGCCTGCGCCCACGCTCCCATGCCCGCCATCACCACCATCATCCCTGCGATCGTCTTCATGCTGCGAACCTCATTCACCATCAACTTCTTCACTATGCGGTATCTCCTCAAGTCAAATCCAGCCTCGCGGCCGTCACACTAAACTTCGCGTCTCGCCGCTATCGGAAACCGTCTTCCCATACCAAACGACTTGCGTGAAACCTTCAACACCGGCGCTGCCTGCTGCCGCTTGTACTCGCTCAACTCCACCAGCCGAATCACCTTCCGCACCAGCTCAAGTTCCACACCCTGCGACCGCACAATCTCCTCCGCAGAGCGGTAGTCCTCAATGTACGCCCGCACAATCGGATCAAGCACATCATACGGTGGCAACGAGTCCGTATCCTTCTGCCCCGGCCGCAACTCAGCCGACGGCGGCTTCGTCAGCGTGTCCTCGGGAATCACCTCGCGCTCGCGATTCACCCACCGGCTCAGCTCATACACCTCGGTCTTATACACATCGCCGATCACCGCCAGCGCCCCCACCATATCTCCATACAGCGTGCAGTACCCGCATGCCATCTCGCTCTTGTTGCCCGTCGTCAGCACCAGTGCGCCCGTCTTATTCGAGAGCGCCATCAACAAACTCCCGCGAATCCTCGGCTGCAGATTCTCCTCCGCCAACCCAAAATTCGTTCCCTTGAAAAACGGCTCCAGCGACTTTGAAAACTCCTCATACACCCCACGTATCGGCACCGTCGAAAACGCAATCCCCAAATTCCGCGCCAGCTTCTCCGCATCCGTCACCGACCCCGTAGAAGAAAACTCACTCGGCATTCCGATGCCCACGACATTCTCCGCACCCAGCGCGGCTACAGCGATAGCAGCAACCAGCGCCGAGTCAATCCCTCCGCTCAGCCCCACAATCGCCTTTTTGAACCCGCACTTGCGCAAATAATCCCGCGTCCCCAGCACCAGCGCCTGCCACGTCTTCTCGACGCGATCCCCGCACCCCGCGACATCCTCATCCCCCAACGTCTCCGCCACGCTCACATCTTCGCCCGAGATCGCAACCTCGTCCTCGGTCTCAATCACCAGCAGGTCTTCGGCAAAGCAGCGCGCCTGCGCGAACACCTCACCGTCCGGCCCCACCGCGAACGACCCGCCATCGAAGATCAGGCTATCGTTCGCGCCCACCTGGTTCACCATCACCACCGTCGCACGATGCCGCTTCGCCAGCGCGCCAATCATCCGCTGCCGCACCTCCAGCTTTCCATGCCAGAACGGCGATGCCGAGATATTCAGAATCAGCCGATGCCCACTCAGCGGCTGCGGCAGCACCGCCCACTGCCGCATCAGTTCGTCGATCGGATCGACGGTGTACATCTGCCGCGGCCAGAACATCTTGTCGTTCCACGCATCCTCGCAGATGGTGATCGCGACAGCCTTCCCCTTCACCACCGTCAGCGCCTGCTTCTTCGCCGGCGCAAAATACCGCTGCTCATCGAACACGTCATAGAACGGCAGCAGCATCTTCTGCTGCACAAACCTGATCTCGCCATCTTCCATCAGCGCCGCAACATTGCGCACGCGTTTCCCTGACGAGCTCTCGCACCGCATCGGCGAACCGCACAGCACCGCCGGCCGACCCTCGCCGCGCGTAAGCTCCGCCACCGCCGCGAGAGTCTCCTCCGCGCGCCGCACAAACGAGTCTTTTTCCAGTAAATCGGCCGGCGGATACCCACACGTCGCCAGCTCCGGAAACATCACCAGCGCAGCACCCTCAGCCGCCGCCCGTTCCACGAACTCCGCGATCTTCCGCAGGTTCCCCGAGAAGTCTCCAACCGTTGGATTAATTTGGGCCAGCGCGATCCGCACCCTTACAGTCTATCGCGAAGCGAAGGCCTTCCCGCTCTCTCTACGCTCTACACTCTATCCCCTACACTCTGCTCTTACGATCCTGTCCCCGCCAGCACCACTCCCACCGTCCGTGCCAGGATGCGAAGATCCAACAGCAGGTTCCAGTTCTCGACGTAAGCCGTGTCCAGAGAGATATAGCTGTCAAAGGACGGATCCTGCCGCGCCTCCACCTGCCACAGTCCGGTAATTCCAGGCAGCACATCCAGCCTGCGCAGATGCGCCAGGTCGTACTTCTCCACCTCGCACGCCAGCGGAGGCCGCGGTCCGACCAGACTCATATCGCCGATCAACACATTGATGAACTGCGGCAGCTCATCCATCGAATACTTCCGCAGCCGCGCCCCCACCTTCGTG
The DNA here is from genome assembly GCA_050013455.1 of Acidobacteriaceae bacterium. Classification (GTDB taxonomy): domain Bacteria; phylum Acidobacteriota; class Terriglobia; order Terriglobales; family Acidobacteriaceae; genus Granulicella. The sequence continues at coordinate 6,302 of JBEKFF010000102.1, read as the reverse complement.
ATCCGCGGATCATTACTCATCTTGAACAGAATTCCGTCGCGCTCATTCCTGTGCTCAAGGTCTTCCTTCAACTGGTCCGCATCCGCTACCATCGTCCGGAACTTCAGGCAGGTAAACGTCCTGCCCTTACGCCCAATGCGTGCCGCACGGTAGAACACCGGCCCTGGCGAATCCATTCGGATCAGCAAGGCAATCAGCAGCATCACCGGCGACAACACCAGCAGCGCCAGCGACGACAACAACACATCCAACACACGCTTCATCAGGAACGCACCCCGCGGAAACTCCCGCTGATGCAGGGGAATCGTCGGAAACTGCCCGATGAACTCTACCGGCGCATTCCACGCCAGCCCGTCATACAGGTCAGGCACCACCCGCACCTCAATGCCATTTACCCGCGCCTCGTCCACCACGGAAATCACCGTCTGCTTCTCCGCCGGCGTCGAGAAATAAATCTCATCCACAAACAGCGATCGCGCCAGCGCCACGCAGTTATGAATGTTGCCAATAATCTGCGAGTCCGACCCACCCTCGGCATCGTCTTCCAGCGACACAAATCCCATGAAGCGGAAACCCATGTGCGGCAGCGCCTGCAAATGATTGCGCAGCGCATGGGCCACCCGGCCATGCCCCACAATCAGCACATTCCGCGTCTCCCGCCCCTGCAGATACCGTCGCTGCATCATCTTGCGTTCAATCGCGCGCCGAGCCATCAGGAAGGAGGCCGTGATCACGATCGTCAGTGCCACCACCAGGCGCGAAACCGCGTACTGTTTCATCACATACAGCGTCCCGCACAGCATCAGCCCTGACGTCAGGGTCGTCTGCATCGTGAGGCGTTGCTCGTTCAATCCGCTGCGCACATCCTGCGACCGATAGAGTCCGAACAGCCGCGCGAAGATCACCAGGTACACACCAAACACCAGCAGGTAGGCAATCGAAACCAGCGGAGCCGTCGCCTCCAGGTGTCGAAGCACCGCATGACTGGTCGGCTTCACCACCGGATCCAGTCGAATCCGAAACGCAATAAACCCGGCGATCAGCGCGCTCACAAAATCAAGCATCGCCCAAACCATGATCGTAAACGACGGCCTGGAAAACAGCCGAACCCGTTCCTGCATGCGCGCCTGATGGCGTCGCTGGCTCGAAATAGTCGCTTGCTTCAGATAATCGAGGGTCGCCATAGTTCTGATTTTTCGGTCCCGGGGCCGTGTGTTATGCCATGAGCTTCATGGCGGAGTTGGTGTGTACTTAAAAATCTTTCTCGGTAGACACGCTCATTATCGTCAGTTATGGGTTCTCTCTTACTGTAAAGGATCACCGCTTGTTGAAATGAGTACTTAAGACGCTATACCGGCAACACCAACTCATCCATGGAGAAAAATTCGTGCAGAATCGGGTCTTCGCTCGTCTTCATTTCTTCGGTCGTTCCAAAGAAACGGACCTTGCCCTCGTGCAAAAACACCAGCCTATCCGCTAGCTTCTCTGCAAATCGCATGTCGTGCGTGACAACAATACTGGTGAGATGCATTTGCATTTTCAGACGTTGGATGAGGTTACCAAGTAGATGCCCCATTAATGGGTCCACCATCGTCGTCGGCTCGTCATACAGTACCGCCGACGGCTGTGACGCCAGCGCCCGCGCGATCGCCACCGACCGCTTCATCCCCGTCGATAGCTCCGACGGCAGCTGGTTCTCCATCCCCGCCACCCCCACCATCTCCAGCAAACCCTTCACCACCTGCAGGATCTGGTCCTCCTCCATGTCCCCCCGTTCCCGAAGCGGGAACGCCACATTTTCCCCGACGGTAATCGAATCGAACAGTGCCCCGTTTTGAAACACCATCGTGACCTTCCGCCGAACTTCCTGCATCTCGCTCTCGCTGTATCCCGCAATGTTCTGCCCCGCCACCAGCACGGTCCCGCTGTCCGGCTTAAGAAACCCCATCAGGATCTGCAGCGATACCGACTTTCCCACTCCGCTTCTACCCAGAATGCAAAGCGTCTCCCCAGGTTTGACATAGAAGCTCACATCTTTCAGCACCACGAGGTCACCAAACGACTTGTTCACCCCCTCAAACGCGATGTACGGTGCCACCTCGTCCGCAGCCGCCGCAGCATCCTCGGTCCCGTCAGCCGTCCGCATCGCCGACTCCTCGGCCGCCGACACCGGCTCTTCCCCAATCGCCGCGTTTCCTTCCTTGTTCGCCGCCGCCGTCTCGGAGATGAACTCCCGCACCGTCGGCGCCACGTCCACCGACACGTCGTCAATCAACGGCTTTTCAATCTGCTCCTCGGCCGTGAGCTCCGTCGCCGTACCGGCGGGCCTCTCTACCGCAGAGTCAGGAATAGCCGTCGGCTCGGTAGAGTGCGCTGAAATCGCGGCTGGCTCGTGCGCAGCATCATCGGGCGCAGGTGGCTCGGTCGGCGAGTCAGGAGGGTTAGAACGTTCACTCATAGCTGTTCCTCCTATGATGCACGCTTTCCCTCCAAGCGCCCGTCCCAAAACAATCCAGCCCGCACCTCGAAGGATGCCCCCTACCTGCCACCCTCCCCACCCTCAAGCGCCCAAGCCTCAGCTTCCGCCAGATCTTCCGGCGTATTCACATTCTTGAACCACCGCTCCAGCGTCTTCAGCTCCGGACCACCCTCCCCGATCCGCCCATAAAGATCGTGCTCGTCATACATCCGCGAAGCGTAACCATCCGCCTCCGCCGAGCGATTCAGCAGCACGTCCAGCCGCCGCTCCCCTCCATCCAGCGACTTGGAAAATGACCCCCGCCTCTCCCGCTTCAACAGGCAAAACGCCGGCTGCTTCCGTGCCACCCCAAGAAAGCTCACCGTCATCCCCACCCGCAACGCCTCCTCCGCCCATCGCCGCAGCAATTCCGCCGGAACCAGCGGCACGTCCACCGGAATAAACAGCGCCCACTCCGCGGACGCCACCCGCAGCCCCGCCTCAATCCCCGCCGCCGGCCCCACCCCTGTCCGCGTCTCCCGCACCACCGGCGCAAACTCCCCCAAATCCTCCCGGTTCCCCGCGATGGTAACCTCTGCACAGAATCCCCGCAGCTTTTCCACAGCTATTTCCACCATCGGACGCCCGCAAAACCGCAGCAGCGCTTTGTCCTCGCCCATCCGCGAGCTCTTTCCCCCCGCCAGCACAAACCCATGCACCGGGAGGCGCGCCGGCAGCTCGCCCATCAGCCCGCCGCCCCCACCTTATCCAGAAACCGCACAATCGACTCAATCCCGCGATGAAAGTTCGCCAGATGAAACTTCTCATTCGGCGCATGCAGGTTATCGTCCGGCAGCCCGAACCCCATCATCACCGTCGGAATCCCCAGCTCGCGCACAAAATCCCCCACAATCGGGATCGACCCGCCCCCGCGCACGAACACCGTCTCTTTCCCAAACACCTCGGCCATCGCCTCGGTCGCCGCGTGGACATACGCGTTATCCGTGCTCACCACGATCGGCTCGCCCGAGTGAATCATCGTCACCTTCACCTGGATCCCCTTCGGGCAAATCTCCTCGACAAACTTCTTATACTTCGCAAACGTCGCCTCCGGCTTCATCCCCGGAACCAGTCGGAAGCTGATCTTCGCCACTGCCTTCGCCGGAATCACCGTCTTCGCGCCCACGCCAATAAACCCGCCCGGCATCCCGTGCACATCCATCGTCGGCCGCGACCACGTCCGTTCCAGCACGCTGAACTTCGACTCGCCCGTCAACTCAGTCGACCCCACCTCGTGCTTCCGATACTCTTCCTCGTCAAACGGCAGCGACTTCCACGCCGCGAGCTCAGCCCCGGTCGGCTCCTCAATCCCGTCATAGAACCCTGGAATCGCTATCTTCCCGTCCTCGCCCTTCAGCTTCGCAATCATCTGCGCCAGCGCCACAAACGGATTCGGCGCCGCCCCGCCATACATTCCCGAATGCAGATCCGTCGCCGCGCCCCGCGCCTCGAGCTCCGTATAAATCATTCCGCGCAGCCCCACGCACAACGTCGGCAGCTCCGGCGCAAACATCTCGGTGTCCGAAACCAGCGCCGCATCGGCATTCAACTGGTCGCCATGCTCGCGCACAAACGCGGCAATCCCCTCGCCGCCAACCTCTTCTTCGCCCTCCACAATCACGCGCACATTCACCGGCAGCTTCCCATCGCTCTTCATCAACGACTCGAGCGCCTTCACATGCATCCACATCTGCCCCTTGTCATCCACCGCCCCGCGGGCATAGATATTCCCATCCCGCTCCGTAGGCTCAAACGGAGGCGACTTCCACTCATCCAGCGGCTCAGCCGGCTGCACATCATAGTGCCCATACAACAACACCGTAGGCCTTGCCTTTCCGTCCGCTGAAGGCTCTGCATGCAGCCAATCCGCATACACCAGCGGATGTCCCTCATGGGTAGCCGAAGTCGTTTCAATCAGCTTTACATTCTCCATCCCAGCCGCGCGCAGCCCATCCGCGACAAACTCCGCCGCCTTCCGAACATCACCCGCATGCTCCGGCGCAGTCGACACCGACGGAATCCGCAAAAGGTCCTTCAGCTCCTCAACAAACCGTGGCCCCTGCTCCCGCGCATACTGAACCGCTGCTTCGCTCCCTTTTACTCCGCTGCCTGCCACTTCGTTCATAGACCGTCCTCTTCCTAATTCAGCGCCGCTCGAATCTGTCGTCCGGCAGCACAATGCCAGCTTCCTCAGCATAATCTTCGCCCGCCATTGCATCCACCCCGGCTCTCGGGGCATCCATATTCTAAGTAACAGATGACAAAGCCTTCATCGGGAGAACCTTGTCGCCCTCTCGCGCGTCTACATAAGAACAGTCTCAATTCATCAAACCACGCAGCTTCAAACGACGAAGCCTGCAAGCCTCAAGGTACGGAATCGCCCAAGGGGAATAATGCGCCGCCTTCTTTCATCGAACCACCAACTTGCCATCGCTCTCACCCTCTTCGTCTGCGGCACGACGCTGCACGCGCAGCAAGCCACCCTCCCAGACATTCGTTTCACGCCAACTCCCGCGTCTTCCGCGCCCATCCAGACGGCCGCCGTATCTCCTGCTCTCGACCTCACCGTCTCACCCATCGCGGCCAGCACCTCGAGCAGCGCCGACACCGATCAGCCCGCGCCACCAGCCGACATCGACGCACCGCAGGCCCAGACGCAATCCAATGAGCCTCCGCCCAAACAGACCTCGCGCATCCTCGGCATCCTCCCCAACTTCCGCGCCGTCAGTGCCGACGTCAAGCTGCCGCCCCAGACTGCCAAAGAAAAGTTCACGACCGCCTTCAAAGACTCCTTCGACTACTCCGCCATCTTCATCCCGCTCGCCCTCGCCGGCTACGATCTCGAAAGCAACCCCTATCCTGAGTTCGGTACCGGCGGCGTCGCCTTCGGTCGCTACCTCTGGCATGCCGCTGCCGATCAAACCATCGAGAATCTCCTGGTCGAAGGCATCGTTCCCTCCATCACCCACGAGGACAATCGCTATTACACCCTCGGCCGCGGCGGCTTCTTCAAACGTACCGGCTACGCTCTCAGCCGCGCTGTCATCACACGTAACGATGCCGGCAAGGATGTCTTCAACATCAGCGAAGTCATCGGCTCTGGCGCCGCCGGCGGCATCTCCACCACCTACTACCCCACCCGCGAGCGCACCGTCGGCAGCTTCGGCAGCCAGTGGGGCATCGACATCGGCATCGATGCCGCCTCCTTCGTCGCCAAGGAGTTCTGGCCCGACATCAACCACGCCCTCTTCCACGGCGCCAAGCCCACGCACACCGCCCCGGCCCAGTAACCCTCGCTACGGCCGCGCAACCTCGATCACAATCGATCCCATCCCCGCGCTCGCGGCATACTCCCGGTGCGCCTGCTGAATCTCCTCCAGCGTGAACCTCGCCTTGATCGGCACGGAAATCCTGCCCTCCTTCAGCCACGCAAACAGCGTCTCCAGATCCGTCGCAAAGTACTTCGAACCTCGCATCACACCGAAAAACGTCGTCCTCTTCCCCGTCCAGAACGCCAGGTTCCGCGCAAACAACTTCAGCACCATCGGCACAACCGGCCGCGCAGGAGTCCCCTTTAAAGCCCGCAAGTGCTGCCCGTATCCCACCAGGATCCCGCCCTTCTTCAAAATCGAATACGATTCGTCGAAGCTCTCAAACCCCAGCGCATCAAACACCGCATCCACGCCGCCCATCCGCTGCATCTCCCCAATCCAATCCTTGTTTGCGTAATCCAGCGGCACCGCCCCCAGCGCCTTCAACTCCCCATGCTTCTTCGCCGAAGCCG
>JBEKFF010000101.1:0-12017 GCA_050013455.1 Acidobacteriaceae bacterium | reverse complement strand
GGGCTGCCAGGGGTTACTGGAGCGAGGGGAGCGACGGGGCGGCCAGGCCTGCAGGGCGACGTGGGGCCGGCGGGAACTCAGGGTGTCGCCGGGCCGACAGGGATGCAGGGGCCAGCGGGGGCGCAGGGTCTGACGGGAGCGTCCGGGGCGGCGGGTCCGGCGGGGCCACAAGGTTTGCCGGGCGTTGCGGGAACGGCTGGGGCGCAGGGTCTGATCGGAGCGACCGGGTCAACCGGATTGCGGGGAGCTACGGGAGCGACAGGGGCCGCGGGCCCGATCGGTCCTGCAGGGACGAATGGCACCAATGGATCGAATGGGACGCCGGGGCTGACGTGGTTGGGGACGTGGACTTCCGGGATGAGCTATGCGGTGAACGACGCGGTGAGCTATGGGGGGGAGAGTTATTTGTCCGTGTTGGCGGGGAATGTGGGGCTGCGGCCGGATCTGTATCCGGCGGCGTGGGCGGTGCTGGCGCAGGCAGGTAATGCAGGCGCGGCCGGAGCTGTCGGCGCAACGGGGGCCGCGGGAGTAGCAGGCCCGCCAGGGGCTACCGGTGCGAAAGGGGCTACGGGAGCGACAGGCGCTGCGGGCGCAGTGGGAATGAGCTTTCGCGGGGTGTGGAGCGCGGCGGTGGAGTACGCGGTGAACGATGCGGTAACGTTCGCCGGGTCGACGTACCTGGAGCAGGTCGCGGGGAGTAATGCCGAACCGGACCTGTACCCATCCGATTGGGTAGTACTAGCACAAGCGGGAGGTACAGGCTCGATGGGGGCGCAGGGTGCGGCGGCGACGGTGAGCATTGGAACGGTGACGACGTTGGCGGCGGGGGCGCCCGCTACGGTGTCCAACAGCGGGACGGCGCAGGCGGCGGTGTTGAACTTTGGAATCCCGCAGGGGGCGGCTGGAACGGGATCGGGTTCAGGGACTGGGACGAGCAGTGGGACGTTTGCGGCGATGTATCACACGGCGAATTACAACACGCTGTACTACGCAGTGAACTCTCCGAATGCGAGTATCACGGAGACGTCGGGGTCGGTGCTGGCGTGGGTGCCGGTGGGATGTACGGCGACGGAGCTGGATGTGTACTCGCAGCAGTCGGCGACGATCACGGTGACGTTGCGGGCGGGGTTTGCGGGCGCGTTGCAGGACACGGCGTTGAGTTGCTCGGCGGCGACGAATGGGAGTTGCAAGGTGGTGGGATCCGCGGTGGTTGGGGCGGGAGAATTTATCGATCTTCGGGTTGATTCAACGTCGGGGACTGCGGCGGGGGTGTGGACATCGTTGCAGTGCCAGTAGAACAGGGGATAGGGGATAGAGTGTAGAGGATAGAGGGTGAACGCTTTCGGGGCGGGCATCAGGCAGTGGGTGGGGTTTGGAGGGGAACGGCGAGGGCGTTGATGGCGGCCTGTGCTTCATGGCCGGCGATCTTGCGGTTCTTGAGGGCGGCTTCGGAGAAGGCGATGGGCTCGGGGGCGAAGTAGATGGTGCCGTGAACGCCGTGGAGGTCGGCGAAGTTCCAGAGGTGTTGCCAGAGGGTTTCGTGGCCCCAGTGGACGTCGTTGCGGGTGGACTTGCCGCGAGCGAGGTCGTAGGGAGTGAGGTCGTAGTGGATGAAGCCGGCGGTGACGGGTTGCTTGTTGGCGATGGCCAGGTGGAGAAGGCCGCTGCGGAAGGGGAGGGTTGGAACGTCGCCAACGCCGGTGGTGCCTTCGGGGAAGAAGACGACGGGGAGGTTATCGCGGAAACCCTTGGCCATACCTTCGGCTGCTTTGGTGATGCTGTTGGCGCGGCTGGTGGCGCGATCGATGTAGATGGTGCCGGCCATCATGCTGACCCATCCGAAGACCGCAGTCTTGCGGAGTTCGATCTTGGAGACGAAGACGCAGGGGCGAATGGAGCCGTGCAGGATGACGTCGACGTAGGTGAGGTGGTTGGTGATGACGGCGCCGTGCATGGGGATGGGGCCGACGGTGGTGAAGGTGATGTCCTGGGTGCGGAGGAGGCGATTGCCGATGCGGCTGAGCCAGGCGGCGCGGAGGGCGCGGGTGCGTGGGCGCGTGATGAGGACCTCAACCATGGAGTAAGCGAAGACCGCGGCCAGCGCGAGGACACGGTAGATGCGGCGGGGCGTGCGGAGAAGAGACGTGCTGAGAAGGGACAAACCAGGGATCCTTGAAAGGGGTCAGTGAGAACAACAGAGGCGCTGCGGTGAGTGTACCGATATGCTGAGGGTGTGGCGAGCCTTTGGCAACGATGGATTGTGAACCCGGTGATGGGCCTGCTGAGGATGGGGGCCGATCCGAATAAGCTCGCGTGGTCGCTGGCGCTGGGTGTGGTGGTGGGGGTGAATCCGCTGCTGGGGTCGACGACGCTGGTGGCCTTGGGACTGGCGTCGGCGTTCCGGTTGAATCTTGTGGCGTCGCAGGTGGGCAATCACGCGGTGTATCCGCTGGAGATTTTGCTGTTCCCGGTGTTTATCAAGGTGGGCGACGTAGTGTTTGGCACCGAGAAGCTGCCGCTCGAGGGACATGAGCTTTGGTATGCGGCGAAGCATCATCCGTGGCATACGACGCGCCTGCTGTGGACGTGGGAGTGGCATGCGCTCGTGGTGTGGGCGATTTTTGCCGCGGTGGCCGCGCCGGCGATCGCGATGGCGAGCGAGCCGGTGCTGCGGAAGATGGCGAAGAGTGTGGGAAAGACAGCTTCTAGCTCTTAGCTTCTAGCTTCTAGCCAAGAGCCAAAAGCTAAAAGCCAAAAGCCAAAAGCCAAAAGCCAAAAGCTAAAAGCTAAAAGCCGCTTACTGTGGGCCGTGGTATTCCTGGACGGGGTCGGCGCTGTGGACCCAGGCGGAGTTGATCAGGTCGCGGAGTTCGATGGCTCCGGCGGCCAGACGCTCTTCGGTGAAGGCCTTGGCTTCGGGGGTGCCGGCGTCGTTGAAGCCTCCGTCCTTCTCGAGTTGGTAGGTCTTTTCGACGAGAGAGTTGGAGTGGTGGAGGTAGTTCCAATATTGGGTCCACTCGTCGTCGATGACGGTGGGCTGGGCGGCGGCAACCAGCGGAGCTACGTCTGCTGGCTTGATGTTGGCGGAGACGTAGATGGATTCGAACTGCGCGTGGATGTGGTGTTCGGTGGTGTAGTGGTGGGGGTTGGGGCCAGTCCAGCCGTTGAACTGGATGGTGTTGTGCAGGGGCTGCGAGCCGTCGGCGACATAGTGGCCTAACCAGCCGGCGTCGAAGAGGATTGCGGTCTGCACTGGAGCCGTGTCCTGGTTGGCGGCGGTTAGCTTGCGGTACTCGCGCATGTCGGACTTGAGGCGCTGCCAGACTTCTTCAACCTGCCAGGGCTGGAAGCCGACGGTCTCGAAGGTCTTGATTTCGGGGTGTTGCGGAAGCGCGGCAGAGAGGTTGCGGATGAAGTCGTAACGCTTGCGCGGGAAGTTGTAGCCGTCGATGCAGTCTTTACTTCCAGGGGTGCAGCTTGTTGCTCCATAGATGCCCCACTCGTAGTCGAAGAAGTGGTCAGGGGATTGGGTAGCGACGAGCTCGGGCTCGGCGTCGCGCTGCTTCCAGCGGTCGGGCTCGGGGCCCATCCACTCGATGACGTCCACGCCGTTGCCGTTGCGCAGGAAGTAGGGGACGTCGGTGGGGAGGTTTTGCGCGGCGAGCTTGTTGATGAGCATGTGGCCATCGCGGCCCCAGGCGTGGGCGGTGGGAGTGGTGAGGATGGGTAGGAGCGTGGCGGCGAGGGCGATGCGGGCGATCGTGGTGAGGCGCATTTGAAAAGTATATCGAGGGTTTGTTCTAAGCCCGGCGCGCCAGCTTTTGGAGGGGTGCGAGACCCTGAGATTTTTGCGTGATCGGTTTGCGCCGGGGAATCTTTTTGTCGCGAATTTCAAAGACGAGCTGCTTGCCCAGGACGTTTGCGGCGCGGGTGAGGGTTTCAAGGGATACGGCTGTATTTTCGGGATCCAAAAGGCGATCCAATTGAGATCTGCTGGTCCGAAGTTCTTTGGCCATGCTTTGCTTGGTCTTTTGTTGCCTAAGCATCTCCTGCTCGAACTGCCATGCCAGTACTTTTTTAATAGCTGCGGCTTCGACCTCGTTCCTTATGTTCGCTTCGTCGAGAAAGTCGTCGAAAGAGGAGCCGGTGTGCGTGAAGGATTCGCGTGGCTGCTTGGAGGATTTCGTGGCATTCATTTTGTTGATCTCGTTTCTAGCTGATGGAGCCGTTTATTTCTGCGAGCGAGTTCCATGTCTTCCTCCGGAGTCTTCTGCGTCTTTTTGATGAAGCCATGCAGCAGGATCATTCTGTTTTGTTCATCGATGTAGAAGAGCACACGAGCAATACGTCCGGTTGAAAGATTCGTTCGGACTTCGTATAAACCGTCTTTGAGTGGACGGCAGGTAGGCATACCGATCGGCCAACCGAACTCAACTGTCTTGATATCCACGCCAATCCGCTTGCGGTCCGCAATCGGTTGCAATGCTTTCAGCCAGCCACGCACCGGTTCGCCGCCCGCGGCGGTGCGAAAGAACGAAGCGTGAATTCGTTTCATGCTCAACGAGGGAATCGACTTCACGCTTCCAGTGTACCACTTACGGTACACTCACTATTTCGGATAGGAGCCCAGCTAGCCAAGGACGGGGTGTTGAAGACGCGGCGGTCCTCCACAACCAGCTGCTCTCCCCATAAATAATCGGCGGCAACCTGCGCATCCCTTACAAGCGATAACCGGACGGCCTGCGTCATTTCACCCACCTATCTAGCAGATAGTTCGTGACCCCGCGAAACTCCGCGAAAATGTGTCGTGAAACCAGGCTAAAGACGTCGATTTGTGTCATGAAACGGGGCTATGTCTTACCTGAAATGCACGCTTTTGGGGCTAGACGAGGACGGGGATTTCGGTTTGGACTGGGGTGTTGAAGACTCGGCGGTAGCGGGCGATCAGCTCGGCGGGACCGGTGGATTTGCTGGGGTTATCGCTTAGTTTGACGGTGGGGATGCCGTCGGCGCTGGTTAGTTTGCAGACTAGCGAGATGGGCTCGAAGGTGTCTTCGTTGCGGGGGTGGCAGCCGCGGAAGTCGTTGGTTAATAAGGTGCCCCAGCCGGCGGAGAAGCGGATGCGGTTGTCGAAGTAGGCGTGAAGCTGGGCGATGGTGGAGGCGTCGAGGCCGTCGGAGGCGATGAGGCGCTTGGTGCGGGGGTCCTCGTTGCGGGACTGGAGCCAGGCGATGTACTCGTCTCCTGCGACGAAGGGATCTTTGGAATCAATACGCTCGCCGGTCCATTTAGCTGCCCACTGCGGTGCGTGGGCGAGGAATTGCGACGTGCCGAAGGTGTCGGGGAGCATGATGAGGAGCTCATTATTGTAGGACTGGCGCCAGAGTTCGAGGACACGGTATTGGCTGTTGCGGAGGTCGTCGTCGGAGCCCTGGGAGGCCAGGGCGGCCATGGCCATGGGGAGCTCGTGGGCGTTGGTACCGATGGCTTCGAGGTCGTGTTTGTAGGCGAGGGCGGTGTTGGAGGTTCCGCTGAAGCGCTCGTAAACCTTTGTGTTCAGGGCGGTTGTGAGGGCCTGAACGCAGTATTCCTGCCACAGAAAACTGTGGCGGCGGCGGGTGCCGAAGTCGGATAAACGGAGGCCTTCGATGGGGCGGAGGAGCTCGATTTTGTCCCAGAGGCGGGTCTTGGCGCGGGCGTAGAGGACGTCGAGTTCGAGCTCGTTTAGGGTCGCTAAGGCGGCCCGGGTTTTCATCTCCGAGACGATGGCGAGGGAGTAGACCTCCCACATGGTGACTTCGGTCCAAAGGCCTGAAAAGCGGATACTTAGCTGGCCGTCGTGCTCGTTGATCTGGTAGTCGGAGAGGTGGAAGTCGCGCTCGAGCCAGGTGAGGAAGTCAGGGTGGAAGATCTGCTTAGTGCCGTAGAATGTGTTACCTGCGAGCCAGACAAGTTCGCTGCGGCGGAGCCGGAGGGTGCGGACGTGTTCCATCTGCTCGCGAAGGGCGGCGGCGGAGATGCGATCGGCCAGGCGGATGTGGTGGGTGCGGTTGTGTATCTCGCTGGTTACATGGGTGTTAGGGAAGTTCTTCCAGATGAACTGGAGCATGAGGAGCTTGTAGAAGTCGGTGTCGAGGAGCGAGCGCACGATGGGATCGAGCTTCCAGTTGTGGTTGTGCGCGCGTTCGGCGAAGTTGACGTTCATCGTGAGTAATAGCGTATCAATTCATGTCGGTTTAGGTGGGTTTCGGGATGCAAATCGTGTGCTTTAGCCCAGTTTCGGGACGCAAATGGAAGGCGCATCGGCGCCTGAAAAGAAAAATGTAAAGGACGCTTGACATGTAAAGGAAACTTGTCGTAAAGTTTGCTTGTCATGTAAAGGAAACTTGTCGACAAGCTAACTTTACATTGAGTGACTCGAATGAGGGAGGTTGAGATGGCCTGGAACTGGAAGAAGCTGGGTGCGGCGAAGAAGGGTTTGATCCGGCGCGGAGCGGTGGCGCTGGTGGCGTATGAGGTGGTGTTCATGGCGGCGATGTTCTGGGTCGACCGGACGAAGCCGGCGGGGCCGATGCTGTTTGTGATCGCGCTGCTGACGATGATTCCAGTGCTGGCGTTCATTGCGGTGCTGGCGCGCTACCTGGGCGAAGAGGTGGACGAGTTTCATCGCCAGCTGGTGGTGCGGTGTTTGTTGTGGGGGACGGCGGCGGTGATGGCGTCGGTATGCTTCCACGGGCTCCTGCAGTTGTTCGGATGGAAGGGGAGCTGGCCGGCGGCGGTGGAGCTGGGCGTGTTCCTTGTGGCGATGCTGGTGGCGAAGTTGACGTACCGGGTGCAGAACCGGGTGCCGGCGGATGCGGATGCGATGTTAGGAAGTGGGGGAGCGCGATGAACATTTGTGGAACGTCTACGCCTGCGAGCAAGCGGTATCAGCGGCGGGTGATGGTGACGATGTCGATCTACCTGGTGGTGGTGCTTGCCGCGGCGTGGATCGTGAAACATGCGCATCCGCATGGCTGGCTGCTGTACACGATCGCGGTGGTGCCGGCGCTTCCGATTCTTGGGATGCTGGGCGCGCTGGGAATTTATCTGACGGAGGAGAAGGACGAGTACATACGGCTGATCACGATGCGATCGCTTCTGGTGGGAACGGCGGTGTTGCTGGCACTGCTGATGGTGAATGACTTTCTGCGCTCGCTCAGTGGGGCGGCGGCGATTCCGCCGTTCGTGAGCTGGGTGGTGTTCTTCCTGGTGTTCGGGTTGGCACAGGCGGTGCAGCAGATGCGTAACCGGGTGAACGACGATGCGTAACCGGTTGCGGGAGTTGAGGGCGGAGCGTGGATGGTCGCAGCAGTATTTGGCGGAGAAGCTCGAGGTGTCGCGGCAGAGCGTGAATGCGATTGAGACGGGGAAGTTTGATCCGTCGCTGCCCTTGGCGTTCAAGATTGCGCGGCTGTTCGGGAAGATGATCGACAACGTGTTTGATGACGAGTTTGAGCGTGAGGCGTAACTCGGGGTGAGCAGAACGTAATAGCAGAGGCAAAGCCGGGGGCTAAAGCCCCACGCTGATCTGACGATGAGACCCAAGCCTGAAGGCTTGGGGTACCTGATACAACGCAACATCAACCAAAAGGCACCATTGACCGAAAGGCAACATCAACCAAAACGCAACATCAACCAAGAGGAGAGGAAACGACGATGAAACTTGACTTGAACTGGAGACCGAAGACGGTTGGAGAGAATGTGGCGTACTACTCGGTTTGCATGCTGCTGGCTGCGTCGTGCTGGTTTCACTCGGGGATATTTGGTGAAGTGATGACAGCTCTGGCCGCGGCGATCGTGCTGGCGGTGGCGGGGTTGATGGTAGCGGGTCGCGTGATTTGCAGAGCTTGATGCGGACGACTGCGACTGCGGAGATTGCGGCGCCGGAGATGACAAGTGTCATGCGGGATTGCTGATGCATGGCACTTGGGATGGCTGCATGCGAGAGCGAGGATGAGATGGACGAGACGTTGGTTGAGCGGAAGTGGAGATTCGGCGGGATCTATCGCAGGATGAGTGCGGAGGTTCGGCTGCTGTATGTGGCTTGTCTTTGTTTCATCGTCGCGCAATATGTGGTGAATGAACATCCGTGGAATAGCGGGTTTCGGATTGTGGCGTTGGTCGCGATGATCTCGGCGCAGTTGATTGGTGTGCGGACGCGTCGGGGTTAGGGAAAGGGAAAGTCCTGGGGGCTGAAGCCCGGCTGGAGTTGGAGGCGGGATTGCCGGGACTGAAGTCCCGGCCTATCTCAGATGCGAGAGTAGAGGCACGGGCAGAAGCAGATTCCCGGAGGGAATGACAGAAAGAAATGCAAGGGCAAGGGCAAGAGCAAATACGGGGATCCTTCGCTTCGCTCTAGGATGACGGCGTAAAACGAGCAACAGCAAGAGCAACAGCAGATTCCCGGAGGGAATGACAGAAAGAAATGCAAGGGCAAGGGCAAGAGCAAATACGGGGATCCTTCGCTTCGCTCTAGGATGACGGCGTAAAACGAGCAACAGCAAGGGCAACGGTCACGAGCAACGGTAGGTCCCTGCGACTGCCAGGAGAGCAAGAGCAGAAGCAGATTCCCAGAGGGAATGACAGAAAGAAATGCAAGAGCAGAAGCGGTGCAGTTGATTCGATTTGGATGTGGAAGGTTTAGGAGGAGGCGTGATGGAACGGGCGATGCGGGTGATGCAGTGGTTGGCGACGGTGATGCTGGTTTTGGCCGGAGTGATGTTGCTGGTGAAGCCGTTGACGGCGCGTGCGCAGGCGTCGGGGACGAAGGCTGGTTCCCGAGCTGCGGTGCCGACGCGGTTTACGGTGGTCGATGCAGGGACGGTGGGGAAGCCGGATGTGGTGCTGATCCCGGGGCTGTCGAGCTCGCGGGCGGTGTGGGATGGGGAGGCGGGGCTGCTGGCGCCGAACTATCGGCTGCACCTGGTGCAGGTGGATGGGTTTGCTGGGACGCCGGCGGGGCCAAATGCTTCGGGGCCGGTGCTGATGCCGATCGTGGAGGAGCTGCATGCGTATATTGCCGCGGCGGGGATTCATCCGGTGGTGGTGGGGCACTCGCTGGGCGGGCTGCTGGCCTTGATGCTGGCGGATAAGTATCCGGGGGATGTGCGGAAGATGGTGATTGTGGATACGCTGCCGTATTACGCGGTGTTGTTCAATCCGGACGCGACGGTGGAGACGATGAAGACGGTGGCGGACATGATTCGGCAGCAGATGATCGATATGCCGAAGGGGCAGTATGACGGGATGTTGCCGACGGTGGTGGGGCAGATGGTGACCGATCCTGCGGGGCAGGCGAAGGTGCTGGAGTGGACGAAGGCGACGGATCGGAAGATGGCGTTCGAGGCGGTGGATGAGGATATGCTGACGGATATGCGCGGGGAGGTGGCGAAGATCCAGACGCCGACGCTGGTGCTGTTTGCGGTGGACCCGAACGCGAAACAGCCCGACCCGGTGGCGTACGAGGCGATGGTGCGGGATGGGTATAAGCCGATGCCGCATGTGACGGTGGTGAAGGTGACGCCGTCGCGGCATTTTATTATGTATGACCAGCCGGTGAAGTTTGATGCGGCGGTGGAGGAATTTTTGCAGTAGGGGTTGGCGGCAGGGACATGTACTATGGGCGTGACGTCGGGCTTCGTAGCAAACTCCCTTGCTAAAGGATGCGCTCATGTCTACTTTCACTTTGATTCATGTGGTGATCAGCCTGATTGGCATTGCGTCGGGGCTGGTGGTGGTGTTTGGGTTTGTTGCCGGCAATCGGATGGCGGCGTGGAATGCGGTCTTCCTCTTATTTACGATTTTGACCAGCGTGACGGGGTTCTTCTTCCCGTTCCACGGGCTTACGCCGGGGATTGTGGTGGGGGCGATTTCGCTGGTGGTGCTGGCGGTGGCGGTGCTGGCTTGGAATAAAAAGTGGGCGAAGACGTATATCGTTGCGGCGACGATTGCGGAGTTTTTTAATGTGCTGGTGCTGATTGTGCAGTCGTTTATGAAGATTGCGCCGCTGCATGAGTTGGCGCCAAAGGGGACTGAACCGATTACGAATGTGGCAAAGCTGGCGGCGCTGGTTTTCTTTGTGGTGCTGGCTTGGGTGGCGATTCGGCGGAGGCGGTTCGTGCTGGGGTAGGGTTGGGCGGCGGGGAATGGAATTTAACAGAATCGGCGGGTGGGGAGCGGGGGGAACGCGATATTCTAGAAGGGATATGACTACTAAAAAAGAACTACTTAAAGATCAGATACAGCATCTCGACATCAAGCAGCACAACGTGGTGGGGCTTGTGGATGCCATGGCGTCGATGGCTTATAGCTCGCGCGACCTGGCGCGAGCGGCGAATATTTACGAGATGATGCTGCGCGATACCGAGTGCGGCGTGATTCTGTGCCTGGCGGGATCGTTGATCTCGGCGGGCTTGCAGAAGGTGATTGTGGACCTGGTGCGGAATAATATGGTCGACGCGATTGTGTCGACGGGCGCGAATATTGTGGACCAGGATTTCTTTGAGGCGCTGGGCTATCGGCACTATATCGCCGGCGATGAGTACAAGTACGGCGCGGGCGATGCCACGCTGCGTGAGTTGGCGATCGATCGGATTTATGACACGTTCATCGATGAGGATGAGCTGCGGATTTGCGATGACGTGATGAAGCAGATTACGGATTCGCTGGGGCCTCGGGCTTACTCTTCGCGGGAGTTTATCCAGGCGATGGGCAAGTACCTGGTCGATCACAAGAGAACGCCGAAGGATGGCGAGCATGACTCGATTGTGCTGGCTTGTTACGAGAAAGACGTGCCGATTTTCTGTCCGGCGTTCTCGGATTGCTCGGCGGGATTTGGGCTGGTGGCGCATCAGCATGAGCGGCGCGGGAAGGCTGTCGTGTCGATTGATTCGGCTAAGGATTTCTATGAGCTGACGCAGTTGAAGATGGCGAATCCGACGACTGGGCTGCTGATGATTGGCGGCGGCGTTCCGAAGAACTTTGCGCAGGATATCGTGGTGGCGGCGGATGTGCTGGGTGCGGATGCGACGATGCACAAATATGCGATCCAGGTTACGGTGGCCGATGCGCGGGATGGTGCGCTGTCGGGGTCGACGCTGAAGGAGGCGTCTAGCTGGGGCAAGGTGGATCTGACGTATGAGCAGATGGTGTTTGCCGAGGCTACGATTGCGGTGCCGCTGATTGCTGGGTATGCGTTCCATAAGGATGCGTACAAGGCGCGGACGGGGAAGAAGTTTGCGTTGGTGCTGGAGCCGGTCACTGCGTGACGGCAGAGTGTAGATGGTAGAGCGTAGAGAGAACGGCGAGGCTTACGGGCTTCGCCGTTTTGCTTTGTGGGATAATTCGCGAATGACGGAGAGGGTGTTCAGACAGCGGTTCGTGCAGTTGTGGGGTGGCTTCACGGTGGTGGCCTTCGCCGTTTCACGAGTCTTGTTGATGTCCGGGATGGGTCTCGAATGGCAGAAGCTGATTTACGGAACGATTTGGCTGGGAACGTTGGTTGCGGCATTCGTTTTGTATCGGAGGGGGTCTGTTACGGACCACGCCGGAAGAGAACAGATACTTGCGAAGGCGGAACTCGAGAATAGGGGTAGGTTTGGTTTTTTCAATTCGATGCTAGCGCTGGGTGTGCTGGCAGTGGGTTTGGGATGGGGGATATGGGACGCAAGAGGTGAGTCTTGGGCGGTTGCGTCAGGTCTCGTCGGAGTATCTCCTTTCAACCTGGGGCTCATGACCGTTCCGTTTTTGAGAATCAGGAATGCGCACTTGAGGCGGATGCAGGAAATCGGCTAGAAGCAGATTCCCGGAGGGAATGACAGAAAGAAAGGCAGGGGCAAGAGCAACGGCAAGAACAACGGCAACGGCAAAGACCAATACAGGGGTCCTTCACTGCGTTCAGGATGACGGCGAAAAACGAGCAAAAGCAAAAGCAAAGGCGAGAGCAGGGCAGGGCAAAGGCAGGGCAAGAACGAGCG
>JBEKFF010000100.1:0-12101 GCA_050013455.1 Acidobacteriaceae bacterium | reverse complement strand
GCCGCAGAGTTGGCCATCGAGCAGGCCGCCCGCAAACTCGTCGTTACCGCGGAGACGGATCGCTTATTGGTTGAGGGTTTTGCTCACAAGCTTGGCGAAGGGAGCAACAACTAATGGCTGCTGTTGATCTTCGCTATGCGCGTGCCCTGGCTGCTGTCATCTCCGACCAAAAATTAAATGTGGTCGCCACGCAAGGGCAGTTGAATGACTTTGTCGAAACGCTGGAAGCCAGCGCGGAACTCCGCGAAGTCCTCGAAAACCCATCCATTCCCGAGCCCCAGAAGCTCAAGGTGCTCGACGCGATCGCTGCGAAATCCGGCATGAGCAAGACGGTGCGGAATTTCATCGCGGTCATCGCCCATCATCAGCGCCTGCACGAGTTGCAGAGCATGGTGGCGGCTTATGCCACGATTGCGGATGAGAACTCCAGCATCGCGGAGGCGGAGATCGTGAGCGCCCTGCCGCTGGATGAAAAGAACCGCAAGCTCCTTGAGGAAAAGATCTCGACCATGACTGGTCAGCAGCACGTTCATGCCACCTACAGCGAAGACGCGACTTTGCTGGGCGGCGCCGTCGTCACCATAGGATCCACTGTTTACGACGGATCGATTCGCGCGCAACTACAGCAACTCAAAGCTCGGCTGATTGCGGCCGGAGCGTAGACGCATACGCAACAAGATTTGAAGGACTCGAAGGAAAAGGAACACCATGGCAAAGATTCAGGCAAACGAGATCACCGAGCTGCTTCGCCAGCAGATTGAGAACTACGAACAGCGCATCCAGGTGGATGAGATCGGCACGATCATCTCGCTGGGTGACGGTATCGCGCGCATTCATGGGCTCGACAAGGTGATGGCCGGCGAGCTGATTGACTTCCCGCACGGCATCTCCGGTCTCGCCATGAACCTCGACGAAGACCAGGTTGGCTCGGTAATTCTCGGCGACTACAGCGAGCTCAAAGAGGGCGACCAGGTTAAGCGCACCGGCAAGATTATGTCCGTGCCCGTAGGCGAGGCATTGATTGGTCGCGTGGTGAACGCGCTTGGCCAGCCCATCGATGACAAGGGGCCGATCAATACGAATACATTCCTTCCCGTCGAGCGGCTTGCTCCCGGTGTCATCTCGCGTCAGTCCGTTGTCGAGCCGATGAACACGGGCATCAAGGCTATCGACACGATGATTCCGATCGGCCGCGGACAGCGCGAGTTGCTCATCGGTGACCGCCAGACGGGTAAGACCGCCGTTGCGCTCGACACCATCATCAACTCCGCCAAGAACGACCTGATCTGCATTTACTGCGCGATCGGCCAGAAGCGTTCGTCGGTGGCTGCGGTTGTGCAGACGCTCGAAGAGTACGGCGCGATGGCCTACACGATTGTTGTCGCCGCAACGGCCTCTGAGCCCGCGCCCATGCAGTATCTCGCACCCTTCGCGGCGACCGCGATGGGCGAGTATTTCCGCGACAATGGCAAGCACGCGCTGATCATCTACGACGATCTCTCCAAGCATGCTGCCAGCTATCGCGAGATCTCGCTGCTGCTGCGCCGTCCGCCAGGCCGCGAAGCGTATCCCGGCGACGTGTTCTATCTCCACTCGCGTCTGCTCGAGCGCTCGGCCAAGATGTCCAAGGAACTTGGCGGCGGTTCGTTGACTGCTCTGCCGATCATCGAGACGCAGGCAGGCGACGTTTCGGCCTACATTCCGACCAACGTCATCTCGATCACCGATGGACAGATCTTCTTCGAGACCGACCTGTTCAACTCCGGTGTTCGCCCGGCCGTCAACGTAGGCCTCTCGGTTTCGCGCGTCGGATTTGCGGCCGCGATCAAGGCCACCAAGCAGGTGGGTTCGACGCTCAAACTCGACCTCGCGCAGTACCGCGAACTCGCTGCCTTCGCGCAGTTCGGCTCGGACCTCGATAAGGTGACGCAGAACCAGCTCAACCGCGGCGCTCGTTTGACCGAGCTCCTGAAGCAGCCGCAGTTTGCACCGCTTACCGCAGCGCAGCAGGTGGCGATTCTGTTCGCGGGAACGCAGGGCCTGCTCGATAACGTCGAGGTCTCTGACCTCCGCGCCTTCGAGGATGGCTACTATCCGTTCCTCGACTCCGCGCACCCGGACATCCTCGCGGACATCACGAAGAAGAAGGCCTTGGACGACGATCTGCGCAAGCGCATGACCGACGCAATCAATGAGTACAAGCAGGACTTCCTCGCCGCCCGCAAGGAAGCCAAGACAACGGTAAACGCGTAACAGCGCACGGCATAAGGACGAATGGCAAACGTACTCGATCTACGGCGACGCATCCGCAGTGTGAAGAACACGCGGCAGATCACCAAGGCCATGAAGATGGTCTCGGCTTCGAAGCTGCGTCGCGCCCAGGAGCACACGCTGCAGGCGCGACCCTATGCGCAGATGCTCGCCAATGTGTTGCAGTCGCTGGTGCGGCGCACCGATCTCTACAACGACGAGACGGGCGAGATCATGCACCCGCTGCTGGTGGAGCGCGAGGAGAAGAACGTCCTCGTCCTGGTGATTGCCGGCGACAAAGGCTTCGCTGGCGGCTTCAATTCGAACATCGGCAAGGCTGCGCAGAAGTTCATCGATGAGCGCCGCGCGATCGGCCAGAATATTGATCTCGAGCCCATTGGAAAGAAGGCGATGGGCCTGTTCAAGAAGCGGTTCCCGCTGGCGGTCTACGAGCACAAGGAAGAGCTTTACGACAACGATCTTTCCAAGCACATCGAAGATATCCGGCATCGCGCGGTGCCTATCGAAGTCGCCGCCGAACATCCCACGCTGCTGTTGAAGACGAGCTTTTCGGAAGTCACAGCGGTAGCGAACTCCATCATCACGCGCTACGAGCGGGCAGAGATCGACTCGGTCTATATCGTCTTCAACGAGTTCAAGTCCGTGATCTCGCAACGAGTGGTCGTCGAAAAGCTTTTGCCCATCCGCAAGCTTGGATCCAAGCAGGTCACGGTCCTCGAAGAGATGACCGAGGAACAGAAGGAAGCTGCAGGCAAGGCTGCGCAGGAAGCGGGCATCTCGATCAACGAGCCGGAAGAGACGGCATACGAGCAGGAGGCCAAGAAGTTTGGCACTGCCGATGTGGATTACCTCTTCGACCAGTCACCCGAGCAGCTGTTTCGCCATCTGATGCCGCGGTACATCACAACCCAGATCTTCCATGCCCTGTTGGAGTCGATCGCAGCCGAGCATGCAGCCCGCATGACCGCGACCGACGCAGCCACCAAGAACGCAGGAGAGCTGATCGACAAGCTCTCGCTCACCATGAACCGATTGCGTCAAGCCGCGATCACCAAAGAGATTATTGAAATTGTCAGCGGAGCAGCTGCGCTCTAGGCGCAAACGCGAGCTTACGAAAGAGACTTATGGCAGAGACACAAAACATCGATAAAAAAGCAGACCAGAATATCGGTAAGGTCGTCAGCATCAGCGGCCCGGCCGTTGACATTCAATTTGAAGAGGCGAAGATGCCTCCCATTTTTCAGGCGTTGCGCATCGTCAGCGAGGGCTTCAATGTGCCGACGCCGATGGACGTCGTCGTTGAAGTGCAGCAGCATCTCGGCGAGGGCCGCGTGCGTTGCATCGCGATGGTCGCCACCGAAGGACTGGTGCGCGGTATGAAGGCCATCGACACGGGCGGGATGATCACGGTGCCGGTGGGGCGTGAGACCCTCGGCCGCGTGCTCAACGTGCTCGGCGAGCCGGTGGACGAGCTTGGCCCGGTCAACACCAAGGTGCGGATGCCGATCCATCGTCAGGCTCCGGCCTTCGACGAGCAGTCGACCTCGGAAGAGATGTTCGAGACCGGCATCAAGGTCGTTGACCTGATCCTGCCCTTCTTGAAGGGCGGCAAGATTGGCCTGTTCGGCGGCGCCGGTGTGGGCAAGACCGTCGTCATCCAGGAGCTGATCAACAACGTGGCCCAACAGCATGGTGGCTTCTCGGTGTTCGCCGGCGTTGGCGA
Organism: Acidobacteriaceae bacterium; assembly: GCA_050013455.1. Taxonomy (GTDB): domain Bacteria; phylum Acidobacteriota; class Terriglobia; order Terriglobales; family Acidobacteriaceae; genus Granulicella. The sequence goes on along the minus strand of JBEKFF010000100.1, from coordinate 8,107 downwards.
GCGTACCCGCGAGGGCAACGATCTGTGGCATGAGTTTCAGGAGTCGGGCGTCATCGACGTCAACGACTTCAACAAGAGCAAAGCAGCGCTAATCTATGGCCAGATGACCGAGCCGCCGGGGGCGCGTTTGCGCGTGGCGCTGACCGGCCTCACCGTCGCTGAATACTTCCGCGACGAAGAGGGTGCGGACACGCTGCTGTTCATCGACAACATCTTCCGCTTCACGCAGGCGGGTTCCGAGGTCTCCACGCTGCTTGGGCGTATGCCTTCGGCCGTCGGTTACCAGCCGAACCTGGCCACCGAAATGGGTGAGCTGCAGGAGCGCATCACCTCGACCAAGAAGGGCTCGATCACGTCGGTGCAGGCTGTGTATGTGCCTGCCGATGACATCACCGATCCGGCGCCCGCGACCACCTTCGCTCACCTCGATGCGACGATGCTTCTGTCGCGTCCGCTTTCGGAGCTGGGCATCTATCCGGCCGTCGATCCGTTGACGTCGACCTCGCGCATCCTGTCCGCACGCATTGTTGGTCAGGAGCACTACGACGTGGCGCAGGGCGTGAAGAAGATCCTGCAGCGCTACAAGGATCTGCAGGACATCATCGCGATCCTGGGTATCGACGAGCTGTCGGAAGAGGACAAGCTCACCGTATCGCGCGCTCGCAAGGTGCAGCGCTTCCTCTCGCAGCCGTTCCATGTCGCCGAAATCTTTACCGGCATTCCTGGAGCGTATGTGAAGGTCGAAGACACCGTGCGCAGCTTCAAGGAGATCATCGAAGGCAAGCACGACGATATTCCGGAGCAGGCGTTCTATCTCAAGGGCGGCATCGAGGATGTGCTCGCGGCAGCCGAGAAGCTGAAGGCAACGGCGTAAGTGCAGAGCGTAGAGCGTAGAGAGTAGAGCGTAGAGAAAGCATATGGCTGAGGCTGGAAACAATTCGGGGCTGCTGACGGTACGGCTGGTAACGCCGGACCGGGTGCTGCTGGATGCTACGGCAGAGGCGGTGGAGCTGCCGTCGATGTCGGGCTACCTGGAGACGCTGTACGGCGCTGCGCCGCTGCTGGCGGAGCTGGGTGCGGGCGAGGTGCGTCTGCACGGCGGCTCGGCTGGCGAGCAGACCTTCTTCGTGGCCTGGGGCTTTGCGGAGGTGCTGCCGGAGCGGGTGACCATTCTGGCGGAGACCGCGCTGCATCCCAATGAGATTGATCCGGCCGAGGCGCAGGCTGAGCTGATTCATGGACAGGAACTCTGGGACCAGGCTGGCGACGATCAGGCCAAGTATGACGAGGCCAATGCCGTGACGCGCGTCGCGGAAGAGAAGATCGCCAGCGCGCAAGGCAAGCACTGAGTCGCTGAGAATTTCTTTAAGCTGAACGCCTCGCGCAAGCGGGGCGTTTTTGTTGGGCACAGGGAGTTGAGCGTCGGGGTACCCCCCTCCCCCTCCCCCCCTCCCCCAAATTTGCTCTAAAGTATTCCATGCACACGGGTTAAGTGCGTAAGCAGGGCCGGGTTGAGGAGTGAAAACGGCCTGTAAATGAGCCACCCAGAGACTTTAAGGGCAACAATACCCCCTTCTAAAGACTTTAGCTGCGCATTCGAGCGAAACCCATGCCTTTTGGACCGCGGAGGTCCCCGCAAGCAGGCTGCATTCGAATGAATTGGAAGAGGGCCTACTTCAATTGTAGCTAGTGGGAGCGGGTAACTATGCCAGGTTTTGAAAAGATTTATCGCCAGTGTTCATGCGGGTTCTGGCGATATTGGGTGGCCTCGGGGGCTTGACAGGTTTTCGCACCCACTCCGTGCAGAGCGTTTCCTGAACGATTCGATTATGCTTCAGGGGTTCTTCATTTCGATCGCGCTCGGGAGTGAGCTGGCGGAGCGGTGTGTCCGCGCTCCGGGAGGCAAGAGGGAAGATGAGGCCGACAAAGCAATGGGCGGTGCTGCTGATCTGTGTGGCGTTGGGTGTGTCATCGAGCGGGGGATGGGCGCAGTCGCGGCAGGTGGTGTGCGACCGGGGAAGCGGGCAGTTCGAGGCGGGTTTTCCGAGCGGGGTGACGGTGCGGGTGGGTGCGGTCAGGAGCGGAGGATTTGCTACTCGGGCCTGCGAAGCGGTGCTGCGCTGGGGCGACGGGAGGGCGGTGGTGGTGCCGACGGCAGCGCAGGTGGACATCGATGTGCTTGGAGCGGATGTAGGGTTGGGTGTGCCGGTGGTGGCCTTTGTGGTGCGGCCAGCTCAGGATGACGGACGCGCGCGCTACGAGATCTGGTCGATGGAGAAGAAGCCGCGGCACCTGCTGACCCTGACGGGCGGAGAGTCGTATCGGGCGGTGGATGCGGAGTTCAATGGGCAGGTGGCGATCTGGACGACGGATGCTGCGGCGGTGGAGGGTTTTGACAGGCTGGGCCATGCAGACTTCGCATCTCCTCCAATGGTGGCGCTGCGGTTTGAGCACGGACGGCTGGTCGATGTGAGCGCGTGGTACCGCGAGTTGTATGACCTTCAGATTGCCGCGCTGCGCGACAGTGTGACGGCGGAAGAGTTGACGGAGTTTCGGAAGAGCGACGGGCAGCACATCTCCGGCTCGGATCGGCTGCGGAAGACGAAGGCGACGGTGCTGGAGATCGTGTGGGCCTACCTGTACAGCGGCAGGCAGGAACGGGCGTGGGCAGAGTTGGAGGATGTGTGGCCGGCTGGCGACGTGGCGCGGGTGGAGGCGGCGATGATGGCGGCCCGTGCGCGGGGAATCGAAACACAGGGGACGAAGGTGGCTTCTGCAACGCTGCCGCCCAAGTGGATGGAGAGGCCTGCGGTGTACGAGTACCTGAAGGCAGATCCCTCGCAGCAGAACGGTGGCCGGCTGATGTATGGCGCCCTGGGAGTGACTGGGCACGAGGGGCCGGTGCTCGTAAAGGACGAGGAATCGACGGGGCTTTATGCAGCGGATAAGGAGCCGAAAGCAATTCTGCTGTGGAGGCCGCCGCCGACAGCAGCGGAGCAGGAGGTCGCCCAGGGAGACGAGACGGTTCAGCTAACCATTGACGCGGCCGGCAAGGTGCAAGCAGCGAGGATGCTGGCGCCGGGAAGCGATCCGGAGTTGCTGCAAGCGGCGAAGGACTGGAAGTTTATTCCCGCGCTATCGGATGGAAGACCCGTGGCGTATGAGTTGAAGATGGATGTGCGATTGATTCGCTGAGGTCCTGCGCGGACGGCGAGGGGCTTCGCGTGGCGAGTCAGGCTTTGGGTGCGGACCCGGTGCGTGGGTGCGGGAATGGGGTGAGGATCGGGCATGTTGCAAATTGGTCCTGCGTCCGCGAGACTAGGGAGAGCAGGTTGTTTCCCGCCTTCGTGGTGGACGGGCAGTTCGAGGCCCGTTGGGGACGTCAACCCTCTATAATCAGCAACGGCTTAGGCAACAATCAGGAATGCCTATGCAATGTCCCCGTCGTCTAGTGGCCCAGGACGGCACCACACTCATGGTGTAAACACGTGGTTCGAATCCCGTCGGGGACGCCAAACTTCTACCTGGTCAGCGAAGCCCTTGGTCTCCTGTCGGCTCCGCGATCAGCCTACCTGGAAAAGCTCGATCCCGTGCGCCTTTCCCAGGTTGCCCGAGTACTTCTTGTCGGTTGCGTTGTTCCAGTGCTCGTGTACGCCAAGGCTGCGGCATCGGATGCCGTCGCGTTCAGGATCGTAGAAGGTCTTCGAAGGCGGATCATTCGCGAGAGCAGCTTCGCGCAGATAGTTATCGGCATTCTTAATATCCACGAGCTCAGGCCATTCCGAAGTCAGAAAATCGAAGCCGACTGAATCGACCGCTACACCATCCAGCGACATGAACATGCTGCTCGGCCAGGCATCGTTGAACGGGGTCATCTTCCACTTGCGTACGGGTGGTCCATCCGCGTTCTGGCTTCCATAGAGCCCGTCGACGATGAAGAGCATGGTCTTCTCGCCAAGATCCTTGTGACCCAGGAAATCCACGAAGGCGGAGTAGCTGGGCGAACCGTCGTGGTTGGGAGGAAAGCCGTCGTGCGCGTTCTTGCGCCAGTCGGGATTAATGCTGGTGGCGCCGAACAGATTTTTGGCGCAAAGCGTGATGCCTGAACTCACATGGCCTTTCAGCAAGGCCGCATCGATGAGGTACGTTGCCTCGACGACCGTGGTATCGAGACCCGAAGCATTGCGGCTGGGAACCGAAAAGGGGATTGCGTTGGGCTTGAACTCGGCCTTCAGGCGCCCGTCGCCGCCAATATGGTCCACGAACACGACGCCAGGAAACTCACTGTGAATCTTGTCGTAGAGATTGCCCGGGATGAACCGGCTGGTATCGAAGACGGTGATCGACGATTGCGGCACCTTTCCCGGACCGGTCAACTGCCGGACCAGCGCAAGGATGAGATGGGGCGACGAGTTGAGACGGTCGATCGTGCCATGATCCGTCGTGTTGTTGAGGTTTGGCTTGATGGCGACTTTCTCGCCGGCCTTGTATCCGACGTTGCCGCGATTATGGGTGCGATTGAAATAGCGGAAGATGGCGCTCCATGCCTGGGCATCGCTCTTTTGATTGGTGAGACCGCGGATGGAGCGGGAGACCATGCGGTCAATCGCAGCCTGGTTGTTGTTGGCGTCGGCCCACCAGGAACCTGTTCCGTCCCACGTGACAGCGGCCGGGTCGTGCGCCCAGGTGACTCGGCCGGGAACTACACCGCGGGGAACACCCAGAGGGGAAAGGGCAGGGTCGAATAAGGACGAACCCATGCTGCTGGCAGCTGCAATCGAAAGGGCGAATTCCCGGCGCGTCATTACCATTTTTGTCTTACTCCTCTGCGGACAAAACTTTTGCAACCGCGGTCAATGTTCTGAAGGGCAGAAGCCGATTCAGTCGGTTGAGAAACAGCACGGTCGGGTGCGTCGGCATCATGAATTGCAGAGCGCGGCGACCCTGACCTGCCCGGAAATTGTACCAGCGGGAACTCGGATTCTGCGCGGACGGCGAGGGTTTGCGGTGGTGGGCGGCTCTAGCTGGCTGCGCGCGCGGTGGACTCGCGGGCGATCAGTGCCGGCTTGACCGGGATGCTGGAGGCGTATTGCGCTGCGGGGTTGGCGATGCGGTCCAGCAGGATGCTGGCGGCGAGCTTGCCCATGTGCTTGAGCGGCTGGCGGATGGTGGTGAGGCTGGGCACATGAAATTCAGCGGAGACGATGTCGTCGAAGCCGATGACGGAGACGTCGTTGGGGACGCGCATGCCGGCCTCGTGGAGAACGCGCATGGCGCCGATGGCGGCGGTGTCGTTGAAGCAGATGAGGGCGGTGAAGTCGCGGGTGGCGGCGAGCAGGCGCTGGGTGGGCTCGTAGCCGATCTGCGGGGTCCAACCGCCAACGGTGAGCTGGACGGTGCGCTCGGGCGTGGGCTCGACCCCGAATTCGCGGGCGACCTGCATCATGGCCTCCCAGCGGAAGTCCGTGTCCATGACGGAGCGGTGGCCTTTCATGAAGGCGATCTTGCGGTGGCCGAGGTCGTAGAGGTGGCGGATGGCCAGGCGAGCGGCGGCGCGGTGGTCGATGAAGACGTTGGTGACGCCCTCCTTCTCCATGTGGCCGGAGATGGTGACGACGGGCAGAGGCGTGTCGAAGTCGGCGTTGGTGTTGAGGAGGAGGAGGCCCTCGGCGCCGCGATTCATCAGCAGGTCCGAGTACTCCTTGACCAGCTTGTGCTTGCCGTAGTGGCAGGCAGTGAAGTACAGGAAGTGCTTCTGCAGGAGATAGCGCTCGACGCCCTCCATGACGACGGTGAAGTAGCCTTCACTGTGTTCGGGGACGATGACGCCGACCGAATCGCTGCCGGTTTTATGGAGGTTCAGAGCGAAGTAGCTTGGCCGGTAGTTGAACTTGCGTGCCGCTTCATGCACCCGTCGACGGGTCTCAGGAGTCAGATTCTTGGCCAGGGGCGCATCGTTCAGAACGAAGGAGACGGTGGTCTGCGAGACGCCGAGATACGTGGCGAGGTCCTTGAGGCTGGTCCTCTTCTTGGGAGGGGTGACGGGGTCTGACTGACTCGGCGGCTTCGTTCTCATGCGTCGCTCCGCGGTTCAGTCCCGAACCGTCTCACATTCAATGTGGAAATGTCCTGCATGATCGCTTGAGTATACAAGGAGGATCGTACCGAACTGATAGACAATCGTTTGTTGTAGTACCTGACAGTGTACAGGATGGGTTGGCGGCCGATGGCGTTCAGCGGACGGTGCCGGGCAGGCTGCCGCTCATCAGGCGCTCGACCTCGGGGAGGGTGACCATGGAGGCGTCGCCGGGGGTGGTCATGGCGAGGGCTCCGTGAGCGATGCCGCAGTCTAAAGACCAGGCGAGATCCTTGCCGGCGAGGAGGCCGTGGATCAAGCCGGCCGCGAAGGAATCGCCGCCACCGACGCGGTCGAGGATGTCGAGGTCTTCGAAGGCGAGGCCGGCGATGGCTTTGTGGTTGGCGAAGGCGAAGGCGCTCCAGCTGTTGCGATTCGCGGTGTGAGGGCGGCGAATGGTGGTGGCGAGGACCTTGAGGTTCGGGTACTCGGCGACTACGCGCTCGGCCATGGGTGCGAAGGTATCGAGGGTGTGCCAGGCGGGGCGATGGGCGTCGTCGCCGAGCGCGGAGGCGACGTCGCCTTCGTGGCCGAAGAAGATGTCGACGTTGGGCAGGATCGTGCGGTTGACCTCGACAGAGCGGGCGCGGCCGCCGCGGGACTTCCACAGTGAGGCGCGATAGTTGCCGTCGTAGCTGACGAGGGTGCCGCGGCGGCGGGCGGCCGCGATGGCCTCGCGCACGACCTCGGTGGCGTCTTCCGAGAGCGCGGCCATGATGCCACCGGTGTGGAAGACGCGGACGCCTTCGGTGCCGAAGATCGCGTCCCAGTCGATGGTGCCGGGCTTGAGTTGCGAGATGGCGGTGTGGCCGCGGTCCATCATGCCGAGGCCCGCGCGGACGCCGAAGCCGCGCTCGAGGAAATAGATGCCGTTGCGCGCGTCGCGTCCCACGCCGTCGAAGGGCTGCCATTGGATGTGCGAGGTGTCGACGCCGCCTTGCAGGATGAGGTCTTCGACCAGGCGGCCGACAGGGTTGTCGACCAGCGCGGTGGCGATGGAGGTGCGGAGGTTGAAGCAGCGGCGGAGGCCGCGGGCTACGTTGTACTCGCCGCCACCCTCCCACACGCGAAAGCTGCGCGCGCCAACGATGCGGCCTTCGCCGGGGTCGAAGCGCAGCATCACTTCGCCGAGGGAGAGGAGGTCCCAGCGGCAGGCGGAGGCCGGGCGGAGCGTAAGGGCTGCGGTTAGCTGGTTGTCAGCTCTGTTCATGGCGGTTGGCTATCTCCAAAGGCGCTGCCGTTACGGTGTTCCGCGGCCGGTGAGTTGGCGGATCAGGTCGAGTTCGTGTTGGCGGTAGGGCGTGTCGTCCTGGCGAAAGACTTCGTGGAACCAGACGGTAGGCTGGGAAAGGACGTAGGGTTTCTGCCAGGAATCCCACGGATAGTAGGTCTGGGTCTTGCCGGCGACGAAGCCCCAGTTGATCGCGGCCACGTGGTACTGCTTCGCGATAGCCAGGCTGTTGTCGAAGGTGCTGCCTGCGCCGCGGGCCATGTACTCGGTGCAGAGGATGGGGCGGCCGAGGGGCTGGAGCTCTTTGATGCGCGCCTCGAATTCTTCGGGCCAGCCGTAGTTGTGGAAGCTGATGACGTCCGACTCGGCCAGCTGAATTTTGGTGGTGGGGCTCTCGCGATCGGGGTGCGACCAGTCGCCGACCCAGACGCCGCTGGTGAGCGGTTGGGTGGGATGCTCGGCGCGCGCCCAGGCGAAGGCGAGGGGGAGGAGATGGTCGACGCGCTCGGTCTTATGCGGCTGCGGGCCGTATTGCTCGGCGGGATTGTCGGGCTCGTTCCACACGTCCCACGCGAGGATGCGGGGGTCGTCGGCGAACGCGCCGACAACGAACTTTACGTAGGCTTCGAGCTTGGGTTCCGCGGCTGGGTCGGTGAGCTCCTGCATGCCGGGGCTCTGCACCCAGCCGGAGTTATGCACGCCGGGGATGGGCGGATGCTGCGGGCCGAGCCTGGGGTTGG
>JBEKFF010000099.1:0-12156 GCA_050013455.1 Acidobacteriaceae bacterium | reverse complement strand
GGCTGATGCGGCGACTAGTTCGGTATCTCGCGCCTTACAAGCTGCAAGTTGCCGTCTCGGCGGTCGCAATTGTGCTGAAGGCGGCCAGTGACGTGCTGGGGCCCTACTTCGTGAAAGTGGCCGTCGACAAATACTTTGCGCCCACACACGGAAAGCATTCGTGGCTCGCCGACAAGCTTAGCTCTGGCCCGGTTCGTGGCGTCACAGAGATTGCCACCCTGTACCTTGCCTCACTCGGACTAATCTTCGGTCTGGAGTTTGTTCAGACCTACATGATGCAGTGGACCGGGCAGAAGATCATGTTCGATCTGCGCCGGCAGATCTTTCGGCATATTCAGCAAATGCACGTTGGGTTCTTCGATCGGAATCCAGTCGGCCGCCTGGTGACGCGCCTGACCTCGGACGTTGACGCCCTCAATGACATGTTTACGTCAGGTGTACTAGCGATCTTTGAAGACGTCTTCGTACTGGCGTTCATCGTGGCCATCATGGTAAAGATGAGTTGGCTGCTGGCGCTGCTCACGCTCTCGGTGATCCCACTCATTCTGTACGCGACGCATCTATTTCGGCGCCACGTGCGGGAGAGCTACCGGCGACAGCGTGCTGCGACGGCGAAGATTAACTCCTTCACGCAGGAGTATGTGTCGGGCATGAGCGTGGTGCAACTATTCAATCGCGAGCATCGCGCATTCAATGATTTCTCAGCCGTCAACGATGAAAATAAGAGGGCGTGGTCGGACGCGATCTTCGCCTATGCGCTCTACTATCCGGTGGTCGAGTTCCTGAGCTCGATTGCCATAGCCCTGGTGATATGGCGTGGCGGCATTGCCGTGCTTCAGGCGAACCCCGCGCTGGCGGTTCATGCCGGCTTCCTGCACCCGGTGGTGACGCTTGGCATTCTGATTGCGTTCATTCAATATGCGCAGCGTTTTTTCCGGCCGATCCAGGACCTCAGCGACAAGTACAACATTTTGCAGGCGGCAATGGCCGCGTCGGAGAGAGTCTTCAAGCTGCTTGATACACAGACAGAGATTAAGAGCAGCCCTCATCCGGTGCGGGGCGATGGCAGCGGGCGCATCGAGTTTCGGGGTGTCTGGTTCACCTACCAAACGCTGACGCCTAAGCAACGCGAACGTGTGCATACGCTCAGCGATGAGGAACTCGGCCGATGTAGCGACATTGAATGGATCCTGCGAGGCGTGAGTTTTACGGTCGAGCCCGACGCGACGGCTGCCATCGTCGGCCACACAGGCGCGGGCAAGACCACGATTACAGCGCTGATGATGCGGTTCTACGACGTGCAGCGCGGAGCTGTGCTGGTCGATGGCGTGGATGTCCGCGAGCAGGACCTGCGTAACCTTCGCCGGAGGTTCGGCGTCGTGTTGCAGGATCCATTCCTATTCTCGGGAACGATTTCACAGAACATCCGCCTTGGCTCCAACTGGATTACAGAAGACGAGGTCGCCCATGCGGCCGAAGAAGTCAATGTCGCGGACTTCATTCGGACGCTGCCGCAGGGTTTTGCGGAGCCGGTGCTGGAGCGGGGATCCACGCTATCGACGGGCCAAAAGCAGCTGATCAGCTTTGCGCGCGCGCTGGCCCATCGACCGGGGATCTTGATTCTTGATGAAGCGACCAGCTCGGTGGATACAGAGACAGAAATTCGCGTGCGGCTGGCGCTGGAGCGAATGATCACGGGGCGAACGTCCGTGCTGATCGCGCATCGGCTGTCGACAATCCAGCGCGCGGATACGATCCTGGTGATGCACAAAGGCAAGCTGCGTGAGCAGGGGACGCACCAGGAACTGCTGGCAATGCATGGGCTCTACTACAAGCTGTATCAGCTGCAGTATAAAGACCAGGAATTGGACGCGGATGCTGCGGCGGCGGTACCAGCCTAAGGGCGGCGCTTGTCGTCGCTCTCGAGCAACATGGTGATCATCTTCTCAACACGGCGCTCGCGGGCCTCTGGGGTCTGATAGTAGAAGACAGCCATCAACTGATGGCGGCGTTGCAGCGGTGTCAGCTTGTCCCACGGAGCGCGAGCCCTGGGATTGCGGCGAAAAGCGGCGGTGATCAGTGGTGGGAGGTCGACTTCGGCTTCCATGGTGGCGAGGAGGCGTTCGGCCATCTGCTCGGCGCGCTTCATGCGCGAGGCGCCGGTCTTGACGCTGGTGATCCATTTGCCAATCTCGCGACGGGTGTACTCGGTGAGCGAGTCGTACCAAGCGCGGAGGCCCGGTTCGTCGTCCAGCAGGACGGCAAGTTCATCGGGAAGCTCGGCGGCACGGGCGTCGAGATCGGGTTCGAGGCGGAAGTCGGCGGTGTCGCCCAGATGAGCGCCGGCGGCCTTCTGCATCAAGCGATTGACTAGCAGATAGTAGCCGCTGCGAGGGTCCGGAAAGAGCGAGGTGCGGAAGGCGAAGCCATTGATTTCGCCGCGGATGCGCAGACGAATCATCTTCGGCCAGACCTCGGCGGGATCAAACGGGACCCGCGCAATGATCCAGCCGAGAGAGAGGCTTCCCTGCTCGAGGGGCGTGCGAAAGGCTCGAGCCCGATTTGCCATGATGCGATCTCCGATGACCACATCCTAAATGCGGAGATAGACTTGGTACATCGGTACGAAGCCCAACCCGCGAATTTTCATCTCCGCCGGCGAAGCGTCGGGGGACGCATACGGTGCGGCGCTGATTGCCGCTATGCGCGAGCGTCTGCCCGGAGCCAGCTTCACCGGTCTGGGCGGCAGCCAGATGGAGGCGGCCGGGCAACTGCGCGTCGTCAAGGCCGAGGAAGTCGCCGTGATGGGGCTTACTGAAATCCTTCGGCACATTCCACATATATACGCGAGTTATCGAAAACTGGTTGCGAATATTCGTCGCGAGCGCCCAGACATTGGCGTGCTAATAGATTTTCCGGATGTAAACTTTCGACTGGCCAAACATTTGCGGCGAGCAGGCGTTCCGGTGGTGTGGTTTGTTAGCCCGCAGTTATGGGCTTGGAAGCGCAGCCGCCTGCGCTGGGTGCAACAACGCGTGGACAAGATGCTGGTGATCTTTCCATTCGAGGAAACTTTCTATCAGCAACGCGGCGTGGATGCAGAGTTCGTCGGGCACCCGCTGGTGGGGAGTGCGGTCATGACCATGTCCCGCGTGGTCTATGCTGAGCAGTTTCACCTCGATCCGGCGAAGACGTGGATTGCGCTGCTGCCGGGGAGCCGGTGGAAAGAGATTCACGCCAATTTGCCAGCGCTGCATGAACTCGCGATGAGCGATCTGATCAGCAGCTCTGCGGCGTATACGACGTTTGATGGCGACACAACTCGGCAGCCGAGCGATCCGGCGGCGCATACTCGATACGAGTTTCTGTTGCCGGTAGCGTCGACGATCGATGGCGCGGCGTTGCAAAAATATATTGCCGAGTTGAATGCGGAGCACCTTAAATATTTTGGGCCGGAGGCATCGACGCTGCGATTGACCCTGGTCCCCGATGCGGCCGAGGCCTTGTTTCACGCACGCGCGTCGGTGGTCGCGAGCGGAACGGCAACGGTGTTGGCGGCGACTGTGGGCAATCCTTTCGTGGTGGTCTATCGGGTTTCGGCGTTGACGTTTGCGCTGGCGAAGAAGCTGGTGGAGTATCCTGAAGAGCTCAACGCAAAACCGGACCTCAACGGAAATCTACCGGTGTCGATGGTAAATTTGATTGCGCAACGACGACTGATCCCCGAGCTGCTGCAGGGAGACTTTACTGCTGCAAACGTTGCATCGGCGCTCACACCCCTGTTAATCGATGGACCGGAGCGGGAGCGTCAGATTTGCGGGCTGAGCGAGGTTCGGCGACGGCTGGTGCCTCAAGGCGGAGCAAAAGGTACTGCGAGTTTGTCGCCGATTGCACGGGTGGCAGATGCGGTGGTTCGTTTGTTATCAGCGGTGATTGATGCGTAGCCTGAAACCTGCCAGGATGATGAGGTCTCTGCTGGCTTGCGCTTTGGTATTCGCGCCTGGTGCAGTGACGAATGCGCGGGCGGTGGTTCCGCTGCGACCGCAGATTGATGTGACCGGATACGTGATCCACGTTGACCTAAATCCTGCGACGGGAAGATTGAGCGCAAGAGCGGCGGTGACCTTGACCGCGCTCGAAGATCTGGGTGTCGCGGTGTTTGGGCTGAACAACGCGTTACAGGTGGAAAGCGTGCGCGACGGTGCGGGTGCGCGCCTGACATGTGTGCGCGATGCGTCGGACTCGACGGTGACCGTGACGCCCTTGTCCGTCGTGAGCAAGGGCAACAGCGTGACCTGGACCTTCACCTATGCGGGCGTGCCAACGGTGGCGACAAGTCCGGCACATGGGGTTGATTTTGTGCAGGTGCACGATCCGGTGAGTGCGCTGCTATATCCGGGACGATGGTTTCCTATCGCGATGCCGGGGCTATTCACAGATCGCTTCACTGCGGAGATTCATGTGACGGTCCCGTCGGGCGAGACCGCGGTGGGCAGCGGGGGTGCTGCCGGCGGCGGTCACGACCTCGTCGATGGGCGTGTGCAGTTCGACTTCAACTGGAACAAATCGGGGTTTCCTGGAAGTTTAGTTGTGGGTAGGTTTCTGCCGGCCATCGGCGCGCCCAGAGCGGCGAATGTTCGCGTCTATATGACGCCGGAGAACCAGAGCCGGGGCGACGAGTTTGCGACGACGGTTGCGCAGGCGTTCGCGTCGATGAGCGGGGAGTTTGGCAGCGCGGGGACAGATCGGCTGGACATAGTGGAGCTGCCAGAGGATTCCGTATCGGCCGCCTGGGCCCCAGGAGTGATTGCGATCAAGCCGAGCCATGGGAGCGCGCGGTTGTTGGCGAACACCGTCGCGCATCAGTGGTGGGGATCGAAGGTATCGCCCGCGACGCTGAGCGACGCGTGGATTACCAATGGCATGAGCCGGTATGCAGAGCTGATGTATGTGCAGGAGATCAGCGGCAATGCGGCGTTCGAGAGCGCTGTCAAGGGTGTCGAGGCGGGCGCGCTGGCGTATGACACCGAGCCGCTGACGTCGCTGGGGCGCGTCGATCCCTTCTCGCAGCAGTTCCAGTCGATGACCTTAGAGAAGGGCGGGATGGTGTTTCACATGTTGCGCTGGGAGATGGGGGATGCGGTCTTCCGGCGATTTTTGCAGGCACTGGTGACGCAGTACGCGGATAAAGGCGTCAGTACAACCGATGTGAAGACGCTGGCCGAGACTATTTCCGAGCTGCCGCTGACGGCGTTCTTTTCGCAGTGGCTGGATGGCACGGGAGCGCCCGAATACACCAATAGCTACAGCGTCTTTCGGCTGGGAGGCGACAAGGGATTTCGCACGGTGGGGTCGGTGTCGCAGGACCTTGACCTCTTTTCCATGCCGATAGAGTTGCGCATCGAGACCGAGGGTAAAACGGTGGATCGGCGAGTGGATGTGGCAGGAAGCGCGGCGCAATATTCGATTGAGACCTTTGGCCGGCCGACCAAGATCATCGTGGATCCGGACAAATGGGTGCTGAAGAGTTCCGCGGAGCTGGCAGTGCGGACCGACATTCTGCTTGGCCAGCAGGCGCTGTCGCAGGGCGATCAAGTTGGCGCGATTGCGGCATACCAGAAGGCGCTGGCGGTAGATCGCGGAAGCTCGCTGGCAAACTACCGGTTGGCCGAAGTATATATGGCGCAGAAAAATTACCAGGCGGCCGCGAACAGCTTTCGCGATTGCCTCCGTGGCGACGGCGATCCGAAGTGGACGGAGGTTTGGAGCCACGTGAACCTGGGGAAGATCTTCGACATCGCGGGCCAGCGCGAGCGTGCGGTAAATGAATATCGGCTGGCGCTGCAGACGAAAGACAACACGCAAGGCGCCGTCAATGAGGCACGCGCGCTAATTGAAAAGGCGTACAAGCCTGAGCCTGACAGCGCACACTAGACTGTGTGCGCTGACTTGAACGACATAGCCTACTTGGCGGAGACCGCCGTAATGACAGATTCGTAGCTTGGCTCGGCGTGGCGAATGTGATCAGCGATGCGTTCGCGCTCCTCAGGGGTGAGAGCGGGAAGCACCGAAAGGATGCGGCGCAGGGTGACTGAAATGTCGTCAACGTAGTTCATGGTGCGAATAGCTTCACCGGAAAGTGGCACGGAAGTCTCCTCGTTTTCTCTAGTTTACTCGGTTGCGGGTGAACAAGAAATGCAATTGCGGAAAGAGCGTAGCTCAGGTTTGTGAACCCTCGCGAACCCGCAGCGAAGCCTCGTCCGTCGGCCCACCCGCCGTAAGACCCTCGGTGGGCTCCTGATAGCCGTCGCGGTCTGTCATCACCATGATCGCAGCCATCTGCGAGGCCAGATCGGGGCGCAGCGCAACCAGGTTGAATCGCCACGTCCAGTTCCCCCCCGCGGCCGCTGGGGTGTTCATGCGTGCCTCGCTGCCGAGCTGCAGGAGATCCTGCAAGGGGAAGATGCATATGGCGGCGACCGAGCCTGCAGCCGCCTTGATCATCGCCCAGACAATGTCGCTGTCGTTCTCGATGCGGTGCAGGTAGGTCTGAACGTTGGCGCGCTCGAACTCGGTTGCATCGTCGCACCACCAGCCAAGCGTGGTGTTGTTGTCGTGCGTGCCGGTGTAGACGACCGTGTTGGGGACATAACGGTGGGGCAGATAGAGATGGCCTCCGCGATCCGCAAATCCGAACTGAAGGATACGCATGCCGGGCATCCCGAAATACTCGCGGAGTTCGTCGACCTCCTTGGTGATCAAGCCGAGGTCCTCGGCTATAAACGGCAGTTGCCCAAAGATCTCCTTGAGACGGTTGAAGAGCGCATGACCCGGTGCTTTGATCCACTGTCCATTCACCGCAGTCTGTTCTTCTGCAGGGATGGACCAATAGGCCTCAAAGCCGCGGAAGTGATCGAGCCGGACCTCATCGTACAGCGTTAGCGCGCGGCGGATCCGGGCGACCCACCAGTCGAAGCCGTTCTCCTGCAGCAGCGACCACTTATAGAGCGGATTGCCCCATCGCTGCCCGGTCGCGGAGAAGTAATCGGGTGGCACGCCGGAGACCCGGATGGGATGACGGCTCTCGTCGAGCTCGAAGATCTCGGGATGTGTCCACACGTCCGCGCTGTCGTAGCTGACGAAGATCGCTACATCGCCAAGAATGAGGATCTTACGCTCTGCACAGTATGCTCGCAGAGCGGCCCACTGCTCGTTGAAGAAGAACTGCACAACCTGCTCGACTGCGAGTTCGCGACCGCTATCGGTCATCAGGCGCGTCATAGCATCGGGTTGGCGGCCAGCATATTCGGGTGGCCACTCATTCCAGCTCAGGTAGTTGAAGCGTCGACGCAGGACGTTGTAGATCGCGTAGTCGGTAAGCCAGGAGAGGTTGTCCTGGGAGAAGCGTTGAAAGCGCAGACGGTCTTCCTGCGAAGCGCGATCGAGGAAGTTTGCCGCAGCCTCTTCGATCAGCGGAATCTTCTTTGCGAAGGCCGTGCCAAAGTCGCAGGGACCTTCGTGGCCCGGCATTCCGCCAGCAATGCTCTCCAGGCGGTCCGACCCCAACCACCCATCGCGCACCAGGAACTCCAGGCTGATAAGCAGCGGATTGCCCGCAAACGCCGACAGCGCCGAGTAAGGTGAGCTGCCATAGCCCGTCGGGCTGAGCGGCAACACCTGCCACAGACGCTGCTTGGCTGCGGCGAGAAAATCAACGAAACCGTAGGCTGCCGGGCCAAAGTCTCCCACTCCGCCAAACGACGGCAGTGAGGTGACATGTAACAGCACGCCCGAGATACGCTCAGCGTTCATCTTCCACCCTTCCAGGCGCCACAGCGATTCCCAACGGCGATTGGCCCTGCCGCGTAGGACGTGCGATCGCGCCGCCTGGGATGCCGCCGCAAACGACAGTAACCGACTCTTGTGCAGGACTGCCGCACAAGAGTCGGTTACACGAGGATGAACCGGGGTTCAAGTTAGTTGCCGAGCGGAGATTGAGCCGGCTTTTTGCTGTAGATGATGGCTCCCGCCTTCTCGTACCGATTCATCAGCGAGTCAACGAATACGCTGAAGGCTTCCTGGCGCTGCTGATTGAGCAGAGTCTGCTTGGTCTCATCGAAGTGCTGTGCGATGTCGGCTGCGCTGGGCTCCTGCTTATCGGTCAGTTGCAGGACTGCTCCGTTGACGCCTTCATTGATGGGCCCCGAGATTCCGCCTACCGGCATCGTAAACACTACGGAGGCTGCACCGGTGAGCGAACCAATGTCGGTAATCTGCGCATCGCGCCCGACCAGGTCGCTGGACTTGACGGTGAGGTTCATCTGGGCCGCCGCCTTGTGCAGGTCGCCCAACTTCTTAGCCAGGTCGGAGAGCTTGATCAGCTGCGCGTTCAGCAGCTCAGGCGTTTTCTGAGAACGGTAATCATCGAGAATATGGGACTTGTAGCTCGCAAAATCCGGAGCGTGAGCGGCCTTGATGTCCTGCACCTGGAAGATCGCAAAGCCCTCGCCGCTGGAGGCGCTCTGCGGAGCAGCACCCTTGGGAGCGTTGAACGCCGCGGCCAGCAGGCCAGTGGAATCGGCCAGGCTCGGTATGATCGCGTTTTTGGCAACGTAGTCGGTCGTGATCACGTGCAGATTATGAGCGGCCGCCGTCTTGTCCAGGCCGTTCTTCTGCGCCTCGGCGGTCAGCTGCGTCGCATAGTTCTGTGCCGCCGCAGCCGACTTCTGACTCTGCAGCTGCTCAACAATCGAGGCCTTAACCTCTGCGAACGGCTTTACTTCCGCCGCCTGCTTCGATTCCGTCTGGATGATGTGGTAACCGAAGGAAGAGCGGACCAGTCCAGAGGTCTGGCCCGGATTCAGCGCCATCGCCGCCTGCGCGTACGCGGGATCAAGAGAGCTGGTCGCGATCATCGGCAGCTCGCCACCCTGATCCTTGCTGCCTGGGTCGTCGGAGTTCTTCTTGGCGAGGTCGGCGAAGTTTCCGCCCGCCTTCACCTGCTTCAGGATGTCTTCGGCCTTGGCCTTGGCCGCCGCGTCCGTCTTCGCATCGGCGCCCTTGGGCACTGTGATCAGGATGTGACGCGTCTTGACCTGCTCGGGCGTCTTGTACTGATCGAGATGCGATTGGTAGTAGGCCTGCGCGTCGCCATCGCTCACCGCAGGAGTTCCACCGGGAAGATTCGAGGTCTCAAAGCTGAAAAATTCGATCTTGCGGGTCTCGGGAACGGCGTTCGCATAATGCGCGGCATTGCTCTTGAAGAAGGCCTGTAAATCGGCATCCGAGGGATTGATGCCGCCTTTGATGTCCGACCCCGAAATGACGGCGTAGTCGAACTTCACCTTGGTTCCGGTCTGCAGATACTGCGCGCGGACAGCGCTGTCCGCTACGCTGACTCCGCCGGTGACCAGCGCCTGCAGTCGCTGCAGCTCGATGTCCGACTTTACCTCCGTCTCGAACTGCGCAACCGGCAGACGGAAGGCCGACTCGACGAAGTTGACGTACTGATCTTGGCCAATGAACGTGCCGTTGGGAAACAGATATTGGGAATACGGACCATGCTGCAGAAAGCTCCGCAGATCATCGTCGGAGACCTGCAGCCCGAGACGGTCAGCTTCATGCTTGAGGACGGCGCGCTCTACCTGGACCGTGCCGGCGCGCTGCATGATGAACTGCAGATAAAACTCGGGCAGTTGCTGCTGCTGCATCTGTTGTTCGGCGGCACGCTGCACATCCACAGTCTTGATGGAGGTCGTCTCTCCCACGATGCGGCCGATCACGCCCGGACTGTGCACGGTTGCGAAGACGCTGGCATCGTTGGCTGTACCGTTATCGAAGATGCCCGGAACAAGGGTGATGACCATTGTGACGATGGCGGCGCCGATAATGACCGCAAAAATAACTTTTGTGATACGGCTGTCTTGCTGCAGAATGCGGATCATGCTTGGCTAACGACCTTCACTTCAGGCGGATCTCCGACGGAGACCTCGCTGCCCGGGGTTTTTGCGCACGGCTGGGGCACCATCTCCTGCGAGACGCACCACTCCTGCTCGCAGGGGCTCATGGCAAAGTATAAATCAGGCGCAGGTGCTTGGCAGGATTGGTTTAGCCGGAACACCGGTCAGCGCCCAAAGCAAAGAGGCTGCGAAAACCTCGGCAGCCTCTTCGCTCAGTTCAAAACTGCTGACTTTACCGTGGTGGACCGTAATAATAGCCGTAATACGGGCTGTAGTACCGAACTTGAGGCGGCCCATTGGGCTGCTGCGGCCCAGCCTGGTAGGAAAGCCTCTCCATCTCCCGTTCGGAGACGGTCCTCACCGTTGTGGGAGCCGCTGTCCGGAACGTCAATACCGATTCTGGCGGGATGATGATCTGCCCGCGTGGCGTGGCCGCCGAACCGGCCAAACCAACACCTGCGCCGGCCCCTGCGCCAATCGCCGCGCCTGCTCCGCCGCCCACAATTCCGCCAATGATGGCTCCAAAGGCACTGGTGCCGACCGTATTTCCAACCGTCCCCGCCGTCTTATCCTGGCCAGTTGCAGCCCAGACCTCCGTCTGCAGCGGATAAACCTGGCCCCCCAGCGTGAGGCTGTCGATCTGGAGCGCCAGCTGACCCTGCCCCTTGAACGCGCCAGCCTTCTTGGCTCCTACGACTTCGCCGGTCACCGTGGCGCCGCGCGGGATCGCGACCTGCCCTCCAGCCACGACGTCCGTGAGAACCGTTCCATCAAAGGCGACACCAGCCTCGATGTGGTTGGAATCGAGGCCGCGGTTGATACGAATCCTCAAGATTGATCCCGGGGGGACTGTGACCGGAATTCCTGCCTGCTGGCCGCCTGGAATAGGACCGCCATTCGCCGGGGGACCATAGTTTTGGTTCATCGGCTGCCGCCCATCCGGAGGCCCCTGCTGTCCCCCATAGCCCTCAGGAGGAGGCGCGGTCTGCCCCTGCATCTGCTGATCGTCAGGCGGCGGTGCCCCATTCTGCATGTTCTGGTCCGCCGGAGGTGCGCCCGCCTGGCCTTGAGACGGAGCATAAGTTCCATCCGACTGAAGCACCATGTTTTGTGATCCATCCGGCTGGCCATTGGCCGGAGCGCCGTTCGGAGCGCCCTGCCCCGCTTGCCCGGCCGCTGGAACCGGTGGCGTGTCGCCCAGCACCAACTCATCCACCACCTTTTGGACGCCCTGCGCCCGCGCCGCCAGATTTTCGGCCTTCGTGCGCATCGCCTCATCATGGACGTTGCCCGTCAAGGTAACCGTCCCATACACCGTAGAGGTCTGAATATTCTGTGAAGACAACTCTGGAGCGCTAGCTAACGCTCTGAGCACATTCGACTCAATTTGCGCATCCGGAAGCGTCGTCGAACTGCCCTGCCCCGAATTGCTCTGCGCCGAGGCTGCCACTCCACTGGACATCAACCCGGCTAACAGAAACGCCATCCCTACGCCACGAAACCCTCGAACGCTCATCATTTACTCCTCTTGCGCCTTGCGGAAGCCTCCGCGGCGCGTTCTTGCTCGGCTTTTCCTCCGCGGTTTCGACGCAGCGCCTCCGCGGGACACCGACAATATCACAGACGCGGTTTCAAGAGAAAAGTTCCGGTCTGGCAACTGTCCAATGTTTCTATATAGATGCACGTCGCCCAAAGAGGGCGCCACACACACTCATCAATCCGCGGGAATTGCGATCAAGTTCAGGGAAGATTGACCCCCAACACACCGCGACATATAATCAAGAGGCGGGGTGGAGCAGCCCGGTAGCTCGTTGGGCTCATAACCCAAAGGTCGTAGGTTCAAATCCTACCCCCGCAACCATTTACGGGAACCAACCCAAAATCCCAACCCAACGAAACCGGGCGCTTTGTGCGCCCGGTTTGGGTCTAAGGGCTAACGTGAGGACTCCCTGACTAGGACCATCCGCACAACGCCGGTGTTTGCCTCCCTCTTCTCCTCCATCCCTGGCCCCCCGTATATATTGTCTGTCGTTGCCTGCTGGGCGTGACGCATCAGGACCTTTTGCACCTCAGGTGAGGCTTTTACTAGGATAAGGAGGGACCGGTAGGTGTGACGGAAAGTGTGCCATCCGATACTTCCGAATCCCAACTCGATTGCCAGTTCCCGGCGTTCATCATGAACTGGGACATTGAATCG